>NZ_AP022847.1:310000-620000 GCF_015100395.1 Nitrosophilus alvini | reverse complement strand
CAACACCCACACTTACACTCACCAACTGGTGGAGAATAGCGGGATCGAACCGCTGACCTCCTGCGTGCAAAGCAGGCGCTCTCCCAGCTGAGCTAATTCCCCGTCTTTAATGATGAATGTTGAATTATGAATTCATCATTATTCATTATTCATTTCCCAAATGGTGGGCCTGAGAGGACTTGAACCTCTGACCTCACCCTTATCAGGGGTGCGCTCTAACCACCTGAGCTACAGGCCCTTATTTCAAGTTGAAGTGTTGAAGGTTGAAGGTTGAAGTAGATTAATCTTCCTCTTCTCTTTTCCTTCACCCTTCAGCCTTCCGCCTTCTACCTCTTTCAAACCCACCCCTGACAAGGGTTTATGAAAATCAGCTCACGCTACTCTCTTTAATATGTTAAAGAACCCCCAATCTCTCAAAACTAAACAAACCGACCTCCACCTTTGAGCTTCCGGCCTCTGTCGTGAAACAGAGACCCCTCTCTATCCAAACAATTTAATGTTCGGATCATCACTCTAGAAAGGAGGTGATCCAACCGCAGGTTCTCCTACGGTTACCTTGTTACGACTTCACCCCAGTCGCTGAGCCCACCGTGGACGGTAGCCCCCTAAATTAGGTTGGCTTCCCGGCTTCGGGTGAGCTCAACTCCCATGGTGTGACGGGCGGTGAGTACAAGACCCGGGAACGTATTCACCGCGGCATGGCTGATCCGCGATTACTAGCGATTCCAGCTTCATGTAGTCGAGTTGCAGACTACAATCCGAACTGAGAGCAGGTTTAGAGATTTGCTCCACGTCGCCGTATTGCCTCTCTCTGTCCTGCCCATTGTAGCACGTGTGTCGCCCTGGACATAAGGGCCATGATGACTTGACGTCATCCTCACCTTCCTCCCGGTTGCCCGGGCAGTCCCCCTAGAGTGCTCAGCCTAACTGTTAGCAACTAAGGGCGAGGGTTGCGCTCGTTGCGGGACTTAACCCAACATCTCACGACACGAGCTGACGACAGCCGTGCAGCACCTGTCACCCAGTTCCTACAAAAGTAGGCACCCCCGTATCTCTACAGGGTTCTGGGGATGTCAAGCCCAGGTAAGGTTCTTCGCGTATCTTCGAATTAAACCACATGCTCCACCGCTTGTGCGGGTCCCCGTCTATTCCTTTGAGTTTTAGCCTTGCGGCCGTACTCCCCAGGCGGGATGCTTAATGCGTTAGCTGCATCACTGAAGTGACTGGCACTCCAACGACTAGCATCCATCGTTTAGGGCGTGGACTACCAGGGTATCTAATCCTGTTTGCTCCCCACGCTTTCGCGCCTCAGCGTCAGTATCGTCCCAGCAGGTCGCCTTCGCAATGGGTATTCCTGGTGATCTCTACGGATTTTACCCCTACACCACCAATTCCACCTGCCTCTTCCGAACTCTAGTCTGGCAGTTTCGGATGCAGTTCCACGGTTGAGCCGTGGGCTTTCACACCCGACTTACCAAACCGCCTACGCGCCCTTTACGCCCAGTGATTCCGAGTAACGCTTGCACCCTCCGTATTACCGCGGCTGCTGGCACGGAGTTAGCCGGTGCTTATTCCTGAGGTACCGTCATTATCTTCCCTCAGAAAAGGAGTTTACAACCCGAAGGCCTTCTTCCTCCACGCGGCGTTGCTGCGTCAGGGTTGCCCCCATTGCGCAATATTCCCCACTGCTGCCTCCCGTAGGAGTCTGGACCGTGTCTCAGTTCCAGTGTGGCTGATCATCCTCTCAGACCAGCTACCCGTCATAGCCTTGGTAGGCCGTTACCCCACCAACAAGCTGATAGGCCACAGCCCCATCCTATAGCGCTACATATCGCTTTCCCAACTCTACTTATGTAGAGAAGGAGTATAGGGTATTAGCAGCCGTTTCCAGCTGTTATCCCCCGCTATAGGGCAGGTTAGCTATGTATTACTCACCCGTGCGCCACTTAGCTGACACTCTTTCCCGAAGGAAAAAGCCGTTCTCGTTCGACTTGCATGTGTTAAGCACGCCGCCAGCGTTCACTCTGAGCCAGGATCAAACTCTCCATAAAATAATTTATGTAATTTATGAATCAGTTAATCCATTTACTTTAAACTTCTCGCTCAAAGGTTTTAGTCGGTTTGTTTAGTTTTCAAAGATCGTTTTTCCCATTCTACTAATCGGAAAAGAACTCTCAAACTCATTAAACTCTAATGAGTCAGTCAAACCCTCTTCCCTTCTTTTTAAAGGGGTGAAATTATACCTAATCTTTCCATCTATGTCAAGAGCCTATCCACAACCACGGCCCCGCCGTACTCGCTCTTGTCTCCTCACTCCACTCGCTCCCTCTTAAGCAGGCGGAATTATATACCGCCTTCGCTTAAATGCAGATAAAATTGTATCAGCCGCTTATATTGCTTAAATATGCATATCCCGTTTCTGCAGTTATTGTAATGGTAAATTGTCCGTCTGAAGTTTGAAAGGTTATATTGCAGTCATTTGACATTATGCCACTGTAAGGCGTTGTACCGTAGGTAGTGAAGAATGGTCTGCCGATTTCGTCAAATGCTATATACTGGTTTGTACATCCGCCGGTAAAGTTTATGCCGGTAACACTGTATTTTGAACCGATAATAACTTCCGGACTGTCTTCCGGATTTTCAGTGCAGTTTCCATTATTAAACAAACGTCTTCCATCAAAAGGGTTTATAGCAGATTCGTCTCTTCCCGGTGCTGCAGCTGCGCCTCCGTGATTTAAATCTCGAAACACTACATAATACCATCCGTTTCCGCTTGTACACTGTCTAAAATTTATTCTCCATCTTTCATTGTACCAATTTTGATCAAGCGGATCGAATCTGTCATCAATCAATGCCAAATGTTGAGTATATCTAATATGAGAAAGTATCTGATCAGCAGCTTCCTGCAGTCTGTCTGCGCTGAGTCTTGGGAGTGCGATTGCCGCGAGTATTCCGACAACCAGTACAACTATAATCGTTTCGAAAAATGTAAATGCTTTACGCATTTTTATCCTTTGCGGTAAAATCGGCCATATGCCGATTATACCACAAAGAGGTTTTATTTTATCTCATCAGCCTTATTGACATCGTACAGAATATCATCGAACGGATGTCTGTACATAGGCATTCCGAGTCTCTTTTCATCAAGAACATGTCCGATAAATCCAATCGTTCTTCCTAGGATAAAGAAAGAGTTAAGCGTTCCGCTTTCGATAAACTCGTTAATCTCTTCTTCACTGTATCCAAGAGCTCTCCACATGTCAACCATCAAAATACCTATAGTTCCGTCAACATTTAGAATAAGGTTGTCTTTTTTGCTTGTTGTAAGTTTTTCAACTTCCAAAGCATAATCCAAAAGCGGAGTTGCAGGGAAATTCTCTGCAGCAAACTTTTTAAGTCCCTCAACCCTCTTATCCGGATTTCTTACAGATTTGATTCTGTGGCCTATACCAGGGATAGGAACACCCTGCTTTTTCATGTAGTTTACAAACTCTTTAGGACTCAAGCTGTTGTCATGAGCATATTTGAAATAGTATGCAGCTCCGTCTATAGCACCGCCGAATCTCGGTCCTATAGTCAAAAGTCCAGTTACTAAAGACTCGACTACACTTTTACCTGCTCTTGCGGTAACTTTGGCGTTATGCGCACCTGATACTGCAGGACCGTGGTCTGCAACAGTTTTGATAACAGTTTCGATAAAGTCAACCGCCCATCTTGGATAAACTTTTTTGAACCATAGAAGGCTGATAACATCACCAATTGTTTTTCCTGTATCAGGTGTAGCTACACTGCTGATAGGATATCCGGCATACGTAGCTTCTTCTCCTCTATCGTCGCTGATTGTACAGATGAAGTTTTTAGGTTTTCTGATCTTTCCTGCTTTCAAAGCTTTCGCATAATCTTCAGGAACACTTGGAACTTCCGGCTCTTCAATCTCTTCTATCACACCTTCGCCTCTTAGCTGCTCATAAACACCTTTAATAACATGAGGAAGGTCGTTGAAGCTGTCAGGTACATGAATACCTGCCTCTTTCATAGCCTTGTTCTTAGCAATAGCTGTCTCTTCTTCAGCATTGGCACTTGCTCCCGCGTGTCCGAACTGAACACCGCTTGTAAAGTGCTGTGCAATAGTACCGATACACCAGGCGATAATCGGCTTTTTAATCTTTCCGCTTTTTACAGCCTCAATTACTTTATACTCTTCTCTACCTCCAACTTCACCAAGCAAAAGCATATATTTTACATTCGGATCATCTTCCATTCTTAGAAGGTGGTCAATAAAAACAGAACCAACAAATCTGTCACCGCCTATAGCAACACCATCAGCTATACCGTCAGCGTTAAGTGAGATGATGTTTGAAAGCTCGTTAAACAGACCCCCACTTCTTGTTACAAGACCACAGCTCCCCGGTCTGTGAAGTTTGGAATTTACTATGTTGTTGATTGTTCCGCCTATGTTAGCAACTTTGAAAGCACCAGGAGTAATGGCACCGACTGTTGCAGGTCCTATGATGAGTACTCCTTTGTCTTTAGCAGTTTTGTTCATTATTCTTGCAAGTCTCTCAGGAATACCCTCTGCAGTTATCATTATAGTTTTAAACTGATCAAAATTCAAAGCATCCATGGTAACATCATAAGCTGTTCTAAAAGACGCGAAATTCAAAAGAACATCTGCGTTTGGATGAGCAGCTGCAGCTTCGGCGGTACTTCTGTAAATTGGAATCATTACCTCTTCTGTACCGAAAAAGAACTTGTCAAACTTGTTTGAACTAGTTGGTGCTACAATTGCAGCAACTGAAGGTTTTTCTCTTTTTATAATATAGTCATAATCCAACATTCTTTGGATTGCGTTTCTGTTATTGTTCCAAAATATCGCTTGAGTATCTCTTGTAAATAGTCCCATATAATCTCTCCTTATGCTTTTGCTTTATCTTCTTCTAATGCCATTCTTACAATATCAGTTATGTGTGTTTCAGGACCGAAAACCTTTATAGGCAATCCCAATCTGTCCGCAGCCTCTTTTATATCTTTTAGACCTTTTTCATAGTTTGGACCACCACGTCTGACATAAATTCTCACACCAACATCCTTCATCTTATCGGCATATTTTTCAAATGCCTGAATAATTCCGGTAAAAGTTTTGGCAACATCTGTAAAGTTTGCTATAGCACCACCAATAATAAGAATTTTGTCTCTACCTTCAGGATCTTTTTCTCTTGTCATCAAATCCAAAACAGTTTCAGTATAAAATCTTGTCTCGTCAGTTGTTGGTCCGCCTGAATATTCTCCATAATTTGCCAAGTCTTTAACGCCGCCTGCCAAATCTGCAATAGTGTCCGCATAAACAACAGAAGCGCCGCCACCTGCAACCAATGTCCAGATTCTTCCTTTAGGGTTGAGTACGGTTAGTTTCAAAGAAGCACCGCTTTTCGCATCGGCTTCAGCTATCGCCTCTTCTTCCGGAGTTTTCTCTTCCATACCGAAAGGTGTTGGGAACTCTATGTCACCCCAGATATCTTTCATCAAGAAACCTGCAGTGTCATCCAGTCTTGCAACAAGGTCAAGAAGATAAACATTATCTCCCACTATTACAACAGGATTGATTTCCAAATATGCAAAGTTAAGGTCTCTGAAAAATTTATAGAAATTTACCGCAAAGTTTGCATATACATCTTTTTTGTCTTCAGGAATATCCGCAGGAATATTCTCTTTAATAATTTTTTCAATCTCTTCATCAGTTGCATCGATAGGAATTTTTACCTCTACAACTTTATCCCAGTTCTCTTCAACCTCTACACCACCATGAGCACTCATATAAAGAACATCAAAGTTTTCATCAAGAGTAGTAGCAGCTATGTAATACTCTTCATCTTCAGAGTGAGGCGTGAAAGGTTCTACGATGAAATGAGTTAGAACACCTTTTTGTCCGCTAAGAAGCGTGGTCTCTGTACTTCTTTTCTCATCTATCCACTTAGCAGCATCTTCCAAAGTAACATCGCCGGGCTTATTTACTTTAAAAAGAACCAGATTGTTTTTCCCCCTTTTTCCAAAAAGCATATCCGGCTTTGCAACCAGAGCTTTCTCTTTCAACCATTTGTACTCGGGTTCTTGAGCAATTTTAAGAAGCTCTTCACCGCTTTTTACCAAAACGGATTCGAAAGGATATTTCAAAGGGGCGAAATATTTCTCCCAGTTTTTTGCAAAAAGTTTTTTGCCGTCATATTCACGTATCGCTCTTTGAGCCATCATATCTCCTTACTATTTTCTAATTTGTGCAATTGTAACATTCTATGAAAAATAAAAGTATTAAATCAACAAATAAAAAAAACAAACTCTACTTATTGTTAATTTTCGAAACATAAAATGTTTCAAGAGTAATGTTTTTGTATCGAATCGAAACTTTTTTTGCTTTTTTGTTAATTTTATATTTGTTTAAAATAAAAGGACCCTTTTCACATATTCCATAAAATCTTAACTGTTTTTGCAATGTTTTATCAGACGTCTTTACACAATATATACCCATCTTTTTCAAACTATCTGCAAGAGGTTTGGAGATATGGAATTTATATGCAAAATGTCTTTTTGGATTTTCAAACAGATAATATAGTGGTTTATTAAAAAAGAGAACAAGATCGTTAAGTATCAAAGAGACAGCAACTATAGCAAACAGCAATTTATGTTTTTTTCTATGCTCTGCAATCCTTACCTTGTAACTATTCATAAAAACTTTGACCATCAAAGGCAGTGCTATAACAGCAAAAGGGGCAAAATCTTCAAGATGAATTCTTTGCCTGAAAGAGAGAAGCAACGCAAAAGCAAATGAGACAAAAGAGATATACCAGACGATATCTTTTTCCTCTTTAACCAGAATCCTATATATGGTGTAGAAAAAATAGAGGAACAGAAGAGGGGAAAAAACAGCCGAATATATTCCGAAAGTCTCTAAAAAATAGTTTCTCGGTTTTCCGGAAGCATCAAAGCCGAAAAGGTACATGGACAATCCGAAAAAAAGAAGCGAAAGAAAAATCAGCAGTCTATCTTTTTTTTTCAGCGAAAAGAAAAATAGACTCAAAAAAAATATAGCAAAAGAGTTGTCAGCTAAAAGCATAACCGGAAAGAGAAGATATGCTTTTTTCCCAAACTTCTTATTTTGATAGATATATATAAAAAGAAGCGTCAAAAAAATTACAATACCCGCTTCATTCACTATAAGGGCTGAACTTAAAACTCCCGGTAATAAAGAATACACAACTGCAGATAAAAGAGCGTATATCTCCTTTTTAACAATTTTCAGCGATATCAGGTATACAAGCCATATATTAATGATATGTAAAATTACGAAGAAGAGTCTTAAAGAGAGATCACTTTGTCCAAAAAACGATAAAAAAATTCCTATTATCCTACCAAGATAGTTTTGTGAAAAAACAATTTTAGCTTCGTCCGGCGAAATATGCAAAGTATTGGAGAGTACCAGCAAAAGCAGCAGTATTGCAAAACTATAAAATAAAAGGATACTTTTGCTTTTCATAGTGGTCAGAGTTTTAAAAAGTTTTCAATTATTTCGTGTCCGTATTGGCTCATTATCGATTCGGGATGAAACTGCACACCATATATCGGAAGCCCCTCAATTTCTATTGCCATAATTTCCCTGTCATCTTTGCTGTAAGCGGTGGGGATTACGCATTTTGGAAGATTTTTCTTGTTCACAACAAGCGAATGATATCTTGTAGCAACAAACTCTTTTGGCAGATTTTTAAATATAGGTGTGTGTTTTACAACTTCGATTACAGATGTTTTCCCGTGCATAAGATTTTTTGCTCTGATTATCTCTCCACCAAAAGCTTCCGCTATAGCCTGATGCCCCAAGCATATACCGAAAATAGGCAGTTTTTCTTTAAAATGCCTGATCACATCCAGACTTATTCCCGCTTCTTTAGGCGTTGCAGGCCCTGGAGATATGATAATCTTTTCAGGCCCCAGTTTTTCTATCTCCTCAACGCTCATCTCGTCATTTCTTATGACTTTCAGATCCGCACCAAGTTCCAGGCAGTACTGCACTATATTGTATGTAAAACTATCATAATTGTCTATCATCAAAATCATTTCAAATCCTTAACCCAGAAAAAATCTATCCATTCATTTGTAACAGCCGCATAGTAGTCTGGTTTGAAACCGGCATCGGGTCTGTAAAAAAGTGCAGCTACTTTAAACTCGGCGTCTGGATATCTCTTTTTTAAAACAGATATTATCTTTCTCATAGTATCGCCGCTGTCGACAATATCATCAACAATCAGAATTTTTCTGAAATTTTTCAAATCGGGAATATTGAAAACTTTTACTGCATCCAGTTTTTTGGTATCTTCATATGCTATAGAGTTTATCGTAAAGACGTTTCTTGTACCAAAATACTCTCCCAGCATATGTGCTATAGTCATTCCTCCTCTTGCAACGCCGACTATTGCATCAAAATCGAAGTCGATTTTTTTGACAAGTTTTTTCATATCTTTTAGATATTCATCATATCCGTAATATTTCATTGCCACACTTTCAACTCGTTATAAAGACTGTCTCTTTCGACCGGAACAAATCCGCTGTCTTTAATAAGGGCGACAAACTCTTCAAGCGGCATTCCTCCTGCACTTTTCGCACCGGCGGCAGACTGTATGGCTTCGCGCTCTATAGTGCCATCAAGGTCATCTGCTCCAAACTCTTGTGCAACAAGGGCCAGATTTATGGTAGATGATGCCCAGTATGCTTTTATATGCGGAATATTATCAAGCATAAGACGGCTTACGGCTATAGTTTTGAGATATTCCTGTCCCGTTACAAAATCCTTTACTTTAAGATAGTTGTTCTCTTTTTGGTATACCAGAGGGATAAAACAGTTAAATCCGCCTGTTTCATCCTGAAGAGCTCTGAGTCTCAACATATGATCGACTCTGTGTTCTCTTTTTTCCACATGACCAAAAAGCATAGTTGCATTGCTTTTTCTCCCTCTTTTATGCCATAGCCTGTGGATTTCGAGCCACTCATCGGAACTAACCTTTCCTTTGCAAATATATTCTCTCACCTCTTCGTCGAATATCTCTGCACCACCTCCAGGCATACTATCCACTCCGCTTTCGATCATCATATCTATCATCTTTTCATAACTCACAGAGTACTCTTTTGCCAGAAAGTTTACTTCAGCGGCAGTCAGCGCCTTTATGTGAATATGGGGAAAATTTCTTTTTATCTCTTTGAACATCCCTAGATACCAGTCAAGCCCAGCTTCTTTATTGTGTGCAGAGACTATATGTACCTCTTTTGCTCCTCTTTGTGAAGCTTGTTCAACAATTTTCAAAATCTCATCTATACTCATGGTATACGGATTCGGATTTTTGCGATTGGCGCTGAAAGCACAGAATTTACATATATCTGCACAAATATTTGTAGGATTGATATGTCTGTTTATATTGAAAAATGTTCTATTTTTATAAAGCGCCCTTCTTCTGCTGTCTGCCAACTTTCCGAGAGTGAAAATATCAAAATCGTAAAGTTTCAGACCGTCCTCAAAACTGAGGCGCTCTCCTGCTTCTATTTTTTCGACAGTGTCCATTCTTTCCTCTAAATATATAATGTGCGGTAATTATACTAAAACTTTAGAAAAACAAAGATATAATATCGACTAAAAAAAATATAAAAAGTAGAAGTAACATAATGACACTTAAAGAGAACATAGAAGACCTTTTGGACAAGAATGCAACTGAACTTGAAATATCCAAAGCAATAAGAAAATATATAAAGAACTATTTCGGCTCTTTGGACGAGCTTTTCAAAGAGACGCAGGGAAAAGATTTTCTCGTTAGGCATACAAGACATGTGGATAATATAATAAATACCATATACAGAGTTGCCGTACGAAAAATGTTTGGAATATATACACCGATGAGCAACTCGATACCGATAACGCTTGTTGCTCTTGGAAGCTACGGAAGAGAGCAGCTTTGTGTCTACAGTGATATAGACCTGATGATAGTATATGATGAGTGCGAAGGGTACAATACAAATGCATTGATTGAAAAGATACTCTATATAGCCTGGGATGCCGGGCTAAAACTGGGTCACAGGGTACACAGCTTAAAAGAACTCTCAAACGCAGCAATGGAAGACGACACCATAAAAACCGCTTTGATAGAGTCAAGATATATATGCGGTTCAAAATTTCTTTGGATAAAAATAGAAAACGAACTGGGCAAAATAAGAAGCAAAAACAGAAAAAAATTTGTTTTTGAAAAAATTGAAGAAGCAAAAAAAAGACGAGCAAAATACCCTATCTCCATGGAACCGAATATAAAAGAGGGAACCGGCGGACTAAGAGACGCAAACCTTCTTTACTGGATTGCAAATGTACTGTATGGCGCAAAAACTCTCAAAGACCTTAGCGGCAAACTCTTTACTGATGAAGAATATAGAGAGTTCAGAATAGCACTTGAGTGGCTTTTTAGGGTTCGGGCGGCTATACATCTTGCCGCAGGCAAGAAAGAGGACAGACTCCTTTTGGAATATATACCGGAAGTTTCAAAAAGACTTCTTATCAGATATAAAAGTGACTCAAAAATCCAGCAGGTCTTAGTATCCAAAACTCTCGATGCTCTGCATACCATAGACAATTTCACGCAAATATTTGTCAAAAAAATGGTAAAAGTTTTCTTGTACAATCCAAAAAATTTATCAAAACTGAGAAAATCAAGAATCACAAAAAACATTTTCTTCTGTGACAACACACTCTATGCATCTTTTAATTCAAAAGAGAGTAGAATTTCAGAATTGATAGATATTTTATTAAAAATTGAAAACATTAAAAAAATCGATCCAAGTTTTATATATTATGCAAAAAATACTATCTACAGCAGAAGCAGCAAAAATATAAAAAACAGAATCAAAAAACTCTTTTACAAAAATAAAATCTATGAAATATTGACACTGTTTTACAATACAAAACTTCTGCCTCTGTTGATTCCACCTATCAAAAAAATCATACATCTACCTCAGTTCGACGGATATCATGAGTATCCTGTAGACGTACACTCTTTGCTAACTATATATTATCTTGAAAGAGTTAAAGACCCCTTTTTAAAAGACTTAATGAAAAATCTTTCAAAAGATGAGCTTGCCATTTTAAAACTCTCCGCCTTTTTACATGATGCCGGCAAAGGAAGAAAACAGGACCATAGTGAAGTAGGAGCAAAGCTTATAAGAATGTTTGCCAAAAAAATCGGTTTTTCAGAAGATATTGCCGAAATTGGTGCGACTCTTGTCAGATACCATACACTTATGAGTAACACCGCATACAGAGAAGATATCTATAATGAAAAAACGGTTTTTTCCTTTACGGCAAAACTTAAAACTCCAAAAATACTGGATATGCTTTATCTGCTCACATATGCCGACATAAATGCAGTCGGCAAAAACAGATACAATTCATACAATGCCGAACTTATGAAAGAACTCTATCTGGCGGCAAAAGAGAGTTTTGCAAAAAAAGAGATTCTGGATGAGACTGCAAAAAGGATCAAAAAAGAAGAAGCACTCAAAAGAAACAGTAACTTCCAGTCACTTCCGAAGACTCTCCAAAAAAAGATACTTTCTATAGAATCTAATCTTTTCTTCATTAAACATAAAACAAACGAAATTATTGAGATTGCCAAAAAGGCCGCAGAAACAGAGGATTTCAAATACGAAATAAACAATAACAACTTCCTTTCAATTGAGATAATAAGAAAAGTTCCGCTTAATCTGGGATATCTGCTGGGAAAACTGAGCAGTTTTGATGTTGCCTCAATGGAAGTCTTTAAACTGTTTGACAATATCAAATATTTTAAAATAGATTTTCTTGAAAAAGCCGATATAGGCAATATCGGTTATATTGAACAGATTGTAGCAAACTCTTTCGATATGGAGAAAAAAATAAAACTGAAAAAACCGGATATTAAAAGAGAAGAGATAAAGATAGACTGCGAACACTCAAAAACATATGCAACCATGTTTTTGAATGTAAAAAATCAAAAAGGTCTTCTTGCATATATAGCCTCTTTGTTTGACAAATTCGGCATTGATATAGCGACGGCAAAAGTTCACACAGTCAAAAAAAGAGCTAAAGATCTCTTTTTAATAGAAAAAAACGGAAATTTTTGTAATAATAGAGAATCCATTTTGAAACTACTTACGGAAGGTTCTGGCTAATGTGCGGAATTGTGGGCTATATCGGCAAAAAAGAGATTAAAAATATTTTACTTAACGGGCTTAAAGAGTTAGAGTACAGAGGGTATGACTCAGCCGGTATTGCCATTATACAAAATGAGAATATGCAGGTTTTCAAAGCCGTCGGAAAATTAGAAAATCTTGAAAGAAAAACTAAAAATTTTAAAACAGAGGGATTTGGCATAGGCATAGGACATACCAGATGGGCGACACACGGAAAACCTACTGAATTAAATGCACATCCACATCTGGGAAAATTCAGCTATGTTGTTCACAACGGTATCATCGAAAACTACAAAGAGCTTAAAGAGTCTCTTGAAAAGAAAGGTTATCAGTTTGTAAGCCAGACAGACACGGAAACTATCATACACCTCTTTGAAGAAAATTATAAAAAAAGCAATGACGCATTTAAGGCTTTCAAAGAGACAATTGCTAAACTCAAAGGAGCCTTTGCCATACTTCTTTTAACAAAAGCCGAGCCAAATACTATTTTTTTCGCCAAAAACGGTTCACCGCTAATTCTTGGAAAAAATGATGAGAACGAGATTTTTTTCGCATCATCTGATGCGCCTCTTATTGGACATGCCAAAGAGATAGTCTATCTAGAAGATGGTGAATATGGATACGCAAATGAAAAAGAGATAAGAATATTTCGCAATTCAAAAGCTATAGAGATAAAGTTTTCTCCACTTACAGATGACAAAGAGTTTGCCCAAAAAGGCGGCTATAGATTTTTTATGGAAAAAGAGATATATGAACAATCCAGAGTAGTCAGTGAAACAATTATGGGTAGAGTGACTCAGGATAGTATAGATTTTGACGAATTTGACGAGAGTTTTTTTGAAAATATAGAAAATATAAAAATCTGTGCCTGTGGAACAAGCTATCATGCCGGTCTTGCATCCGCATATCTTTTTGAAAGACTTGCAAAAATCCCCTGCTCAGTAGAGATAGCAAGTGAGTTCAGATATAAAGAGCCTCTTTTGAATAAAAACACACTTTTTATCGTTATAAGCCAGAGCGGAGAGACTGCCGATACGCTTGAAGCTCTGAAGATAGCGAAAAAAGCGGGACTGAGAACTCTTGCCGTTTGCAATGTGGACAACTCTTCCATTGTAAGACTTGCTGATACAACCGTACTGACAAGGGCCGGCATAGAAAAAGGAGTAGCAAGCACAAAGGCATTTGCCACACAAATGATGGTTTTATGGATGCTTGTTCTATATCTAGCCAATTTGAGAAAAAATATCGATAAAAATGTTTTTGAAAAAGAGATAGACGCAATTTTACACACGCCCAAAATATTGGTGGTTAAAAATCATCTACACGAAAAAATTAAAAGGCTTTCCAAAAGATATCTTCATGGACACGGTTTTTTCTATATAGGAAGGGATCTGTTTTTCCCCCTTGCACTGGAGGGTGCTTTAAAACTAAAAGAGATAAGCTATCTACATGCCGAAGGCTATCCTGCTGGAGAGATGAAACACGGCCCCATTGCTCTAGCCGATCCGGAGCTTTTTACTATAGCTCTGATGCCAAAAAATATCCTGTATGAGAAAATAAAAAGCAATGTGGAAGAACTGAGTGCAAGAGACTCCACAATACTTGCCATCAGTCCGTATGAATTTGAACTGGCAGATGATTTTATAAAAACAGCCGATTATAATCATCCTATGCTGGAATTTTTCGAAATGATGTTGATTGTTCAGCTTTTGGCTCTTGAGATCGCCGTAAGACTCGGAAATGATGTGGATATGCCAAGAAATCTAGCAAAGAGTGTAACTGTGGAATAAAGGTTTAAAAATGAATATGAAAACAAAACTACTTGTTTTAAACGGTATTATTATTGCTGTTCTTTTATTGTCGGTTTTGATTGTTCTTGCTATTAATTTCAGAACATTTTCCATAGATAATGCAAGGGAAAAATCAAAACTTATCGCAAATATAGTCAAAGATGGTCTTACTGCACATATGGTAAATAACATTATGGACAAAAGAGACTTTTTTCTCTCACAGATAAAAAATCTCCAAAGCGTTGAAGAGTTGAGAGTTATAAGATCCAGAAATGTTATAAAACAGTTTGGCGAAGGATTCGGCTCGGAAAAACCCACAAACGATTTGGAAAAAGAGGTACTTGAAACAGGAAAAAGCAAAGACGAGGTTTATGAAGGCAAAGAGGGTGTCAAACTAAGAGTCGTCATTCCTTATACGGCAACTGCATACGCAACCCCTAACTGTTTAAAGTGCCACGATGCAGAAGAAGGTGAAGTTCTTGGCGCTATAAGTATGAAGTTTGACATAGCTCAAACACGTATGGAAGGTATTGTAACAATAATCAGAATTATAGTTATAGCAGTTTTTGTTGCATTCATCTCTTTTTTAATATTCAATTATCTGGCAAACTCATATCTAAAACTGTTTGAGTCTTTGAAAACAGGGCTGAAAAAAGCCTATGAAGGAGATTACAGCCACAGAATACATACCGACTTAAAAGACGAAACAGCAGAAATTGCCAAATGGACAAATACATTGTACGAAAAGATAGAGCATACTCTTGAAGAGATAAAGAAAAACGTCTCTATTTTTATAAACTTCCCTATTACATCAAAAGACCCGCTTATACAAGTAAAAAACCTTGTTAACGAATTGGCGGATATCTATAGATTCAAGAAAATAATAGAAAAAGATAAAGATAAAGAACAGATATACGAAAGAATAGTGGAACTTTTGAAAGAGAGATTCAAAATAAAATATTTCGCTTTTTATGAATGTAACTCTTCTCAAAACTTTAGAAAACTCATATATATAACCAAACCGGAAAGTTTCTGTAAAAGTGCAGACGATGATATAGAGAGCTGCAGAGCATGTCGGGTGAACGATATAGTTCGCTCCGAAGAGTTGGTTCATATATGTGAAAGTTTTGATGGAGACGAAGATATAATGTATCTGTGTCTTCCGTATAGAATAGACGATGATATAAGCATACTCATATCCTTTTCCAGTAAAAACAGAGAAGAATATGACAGAATAAAAAGTCTCATCCCGCAAATCAGCAATTTCCTAGATGCTGCAAAACCGGTTCTCAAAAGCAAAATTCTTCTGGGCAGACTAAAAGAGCTGAGTTTAAAAGACGGTCTAACGGGAGCATACAACAGAAGATATTTGGACGAATTTGCAAAAAAAGCCATACCTCAGGCAAAAAGAAGCGGAATTTCTTATGGCATTCTTATGATTGATATAGATTATTTCAAAATGGTAAATGACACTTACGGGCATGATGCAGGGGATATTGTAATAAAGGAACTTGTCAATACTATCGAAGAAAACATAAGGGATTCGGATGTTATAGTAAGATTCGGAGGGGAAGAGTTTATGGTCCTGCTTTACAATACAGACAAAAATGGTGCTTTTACTGTAGCAGAAAAGATTAGAAACTCTTTTAAAAAGAAAAAAATAGATGTTGGTCCTGAAAAAATTGAAAAAAGTGTAAGTATCGGTATATCAATTTTTCCGGAAGACACCGATAGTCTATGGAAAGCTATCAAGTATGCCGACCTTGCCCTTTACAGGGCAAAAGAGGAAGGAAGAAACAGGGTTGTAGAGTATGAAAAAGAGACCTTTCCGGAAATGGAAGAGTACTGAGAGGAAATAATGAAAAACTTGGAAAGCATTTTAGATAAACTTATAGAACTTCTGGAACTTGAAAACAGATATTTGATAAAAACTGTTTCTGATTCGACACTTTCGGAAGAGTTGCTAAAAACAGTCGAAGAAAAGCAGAAGCTTCTATCAGAACTTGCGGCTTTTGAAAAAAATGAGATCGAACCGTATATGGAAAAGATAGAGAAAATCGATGAGCTGAGTAAAAGAAATATGAGTCTTGCACAAAGTAATTTAAATTATATAGAAGAGCTTTTTGAATCAATATTTGAAGAAAATTCTACAAAACAGTATACTAAAGAAGGAGAAATTCATTCAAAAAAAGAGGGGCTTTTCAATAAAAAAATTTAAATATCTGCCGATAATAAAAAAAATCGGCTTTGAATAATAAAAAAGGAATTCCATGTCTCTGTTTTCTTCGCTTTCAATAGGTTCTCAAGCGCTTCTTTCTTTCAAACGCGGGATTGATATTACAAATAAAAATATGACGAACGTTTATACGGAAGGATATAGCAGAGTAAATCCGGTATTTGAAAATGTTGTCAGCGGCGGAGTCTACCTTAATAGAGCCGAAAGAATTTTTGACAACTCTCTTTTTACCCGAACGATAAACATAAATCAGCAATATACAGGTAATACTGCATACCAGGATATTTTGGATCAGATAGAATTCAACTTTAACGATATTCAGGGCAGCGGCTTTGGTACGGCATTGGATGAATTTTTCAACTCGATGAATGATGTAATAGTAAATCCTGACAACTTAGCAGCCAGGCAAAGTGTTATATCAGAGGCCAAAACACTTGTAGGCAGAATAAGAACCAGTTATGAAAGCCTACAGGATACCAAAGAAAACACAAACCTGCTCATTAAAGACAAAGTCCAAAAAATAAATGAACTGACTTCAAAAATTGCAAAAATCAATGAAGGAATAAGAGCATTTAATGCTGATGAAGCAAAAGTAAACGAATATATGGACGAGCGCGACAGAGCTTTGAAAGAGCTCAGTTCCTTAATAGACACGAAAATAACTTTTCAAAATGACGGAACAGTTAACGTTTCTACTGCAAAAGGTTTTGATCTAGTTCTTTTTGACAAACCACATACTCTGCAGTTTGAAATAGACACAAATGCCGATCCGGTAATAAAATGGGAGGGGATAAATATAACTTCCGAACTTGGCAACGGAGAAATAGGCGGACTTATAAAAGGTATCGATTTTCTGAACCGTACAATGCAGACCTTGAACACATTTACAGAAGAGTTCGCAACTGCAATCAACTCTCAGCACAACAGCGGATTTGATCTAAACGGTAATGCTGGGCAGGATATGTTCAACTTTACTCCCGGCAGTGCTGCTTCAGACATAGAGATAGCTTTTGAAGACCCAAAACTTATAGCGGCAGCAAGTGATCCTGCATACACCAATTCAGACAATACAAATATAAAAGCTCTTCTTGCAATAAAAGAGCAAAATTTTGCGGCATTGGATGGACTGACTTTAAATGAGTTTTACAATTCAAAAATAGTAGCACCCATCGGTTTTGAATCATCTCACAATCAAAATACCCTTACAGACAATAAATTTCTGCTTGAAGCGGCTGAACAGAAACTTCAGGAAAAAAGTGGTGTAAATCTAGATGAAGAGCTGATAAAACTGACTCAACTGCAGCGTTCATATGAAGCAAGTGCCAGAATCATAACCGTAACAGACGAACTTTTGCAAACAGTAATGAATATGATATAGAATTGCTAAAAAATTTTTTACATTTGCCGATAATATATAGAGAAAGAAAATAAAAAAACGAGGAATGTGATGAGAGTACCTGAAATATCTCTTTTTAACACCTTTACAAAGTATGACCAGATTAGACAAAAAGAGATAGAAAAGTATACACAGCAACTATCTTCAGGCAAAAAAATATTGAAACCTTCTGACAGCACAGTTGATCTTGCTGCAAGTCTTCGCTTTAAATCCCTTCAAAACGACCTTGAAGGTTATGCAAAAAATATGGATTATGTACAAAATACACAAAGTGTTGCCGAAGGCTCTTTGAATAGCATTTCCGAAACAGCACAAGAAGCCCGCGTAGAGATAGTCAGGCTTCTTAATACTGGTGTTCTGGATCAGGAGGATGCCGCAATAGTTGATGAATATCTCCAGTCTCTTAAAGACTATATAATAAATCAGGCAAATATTAAAATTGGCGATAGCGCACTTTTCGGCGGAGTCAAGTCCCAGGTTGATCCTTTTACGGCCGACGGAACATATCAGGGAGAGACAGTTGAAACTACGGTTCCGGTTTCAAAAGGAGTTGAATTAAATTCAACATTTAGAGGTGATAAATATCTTGGTGTAAATGAAAATACAGGGAAAATTGCGATAGTTGAAGTTCTTGACAAAATAAGCGAAATTATCAATTCAGGAGATTTGACAAGATTGCACAATCCAGGAGAGGTAAATGTAACAATAAACGGAAAAAGCGCCGATACAATTCTTGATGCTTTCGATCTGGGTCTGAACGCAATTATGCAGCACAGATCACTGATAGGTTCCCAGGGGAAAACCCTTGAAGATTTAAGAACCCAAAACGAAAGCCTTAACGTAAATTTCTCTGAACTTATATCTAAACTGGAAGATGCAGACTATACGGAAGCCATAACAAATCTTGAAAAAGCAAAAACCGCATATGAAGCAACAATGGCATCATTTGCACAGAATAAAGATCTCTCTCTTTTAAAATATTTCAAATAATAAAAAAAGAGATTAAAATTTAAACTTTTTGAGTTTTTGTGTCTGCTCTATATGATTTGCAACTTCAGCTTTTTTTTCCGAAACAAGAGATATTATTGAGTTTACAGAGGAGAAGATATCTTTCTTTTCCTCTTCTGTAAGTACAGACAGATCAATGGTTTGCAGTTTGATGGCAAGTTCTTCCAGTTTTTCAAATTCGCCATTTTCCAAACAGATAAATACTTCATCTATAATTTTTTTTATATTTTCGATTCTATCCCCTCCCAACCCTCTTTGAGATTTTCAAGGATTTCTATAAGATCGTCAATAAGTTTAATATCGTTTTTGGCATGTACAGTTACCAAAGATCTATCGATAAAATCATAAAGATTATGGAGATTTTTTGCTATTTCACCGCCTTTTTCAAAATCAAGAGAAGAGTCAAGAGCATTAATAATATCTGTCACTTTCGAAATATGTTCAATTTTAGATCTAAGATCGTTCTTTTTTATATCCTCTTTTGTCTCTTTTAAAGTCAAAATAGCTTTCTCATAAAGAAGAATTACCTGTTTCAGAGGTGAAGCTGTCTCCACACTGCTTTTTACATATACGTCATAAGGATTTGTCATCTATTTCCTTTATTGGTTCTGTGTATCTGTTGTCGAAGTTGGCAATAAAGAACTCAGTCTGTTCCTAACATCGTTCATTTCAGCCATAAACTGATCCAACCATACAAACTGTTTTTTCAGATTTTCCATCTCTGCATCTATTTTTTTTGCAATAGATTCGATAGAGTCTTCTATATTGTTTATCTGGTTGTCAAAACTTTTATCTTTTGCTTCTATCGGACTGTCATATCCGGTAATATAACTAAGATAATCTCCTAATCCTGTCTTTAACTCATCAATTTTTGTTTTAACGGCATCTGGATCGCTTTGAAGCTGATTGTCAAACTCTGTATTGTCAAGTGTGATTTTTCCTGTAGTATAATCGACACTCAAGACTCCCATTTCAAACAGAGGATCAAATTTGTCAAAAATTGATGATCTTATCTGCTGCAAAGTAAAATCACCTGAAAGTGGTCCATCCTCTGCTGTATACGTTTGTACAAAATCAACTATAGAATTATAACCGTCTATAAATTCTGTCAATGAGGTTTTCAAAGGCTCATAATCTTCGTTTATTGTCAGGTCTACTCCTGTTGCGGAAGTAGAGAGAAGATCAATACGCAAACCGTCTATTACACTATCAAAAGTATTTGTGGAACTCTCAACAGTCTGTCCATATATATCTATTTGAGCATTTTGAGCAGTCTGAACATTACTGGCAGTATATGAACTGCCAAGTTGAAGCTGATCAAGAAGATCTCCACTGCCGGTTTCTGTTATAGTGATAGTATTGTTAGCTCCCGTATCTGCACCGGAGAGCAGAAGCCTATAATTTGTTCCGTCAAAAAATACTGATGCTCTGATATCACTCTGGGAATTGTTTATCGAGTCAGCAATCTCTTGCAAAGTCGAAGGTTGTGTGGTATCAGCAGTATCAGTATCATAATTTATAGTCGCAACTACATTTCCGGCATAACTCAGCTCAATAGTCCCGGCAGCGGTAGCTACAGCAGTAGTATCTTTATCTGAAACACCGGCCTGAGAGAGCCAAACATCATTTTTGGCAAGCTGATTGGATGTTATATTGAGACTTGTATCAGTAAGTTTTGAAGGATCGGTAACAGTGGCAGTTAAAACCGATTCATCCGAGACAAAAACACTTTTCTGGTCAAACGTTGTGGTATCTGTAAGCTTTTCAAAAGCGGAGTTAAAACTATCCAGTAAATCTGAAAAATTTTGATATGAATATTTCTTATCATAAATTTTTGCCTCTTTTTCCTGCAATATAGCAATCTGCTGATTCTTCAACTCCTGATATTTGTCAAGAATAGACTGATAGTCAAACTGCCCACTAAGATTGCTCAGATATATTTCACCTGCCATAATTTTTCCTATGCTTTTTCGTTAAATAGTATACCTGTTACCTCATCTATATATTTTGCAATTTTAAGTACAACATCTGGCGGTAGCTGTCTTATGACCTCTTTTGTTTCACTGTCTATAATTTTTACCACTTGAATGCCGGTATCTTCGTCTGTTTCAATTTTGAGCTGAGAATTTAGCATACTCATCTTTTTATTGAGGTCTTCGATGGATTTTTTGATTATCTCATTTTGGGTATTTTGATCCAGCTTTTTGAAAATCTCACTCTCATTCTCTTTTTGAGTATCCTGTCCCTTCTGCACATTTTGATATGCATCCACATTCTGAGACTGCATGCTGAGTGCAGCTTGTGTAGAATTGACGGCTTTTACATCCATAGTAGTCTCCTGTAAATCATTTGGTCAAAACGCCAAAGTTCTGACCAAATGATTTATCATCATTAATTATATCACAAAAGAGGATTTCTCCTCTTTTGCAATTATCTTAGAAGCTGGAGTACCAACTGAGACTGTTGATTGGCCTGAGCCAGCATACTCATACCAGACTGCATCAAGATGTTGTTTTTGGTAAATTCACTCATCTCTTTTGCAAAGTCAACGTTTCTGATTCTTCCTTCCGCATCGGAAGTATTAACTCTTTGAGTTTCGTTGTTTGAGATAATCTTTTCAAGCTCTATCTGCTTTGAACCATAGTTAGAAGCAAGTTTGTCAACCGCTTTGATAAGGCTATCTACATCTCTGATAGCAAGTTGTGCATCTGTAGAAGTTGTAACATTTATTGTATATGCAGTTGCTCCTATAGTAACAGAAGAAGCTGCACCTGAATTAGCACCTGCAGATGCAGTCGCCAATGCTTGCTTAAGACTTAGTGTCTGTCCTGTTCTACCGCCATACTGAATAGTAAATGTACCAGTAGCAGCTGCATCAAACAGGCTTGTCCCATTAAATTCAGTATCACTGAAAATTTTGCTTATAACATCCACAAGTTTGTTGATGTCTTCTTGCAAACTACCCCTGGAATTTGCGTCTGTAGTGTTACCGGCTTGGATGGCTTTGGCTTTAACATCATTCAAGATGTTATATACTTCACTCAAAGAGCCCTGTGCAATTTGAGCGATACTCACACCATCCTGCGCGTTTCTTGTACCCTGATCAAGGGAAACAGCGTAAGTTTTGAGCTGGTCGGCTATATAAAGGCCGGCTGCATCGTCTGCTGCCCTGTTGACTCTAAAGCCTGTTGCCAATCTCTCCATACTTTTGTTCATTGCCTGTTCAGTCTTTAGCATATTCGCATGAGTGAAATCAGACTGAAAGTTGTAGTTGATTCGTAGTGCCATTTCGGACCTCCTGATTTTTTTTACAATTTTATTATCGGAGGTTCGAAAAAATTTTTTAGCTCTTTTGCACAATTTCTAAATATTTTTTGAAACCCTTCTCGAGAAAGAGACCGATTTCATTAAAAATTTCATCAAAATACTCTACCCTATTTTTACCCTCAGGTACCCTAAGCGATGCTACAAGAGCTATAGTTAAAGCATAATAGACAGTACCTCTGATCAGAGTCCACAGCGAATAGCTTTTTTCATAAATATCCTCTGCCAAAATCCTATAGAGTTCTTCCATTTTTTCATATACTTCATCTATATTTTGTGACTTTTTCATAAATGTTTTTTTATACTCTTTTATAAAATCGCTAAAATATTTACCTACTTCGTCTCTCTTTTTTCTCAGATTTTCCATATTTTTTTTATCATGGAAAAAATTTCTGTCAAAATTTGATTCGATTATCTCTTTCACTTTTTCCTTTATATACTTGCGATCAAGCTTTATTTCATTACTTTTAAGAGGTATAGCACCTTCAATTTTGGCACCATCACTCGCATTATAGACATAGGCATCGGGATAGAGGCGTATATTTCTTTCCAATGAAGTTTTGGTAGCGTCAAAAATCCTGTCTGTTTTTACGTATCCACCGAAATTTCCTTCAACTTCCCTATATATATCGGCTTTCTCTTTTTTGAATTCTTTATCTGCATAATAAACCGAATATTTAGAATGGTGCTTTGTTTCATCTTTATAACCAAGATCTACTCCAAAAAGATATATCTGTCTGAAACCCATATTCAGAGCAAATGAAAAAGCCAGGTTTGTGACGGTTGGAGAGGTATTCACAAGATAGTAATAATCTTCGTCAAATATAAAACTGCCGGCATCTCCTACTCTTAAAACCATATACTTATCCCCGCCAAGATCATATATACCTGGATATGCAAGATTAACTGTTATGATAGAAAGTTTTTTCAGCTCTTCTTTGGAAAGTGTTTTCAAAAGAGCATCATAAGGAGGTTTAAGACGCTCAAGAATAAATTCATAATCGGGAATGAGACCGTTTTTTACCAAAGGCTTCAAAGCCGTACCACATGAAAATATAACTACATCGTCTCTGTATTTTTTTATCGTTTCGATATCTTTATCCAAAGAAGGCCCAGAACCGACAATAAAAACCGGCGTATCTTTATCTATTTTCTTTTTTCTAACATAAAAAGGCGGTTTTTTCTCAATATTTTGATACGTATGCTCAAGCGATATTATCTCATCCTCGAAAAAACCCCACCCTCTTATAACCTCATCTTCTTCATATCTGATATTTTGCATCACCTGCTTAAAAACTCTGCTCTCATAAAGAGGATACTCATAATACATTCCGGCATATACTTCGTTTATTGTTTTCAACTCTTTTATAATATTTTTGGCAAGAACTTTTTCATCCCTGCCGTATGCTATGGTTACGTTAGTATCTTTAAACACCTCTTCCCAATCCATTGTATAAAGAGAAGGTCTGATAAGTTCGATATCCAAGTCCGCCAAAATAATATTTCTCACCTTTATCTTTTTAAGCAACTCTTTAATATGGTATCCAAATCCAACACCATAAACCACGAGAAGATGAATAACTTTTTCACTATCTTTCCCCTCTTCAAAAGTATAAAATTTTTTGTCAAAAGAGAGGCTGTCAACTTTTTTTAACAGTTTAAAATGCAAAGACTCCCTAAAATATTCGGTTGTATTAATAAAAACATCTACATGGGTTTTCGATTTTTGCAAAAATCTGTTTACAAAATTCTCAACATTTATAATACTATGCTCTTTTATATCTATTTCATATAAAGGTTTTCCGTCAAGTAAAAGATTGAGTTTTCCGTCTGCTTCATGAATATGGATATTCCATTTTTCATCATATCCGGTCGAAGTCAGCTTTCTATATAGTTCAGGGCTGTTTTTTTTGATATGTTTCATATTCTTTTTAAACTGTTTCAAATATTGCGCCCGCATTTCATTCCTTCCCGCAATTTTTCGTAAATTTTCTGTATTGAAAATCGACTTTAAAATATATTGTATTATACTCAAAATAGTATTTATAAAACTACAAAACTATTTTGGATAAAATTTGTGTAATTCAGTAAAAAGGTATATATAAAATGAAAAAAATTTCCCTCTGCGTAATAAATAGTATATCTGAGAGTGAAGAAAATAGCAGATGCAAAGAGTCTATTCTTCAAAACCTGGAAAACATCTATGAAGTGATATCATTAAATCCTCTCGATATACCAAAAAACATAGTCTTGAAAACAGAAAGCAAAAACGAAGCAGATATAAGAAACGAAATGATCAGAACCTCAAAAGGCGACTATCTACTCTGGATCGATAACGCCACACAGTTTGAAGACTCTACTATAGAAGAGTATATCGAAATACTTGAAGAGAAAGATACCGATATCATCTATCCAAACGAAATAATAATAAATTCCCGAAAAGAAGAGAGAGTTGTAAATCACAGCAGCTGGGAAGAGAAAGAGTCTGAACTGTTACAGACACTCAATATCGAAAACGAAATTCCAAAATGGGGAGTAATGACAAAAAAAGAGATTTTTGACAGATACGGATTTTTCGAAAAAGATTACGACGAATTTTCATTCTATGCGTTTTTATACAAAAATATAAAAAATCTCCGACTCTCTCTATCGGAGCTAAGTTTCGTAACAAACTACGCTTATGAAACATTCACCGACACAAGCCTTAACAGCAAACTTCTGAGAGAAATTTTAAACAAATACGATATTAAAGAGGATATTTTTGTGCACCTGAACTGGAAAAACGAAAATATCGCATACGCTACGGTATACACTCTTATAGGAGACAAACTATCTGAATTCAAGGACTTTTTCAACGCTTCCGAATTTTACAGAAAAGCACTTTTGAGTTTCCACAACAAAGAGAGTCTAAAAAAACTTATAGATGCTTACTACAATATGGGCCTTTTCGACGAGGCAAAAAAACTTCTTGAAAAACAGGGCCTCGATTCACAGGAAAGTCATAATATCAAAGAAAAGATAGAAAGTACCGAAAAACTTGTAAAAGAGCTTGAAAATCTTGTTGAACAAGGAAAAGCATCTGATGTACTACATACGTTAAATGATATATTGTCTGTTTATAAAGGCGCGCCTATTTATAATATATTTGGAATAATCTTTTTTATAAAACAGGATTTGGATACAGCTTTTCGTTTTTTTTATACTGCAGCAACACTAAATCCCATAGACAGAGATATTTTGTATAATATAGCTGATATAGCAAAAAAAATTAAAAGAGAAGAAGAAGTATCAAGCCTTTACTACAGACTGACAAAATAAAGGAACAGATGTGAATGATAAGCCCCTTTCAAGATTTGAGACATTGAAACTTGCTTCAGAAAACTGGATACATACTGATCTGACATCTATACTCATTATTATATTCTTTATTCTTGCAGTTATTATTATTTTTGTCGGTGGTTTGCTAATGCAGAAATTTTTGAAAACCAAACATATTCACAACTATTTTTTTAAATATGCCGAAGATAAAGGTCTAACGGAAAAAGAGGCGAAAATCTTATGGGATTATTCGAAAAGAATGGGTAGAGATCCTCTTTTGGTTATAGAATTCAAATCACCTTTTGAAAAAGTAGTGGATCTTTATATTCACACTCATCCAAATCCCGATGAAAAACTAGTGCAGGACATGAGAAAGAAGCTAGGATTTAATGTAATATATAACTTCATTCCGCTTACCCTTTCAAAAGATATAGAGATGTTTCAAAACGGCAAAATGATTACAGGCAAAAAAGCATATGACGTAGCTCTTTACGATAAAGACGAAAAGCATATGTATTGGCTTATCATCGGTCTAAAAAGCAGATCAGAAATAGATGAAAACAGACCGGTAAAAATAACTTTTTTAAGAAAAGGAGATGCGATATACAACCTTGAATCTCCAATAACTGAAGTTTTACAAGAAGACAACAAGATAGTTGTAAAACTACCCCACACTTTTGAGATGTCAAGAACACAAAGAAGAGAATTTCCAAGAATCGAAACCGACATACCCGCTATGATAGGAGATATCATTACGGTAGACGGCAAAGAAGAGATTGTCTGGCATATAGGCAGAATACTCGATATAAGTGTAGGAGGAGTAAAATTTTGTATTCCAAAAGATGGTTCAAAAGAGATAAAGACGGGAATCGGGCAAAATGTCTTGTTAAAATTTGAACTTGAAAACAACAGTTACGATCTAAAAGCAAGTATCGAAAACAAAGACGAAAGAAAAACAGCAATATGTCTTGGACTTAAATTTACGGATATAAAAGAAAAAGAAAAGGAGAAAATTTTCGAATATATCCAAAAAGAACAGAAAAAACTGGCACAACTTGCCAGGTCACAAAAGCAGTGAAAGATGGCAAGCAGAGCAGCAAAACTTTTTTTAAAAAAGAAAGTTTTTGAAATAAATGCTATACAAAACGATATTAAACTTCTATCAATAAAAAAAGAAAGACTGATAGAAAAAAAAATGAGTCTTAAAAAAATATATACAGAGGCAGATAATAAAAATTATGAAACTCCACTGGAAATGGAATTTACTAATAACTATTTAAATACTATTTTAAAAAAAATAAAAAAAACAGAATATGAAATAAAAATTATTGAAAAGCAGATAGAAAACAAAAAAGTTATCATGTCCGAACATCTTGCCGAAAAAAAAGGTATCGAAAAATATATCAATCGTCACATAAAAAATGAACGACTAAAAGAGACGGAAAGGGAAAATATTGCAGCAGATGAAACGTATGCGCGCAAACATTATTATGGTAGTTAGTATTTTGCTATCATCGGCTGTTTCAGCAGAAACACCCCAGCAAAAAGAGATTGAGACCCAAATCAAAAAACTTCTCGAACTTAAAAACTATGTACAAAAAGAGATTGAAAAAAACCAAAATCTGCTTGAAGAGATCAAAAAA
Organism: Nitrosophilus alvini; assembly: GCF_015100395.1. Taxonomy (NCBI): domain Bacteria; kingdom Pseudomonadati; phylum Campylobacterota; class Epsilonproteobacteria; order Nautiliales; family Nitratiruptoraceae; genus Nitrosophilus; species Nitrosophilus alvini. Next base: position 593,039 of record NZ_AP022847.1, on the reverse strand, counting down.
GAGAAAAAACTCGTACAGCAGGAAAAAAAACAGATGAGAGAGGAGTTTAAAAAAGCAAAAGAAGAGAGGTATAAAAAACTAGCCAAAGTTTTTGAAAAAATGGAACCCGAAATGGCAGGAGAAAAATTGTCCAAAATCGAAGACCCTTCCAAAGCCGCATACATTCTATACAATATGAAAGAAAAAAATGCGGGAGAAGCACTTAATTATGTGGAGCCCGAAAGAGTAAGCGAAATAGTCAAAATTCTAACAGATTTTAAAAAACTGGAAAAAAGAGAAAAATGAGTTTTAAACCTCTGTTAAAAATTTCTATCTTTCTTATTGTTTATCTTATTTTAAATATACTTCTATTTTTCTATCTTTCTATAGACAAAAAGGAAAAAATAGATATATATTTCCAGCAAAAAGCAGATATTCTACGCTCGCAGTTTAAAGCAACCGCAAATGCATACAATATGCTAGCGGGTTTTTTAAGTGAACAGATAAACCAAAACAAAGATATAACATCAAAAGTCTATCGTGCATATATTTCCGAAGAAAATATACGCGATAATATCAGAAAAAAACTCCTAAAAGACCTGACACCTCTTTACAGACTCCTAAAAAGATACAGATTTTATTATCTTACGCTATATTTTCCTGACGGAACGGTTTTTCTCAGACTTCACCAACCGTACAAATACGGCGACAAGATTTTCAAAAAAAACGGTATTGACTCTATTTTACAAAAAAAGAACAGTGATACGATTGAAGAAAAAGCCGGTCTTAAATATATTTTCCCCCTATACTATAAAGATAAATTTATCGCAAATCTTGAAACATATGTATCTTTTAATGTTTTAAAACAGGAGCTCTCAAAACTGTTCGGTTTGGAATATGAATTTATAATAAAAAGAGATGCAATCTCTTCCGGAGTATTTAAACTCGGAAAAAAACTCTTCATACAAAGCGATTTCGGAAGAGAGTTTTTTTATGAAGAGAGTTCGATGAAAACTGATAGGAGAAGAGTAAAAAATGAAACAATACACAAAATAAATCTAAAAATTAAAAACATTGCGGCTCAAAAAATGAAAGAAGGAAAAGATTTTGCAGTTGCCGTAAAAGCTGGAGACAACTATTTTATAGTAACATTTATAACTATATCTTCATCTTTTTCAAAGAAAGACAATAAAATCGGTTATCTGATATCCTATTCAAAAGACACAACCTTTTCCGTTTTTGAATCTGCATTTTTACATAATTTAACAATGGGAAATATCCTGATAATCGTCCTGCTCTCTTTTGTATTTTACATAATCCATACAAAGGAAAAATTTCAACTTCTTGCAGTCACTGATAAACTCACAGGAGTATATAATAGAAACAAATTTTATGAAGTTGCACAAAGAGAAATGGAGCGTTCAAAAAGATATAAAAGGCCTCTTTCATTGATTATTATGGATATAGACTATTTTAAAAAAATCAACGATACCTACGGTCATGATACAGGAGACTATGTATTAAAAACCATATCTAAAATATTAAAACAGGGGCTGAGAAAAAGTGACTACTTTTTCAGATGGGGTGGAGAAGAGTTTATTGTTTTGGCACCAGAAACAACTTTATATGGCGCAAAACAGCTTGCAGAAAAATTAAGAACTATGATAGAAAACCATAAATTTGACAAAATAGGAAGGGTTACGGCAAGCTTTGGTGTTGCTTCTTATGAGATGGAAAAAGATGCCGATGAAATAATAAAAAAAGCGGACAATGCTCTTTATACTGCAAAAGAGAGCGGAAGAAACAGGGTTGTTCTTGCAGAATAAACAACGATTATACAACACCTTTTTTTCTGTATATTTTTGCCAAAATTTTTGCAATTGCCTGATAAAGATTTTCCGGAACAAAATCTCCTATTTCACAGGTAGAATATAGTGACCTTGCCAATGGCGGATTTTCTTCTATAGGGATTTTGTGTTCTATTGCCACTTCTTTAATTTTAAGAGCTACTCTATCTTTTCCTTTTGCTATAACTTTTGGAGCCTGCATCTGACCTCTTTTGTATTGGAGTGCAACAGCATAGTGCTCAGGGTTGGTAATGACAACATCCGCTTTGGCAACCTCTGCCATCATACGCATCATGCTCATCTCTCGTTGCTTTCTTTTTATCGCGGATTTTATCTGGGGATTTCCTTCGTAAAGTTTGTGTTCCTCTTTTATTTCATGTTTGCTCATTTTTATATTCTCTTCATATTCATGTTTTCTGAACATATAATCTATAACGGCAATGGGAATTGAGAGTATTGCAAAAGCGAGTATCATAATAAGCGTATATTTGACAAGAAAATATGCCTCCTGGTTGACAGAAACGGAATAGAATCTAAATACATCTGCCAACAAAAACTTCACAAGAAAATATGAGATAATTACAGCAACCGAAAGTTTTAGCAAATTCTTTACAAGTTCAAAAAGTGTCTTGAGTGATACGAGCCTCTGCAGCCCTGATATAGGATTTATTTTGTCGGGTTTAGGCACCATCGGCTTCAGTGTAAAAAGAAAACCGAATTGAGCAATATTTGAAACAAATCCTGTTACAAACAGTGCCAAAAACACAGGAAAAATCAGTATACCCATAATTTTCAATATTTCCGTAAGGGTCATTTTATTTGTACTGACTATAAGATGGAGAGGATTTGCAAAAACATATCTGAAAAGTTCAAACAGCTTTTCATATGCATAGGGAATATAAAAAATCAACAGCAAAGAGACTACAAGTAAAGATGCAGAAATAGGTATATCCTGACTTTTAGCCACCTGCCCTTCTTCACGCGCCTTTTCCCGGCGCCGGGGAGTGGCTTTTTCGGTTTTACTTGGATCTTTAGCCATCTTTTACTATTTTTTCCTCATTCTTTGAATAAGTGCACCGATATCAAAACCCAATTTTGCTTTCAGACTATCCACAAACTTTTTTTTATCAGGATATTTTTTTAAAAAAAAGACCATTGCGCTGTCAAACTCTTTTTCCATTGTTAAAACATGTAAAGGATTCTTTTTTGCTTTTTTTGCAAAAAGCCATAAAATCTCACTCTCAAACTCTTCAAGATTTTTCTCTTTAGCAACATGAATAAAACGTCTTTTTATTTTTTTCTCTCTTTTTATTGAATAATAAACAGCTACAACTATAAAAAATATAACCACCACAGTGAGAAAAACCGTAATAATAACCAGAGACTGGATATCGGTACCGTTAAAATGTTTCAATCCCTCTTCAAAAACCGGCGGGAGTATATCTCTCATAAAATACCTTTAAAATCCGATATTTTTAATTATACCAACATAGTCTTCACCGAGTCTTTGAAGTATCGTTACAGACATATAGACAATAACCGAGCTTCCAAAAGCCATAGCCGCCAGTCCTGCAAATATCTGCATAGGAAGCCCCACTATAAAAACGTTTATTTGTGGTATAAGTCTATTGATAAGAGCCAGTGCGATATTTAAAATAAAAAGTATCAAAGCAAAAGGAAATGCTATCTGAAATCCGAGCATAAAAATTATGGATGATTTTTCTATAATAAATTTCCAAATACCTTCATTGATATGTAAAGATACTGGATCAATCAGATCAAAACTCATAACCATAGAACCTATCACATAATGATGGCTCTGCGTAATAAAGAACATTAGATAAAAAAGCAGGATGAAGAATTTATTTAAAATAGATATTTGACCAAATGCCGGATCAAAAATATTTACTATCGTAAGACCCATAAAATAACTGATTATCTCCGCGGCATAGGAAAAAGCCGAAATAAAAATATTTACTAAAAGTCCCAAAGAAAATCCTATAAAAAGCTCTTTTAACACTAGTAAAAAAAGTACCAGAAAATCATATTCTTCTATATTTACACTCATATTTAAAAGAGTTTTGATATAAAAAGCTATTGCCACAACAAGAAGAATTCTTATATTTGTAGGAATCATTGTAGTATTTAAAAGAGGAAAACTGAGCATCATAGCAACAACTCTTGTAAATATAAGTCCAATTAAAAGCGCATCATCAGGAGTAATGAGATTCATTGCAATATTCTGGCAAGATTTTGAAAAGTCTCTTTGATATATTCACTCAAAAGCATAAACATCCATGAACCGAAAACAATCATAGCAACAACTGTCGCAACAATTTTAGGTATAAATGTTATGGTCATCTCCTGTATCTGTGTGGCAGCCTGAAAGATACTTATCAAAACTCCAACAACAAAAGCAGTCATGAGTACAGGTCCACCGACCATAAGAGCGGTTTTCAGCATCTGTTCTATCAACGTTATTGCCTGGTCAATACTCATTTGTAACTCTCTATCAATGCTTTTATAAGAAGTTCCCACCCGTCAGCAAGTATAAAAAGTATAAGTTTAAACGGCAAAGATATCATCATAGGCGGAATCATCATCATACCCATAGACATCAAAATACTAGCTACTAAAAGATCGATAACCAAAAAAGGCAAAAATATAATAAAAACCACTTCAAAAGCAACTTTTATTTCACTTACAAGGAAAGCCGGCATTAATGTAGTCAGGTTCAGGTCTAAATAGTTTTCTGGTTTCTCTTTCGATATGTCAATAAAAAGTTTCAAATCCTCTTTTCTGGTATTTTGAAACATAAATTTTTTAATAGGATCTTTTGCTTTTTCTATCGCTTCCATATCATTTATCTCTTTTTTTATATATGGCTGTATAGCATTGGTATTTATCTCTTCATATACAGGTTTCATAATAAAAATAGTCAGGAACAAAGAGAGGGCTATTATCACCTGATTTGGCGGCGATTGTGGAATACCAAGAGCATGGCGCAAAAGAGACAGGACTATAACTATTCTTGTAAAAGAGGTTACCGTTATAAGTATTGCCGGTGCAAGGCTAAGTATTGTAATAAGAAAAAGGATTTTTATAGAAACATCAAGGTTTTTTAGCTGTGCAATCGTATCTTCTACAACATCTGCACTGATCTGAGAAAAAAAACCGAAAATAGAAAGAATAAAGAGGAGTTTCAGTGTAAAATTATGATTTTTTGTCTGTATCAAACTCTCTGTTTTCTTCTGTATCTTGTTTTTCATTCCACTCTTTTATCTTTTTTATTCCGCTATCATCCGATGAAAGAAAAAAAACTGTATCTTTTACCTTCACCAATATCAAAGATCTATTTTTGGACAGATGTTTTATCTCTTCTATTTTAATAGCTTTGCCGCTCCCGACTTTACCGAAAACGCCGAAACCTGATCTGTTAATATAGTAATAGATTGAATAGATGAAAATTACAATTATGGAAAAAGAGGCGAGAAGCTTCAATATCTCACCGTATTCAAGCAAGGTCAACAATCCTTACACCGTATTTTTCATTTGCAACAACCATCTCTCCCAATGCAAAAATTTGATTGTTGATGTGGACATCGATATACTCTTCGATTCCTTTGTCAAGCTTGAGTATATCGCCCTCTTTTAGTGCAACTATATCCATAAGCATTTTGCTTGTTTTTCCGACAGTTACATTTATTTTCAGTTCCACATCGTTCAAAAATGAAATATCCGGTATGCTGTTGTTTTCCATATCACCTGCTTTACGCTGTTTGTATTACAAAATCTGTAAAATAGACATTTTTTACACCGCCGATAGGAAGAATCGCATTTATTCTTTTGATGATCTCCTCTTTTAGCTGCTCTATTCCTTCAGAATTTTTAAGTTCACTAGAGCTTTTTGTAAAAAGCAGTGTTGTAATAGCGTCTTTTATCTGAGGAAGTCTTTTTTCCAGCTCCGCTTTTATCTTTTCATCCTGAACTTCAAGAACAATTGATATTTTAAGATACCTGTCCGCATCTTTATCCGTCAGGTTTACGATAAATGTACCAACATCGAACTGAATACCCAACTCTTCTACATTTTTTATCTCTTCAACAATCTTTTCGGCCTTTTTCTCTTTCTTCTCTTCCTCAGCCTGTTTATCAAGAACCAAGAATTTATAAGCTGCTCCACCGCCTGCAGCTAAAATAATAAAAAGAAGGAGAAAAATTATAAGTTTTTTCTTTCCCCCTCCCTTTTGTTCTTCTTGCTCTTTGTTCTCCTCAGCCATTAAAACCCTTTTAAAAATTTTTCATATTATCTTTTAATATCCATCGTTGTCTGCAAAATCTGATCAGACGTGGTTATTGTTTTCGCGTTGGCCTGATATGCTCTTTGAGCTGTAATCAGATTTATAAACTCCTGAGAAATATCCACATTACTCATCTCAAGCATTCCGCTTCTTATCTTGCTTATAACGCCTCCAGGCACTATTATCGGAGTAAATGTCTGTTGGTTTGGCAGATAAACACTGTCCCCTTTTCTTATAAGCATCTCTTTATCCTTGAAAGTGGCAACCGCCAGTCTTGCAAGGTCTCTAACTTTCCCGTTTGTATAAGTTGCTCTGATTACTCCATCTTCACTCACAGCAATTGACATCAAGTCACCTTTTGAGTTTCCATCCTGCTGAGCATAAAAGATAAAATCGGATGCAAGCTGCCTCATATGGTCAAAAGCAATATTTGTTTCTAATGGTGTAGTTGCTCCATTTGATAAAGTAAAAGATGTTCTTGGATCATTTCCAGTTTTAGTTTGATTTCCTTGAGCATCATATGTATAAGTAGCTGTATTTGTTCCATCTGATACACTTGTTATTCTTCCTTGTGAATCAAATTCAAGAGATATCGTAAAGTCCTGAGTTGTATCGTTATCCAACAAAACATGTACATCCCACTGATTTGTAGCTGCATCGGTATGTACAAAATAGTATGATAGAGTATGTGGATTGCCAAGACTGTCATATATTGTCATTGAATTTACATAGTTGTACGTTGTAGAATCAGCAGCGTCAAACGCAGCGGTTATAACCGTAGCAGTAGAATCGATATTGGTAGGATTTTCAAAAGAGATTTCGCCTGTTGTTTTTGGATCCATTGAGTTTGGAATATTGAGACTTCCCATATTCCCGTCAAGATTTCCGTTCTCGTCTAGCGCCCATCCCTGAACTTTAAGACCGTTCTGGTTTATCAAATCACCGTTGGCATCTACCCTGAACTGACCGTTTCTTGAGTAGTACATCAGTTCCGCAGCTTCATTTTTCAGCATGAAAAAACCTTCTCCGTCAAGAGCAAGGTCTGTAGGAGCGTTTGTTGTCTGAAAAGTTCCCTGGCTAAAGTCCTTTGTGGTACTATTGACAAATGAACCGCCGCCTATCTCTATATTTTTCGGGACACCGCTGTTAGAGTATGTTGTTAGTGAACTTGAAATAAGATCTTCAAAATTTGCCCTCTCACCTTTGAAACCTATGGTATTGACATTCGCTATGTTGTCAGATATTACCGAAAGCCAGGTTTTGTTGGCGTTCAGTCCAGAATTTCCCGTATAAAATGACTGGATCATAATTATCCTCCTATCTGGGTAATATTGTCTAAATCAATTGAACCGTTCTCATAAAGAGCGACTATATTGTCTTCATCTCTTTCTATTCCTGTAACAAGAGCCGTCGAATATACGGTAGAAGCAACATCCTCATCCGCATTTCTTGCGATTACCGCAACACTGTAATAGCCATCTTCCAAGGAACTGTTATTTATCTCGAAAGGATATATAACGCCGCCGCTGAGATTTGAAAAAGTTTCGCTCTCCACTACATCTCCGTTTTTATCGTAAATATACAAATCAACTATCTCTGCATTGTTGGCAAGTTTAAACTCTACTTTACCAGTACCGTTTTGGATAAATGTCTGATTTCCCTCATATATAATTTTCTCATTTATCAGATTTGATGCCTGAAGAAGAAGTGTTGAAGAACTTCCGGAAGTAAGAGTCTGTACAGCACTTTCAAAATCATTCATGACTTCTAGTTCTCTGAGTTTGAGCGTATCATTTATAAATTGACTGATATCCTGTGCTTCAAAGGGATCCTGATACTGAAAATTTGCCAGTAAAACTTTCAGAAAATCTTCCTGATTCATTTCTGAATTGTCATAGTTTGCATCAACAACCTGAATTTCCTGACCATTGAAACCGGTTACAGTTGTGTAGTCTGTTATCGAAGCCATCGCCTCTCCCTTCCGTTTCCGATACTATGTGATGCGGATATTTACAAATTTTATCCAAACAATATTAAAAAAATCTAATATTAGGCCTTTTTTGCCCATTTTTATGCAATTTTTGCATCATTAACCAGTTCTTTTAGCTGTTTAAAACTTTTTTGAATGTCGACTTTTTCATTTACATCCTGTTTCAGAAAATTTTCCCATCTATTATGCAGACTTATCGCAAGGTCTATTTTTTGTGATGTTCCTTTTTTATAAAGACCAAGATTTATCATCTCTTCAGCCTCTTCGTATGCAGATTCTATTTCTATATATTTTGACTGAGCCTGTAAAATCTCTTCACTGACTATCTGAGGCGTAAGTCTGCTTATACTTTTCAAAACGTCAATTGCCGGAAAAACTCTTTTTTGAGAAAGTGCTCTGGATAGAAGAATATGCCCGTCCAAAAATCCGACTGCAGCATCTGCAACAGGATCCATTGATATTTCATCCCCTTCAACAAGAATGGTATAGATACCGGTTATACTTCCTTTCCCTGCAAAACTTCCGGCCTGCTCGATAATTTTGGGAAGAAGAGAGAAAACGGAAGGCGTATATCCTTTTGAAGTTGGCGGCTCTCCTACCGCAAGCCCTATCTCTCTTTGCGCCATTGCAAGACGAGTCAGAGAATCAACAAGAAAAAGAACATCTTTCCCTATATTTGAGAAATAGTTTGCAATGGCAATCGCAGAATATACCGCCCTGATTTTCGCAAGAGGGGTCTGGTCCGAAGTAGCTACCACAACAACTGACTTTTTAAGCCCGTCAACACCCAGATTGTCCTCTATAAACTCCCTCACTTCTCTTCCCCTCTCTCCTATGAGGGCTATCACGTTTACATCGGTTTTTGTAAATCTAGAAATCATTCCAAGAAGAGTACTTTTTCCGATACCTGCACCGGCAAATATCCCTACCCTTTGTCCTTTTCCTATCGTTAGAAGCGCATTTATGCTTCTTATTCCCATATCGAGAGGTTCATGTATTCTGTCTCTTAAAAGCGGATTTATTGGATCGTTTCGAAGATAGTAATAATTTGTATAGATAATCGATTTTTTATTAAGAGGATTTCCGAAAGGATCTATCACTGTTCCAAGCAATTCTTTTCCCACACCGATACTTACCGGCTCCAGTCTTGCCTCAACAAAACTGCCTACTTTTACGCCTCTTGTGTCATCATAGGACATAAGAAGAGTTTTCTGTTCTTTAAATCCCACAACTTCCGCTTCGATACCATTTTCAAGCAGACATGAATCTCCTATTGAGACTCTAGGTAATACCGCCTCGATTACCGGTCCGCTGACACCGATAATTTTGCCCATTACCTTGTACTTAGGTAAACTTCTTAATCTCTCTTTTAATTTCATCTTTTAGTACTTCTATTTTTTCGCGTATTTTGTTTTGAAGTTTAAAATCATGAAACTCAATGACAAAATCGCCTTCATCGATATCTGAATCTTCTGTGATTTCGATTTTTTTGAAATTCTCTTTTATAAGAGGATATATCTCTTTCCCGGTCCTTATACTAAGAGGCAATGACTCTTTGAATTCATATACTATCTTTTCAATAGCACTCTGTATATACTCGTGATTCTCTTTCCGGATATACAAAAATTCCAAAATTGTCTCTATGTTTTCAAGTAGTATATCACTAAGTCTGCAGATATACTCTTCCAGTTTCAGTTTAATCTCATCCTCTATGGAAGCGTATTTTTTTTTGATTTCGTCGATCTCTTCATTTTTACTTTTTTCCAGTGCTTCAAGATCTGCTCTCAGTCTTTTTTCAAACTCCTCTTCTGCCTCTTTTTTTGCTTCCTCGTAACCTTTCTTATAATATTCTTCCTGATTTTTACGAAGAACTGCCTCATAATTTTCCTGTATTTTGGCAATCTGTTTTTTGTAAAAAGCCTCTACCTCTTTGGGACTTTTGTTTTCGATTTCATCTATCTGGGACCCGTTGAAATGGCTGAAATCTTCCAGATTTATCATCTATTTCGTCTCTTCTTTCATCCATTTGCTTATCATATCGGCAATCATCTGAGGATTTTCATCGGTCATCTGAAGAATTTTTTGGTAAGCAGGCTCTCGCTCCAGATCAAGAAGTTCAATCTCTTTTTCATGCATTGTTTTCATCTCTTCCATAGATTCTGCAAAAGCAGCTTCTTCAGCCATTTTTGCCTCTTTTTTCGCCTTAAGTCCTTTCACGGTTAAAAAGCCTATAAGTGCAATAATAACCAGAGCCAATACTCCTATTGCCGCAAGCAGCGCCATCTCTTTAGCAGTGAGCCCCTCAGCCATTCTCCTCTCCTCTATGGCCTCAGGCGCTTCAAACGGAACACTGACTACTGTAACTTTATCTCCTCTTTTTGGATCAAATCCGATAGCACTCTTTACAAGCTCTTCATAGATAGCCAACTCCTCTTTTGACCTTGGTACAAACTCTTTTGTTTCGGTATTGTTGCCGTCTTTTACCGTTTTGTATCTTCCGTCGACAAGCACACCCACACTAAGTTTTTTTATGGAAAAAAGATTTTTTTGTGTCTTAATTATAGATTTTGATACATCATAATTTGTAGTGACGTCTTTCCTGCTTTTCTCCTTTACAACATCTTCTTTTTGCTGCCGGTCAATCACAGCAGGAACATTTGTAGCAGTCCCCGGCATACCTTCCGGTTTTTTTCTGTAGCCTTTCTCTTTTTCCTGTATTTTTCTTTCGCTTACAACCGCAACCTTGTCCGGGTCATACAGTTCATCTTGCTGACTGACTTTGGAACTTTCTATATCCACGCTTGCTCTTACAACCACCTTTTGGGGTCCCAGTGCTTTGGATAGCATAGACTGAACGCTTTTTTCTATCTCTCTTTCAATTTTCTTCTTCATTTCAACTGCATCCGAGGGTCTCTCCTCCTCTGATGGTTCAAGCATATCAGTAAGCACACGGCCCCGATTGTCAACAACCGTTACGTTTTGGGGGTTCAGTTTTTCTACAGCATGGGAAACCAAAAACACAACAGCCTTTACCTGCTCTTTATTCAAATCTCTGCCGGGCCAGAGCTTTAAAATAACAGATGCTTTGGCATTTTCCTCGTCTCTTGCAAAAATTGAGCTTTTTGGCAGTGCAATGTTTACTTTTGCATTCTGTACCGCATCAAGCTGCTTTACAGTCCTTGCAAGCTCTCCTTCGATAGCACGCAGATAATTGATATTTTCCTGAAAATGGGTAGCTCCCATTTTGGGTTCGTCGAATATTTCAAAACCGACTACTTTTGAAGAGGGAAGACCTTTGGCAGCAAGTTTCAGCCTGATATCATAAAGATTTTTCTGCGGAACAAGAATAATGCTTCCGTTTCCTTCAATTTTGTATTTTATACGCTCTTCCTGCAAAACACTGAGTATACTACCCGCATCATCGGGACTCAGATGTGTATATAGAACCGCATAATCCTCTTTTGTTACATTTTTCATCAAAATTGCAGCCAAAAGCAAAATTATTGCTGCAAAACCCAAGATCATAAAAACAGCTTTGAGACTCTTTTCGTTCTTAAAAAGCGACAGAGTCTTTTGTGTAAGTGTATTAAAGTCCAGTGCCAATTACCGCCCCTATACCTGCATTCTCATTATATCCTGATAGCTCTCCAACGCTTTGTTTCTCACTTCTGTCAGAAGTCTGAAAGATATATCGGCTTTCTGGATCTGAAACATCAGCTCCTCCAGGTTGGATACATCGCCGCTTATCAGTTTCTCCTCGGCAACTCCTGCGCTTTTGAGTTCACTGTTTACATCAGCTATAAAGTTTTTTAAAATATCTTCAAAACCGGCTTTCGGTTCTTTCTCAATCTTTGTTTCGATATCCAGAAAGAGATTGAAATCTCCTGAAACTCCGTCAACTCTCATTTATCACTCCTCTACACTCTCAAAATCTCAAGCGCTTTGAGCAGCATATCTTTGTGTGTATTGAAAGAGGTCAGATTCGCCTCATAACTTCTCATAGCCGACATCATATCAACCATCTCTCTCATCGGATCGATGTTTGGCAGACGCACATAACCGTTTTCATCTGCAAGGGGATTTGACGGGTCATATTTCAATTTGAAAGGAGAGGGGTCTTCTACAACCTCTTTTACCCTAACTTTTGCGAGAGGCAGATTTTTCCCCTCTTCCATTTCACTATCAAGAACAGCTTCAAAAACAGGGATTTTTCTTCTGTATGGTTCTGTGTTTATATCGTTTGTTGAATTGATATTTGCCAGATTGCTTGAAACTATATCTATTCTTATCTTTTGCGCAGCCATTCCCGTCTGGGAAATTTCGAGTCCTTTAAACAGCATTTTTACCTCCCGGTTATGGCGAGTTTAAGCTTTGAAAACTCTTTTTTCATTGTCTCGACCATGGATTTGTACATTATGGAACTTTCGGCTAGTTTTGCCAACTCTTCCTGAACATCAACACTGTTGCCGTCATATCCGGAAAAATTATCCAGTTCAATTATCTTTTTTTCTGTTTTTGTTTCCGGAAAAGGGTCTATATGTTTTGGATTCTCTTTTTTTAATTCTATCTGCTGGGTCAACTCTTTTTCAAAAATAAGCTCCTTTGGTTTGTAACCAGGAGTGTCCGCATTTGCGATATTGCTCTGAATGACCTTTGTTCTTTCAAGATAGTATGATGCCATATTTGATAGTCTGTCCACACTCTGCCACATCTCACTCATTGGAGGCCTCCGTTTTGAGGGTTTCGGCTTCATATATGCTTTTTGCTATGACTGCCCAGTTGTCTTCACAACCGTCAAGTTCTTTTGCCGCCTCTTTGGCGTAATTCATTTTACCAATTCTAACATAAGATAATACTAATAGGGCGTCTATATAACAGTTTTTTCCGATTTTCGCTTTGATGGGCTCCAAAATAGTTATGATTTTTCTGTATTCTCTGCGTTCAATCAGAAATTCGCTGCATTTTTGTATAAGTTTTTTTACAATTTCATCCCTTTTGTAAATAGATGAAATTTTATCTATATTCTTTATTATAAACTCTATTGCTTCCGGTTCTTCGCGAACAAGCTTTGCATAATTTGAAACAACCTTCGCCTCAAAATCAGCTTCGGAGCAGACAATTTCACACTTTTCAGGTATATTTGCGCAATCAAGATTGCCTATTATACAGCTTTTGGAGTATAATTTATAATATTCGCAGTTTTTTCTCTTTATCTTTTTCAACACATCTATACATTTTTGAAAATCACCTATTTCGTAAAGAGCTTTTGCAAGAAGAAACCTGTTTGCATCGGTTGTCCATCTGTTAAGTATATACTCAAGAAATTCAAGCCGTCGTCTGTTTTCGGTACACTCTTTCAAAAATCCGGAAATTTTTATCAATACTTTCTGATCAAATACGACTTTAAAAAATAGAGGATTTGCATTATACAGTCTGCATGCAATTTTCGGTTCAATATTCAGAAGGTACGGCGTCCAAAGGTCTCTGATATACTCAATCTGTTCGTAATCAAGCCTGTCGGATGAAAGCAAAGAGAGTTCCCAGGTAAGACGCTCATAAAGTTTTTCACTCTCAAGCTCAAATGATATTACTCCAAAATTGGCTATAGCAAATCTGCCTATATAGTTGGTTCTGTTTAAAACAAGGGTTTTTACTATAAAGCCGTCCGGATTTTTTAAAAAATCGGCTTCAGGTAAAAGCTCTTTGAGCTTTGATTCAATTTCAGGTTTCTCTTTGATTATTGACAAAAGTTTGAGCTTAGCCACCGTGGCTTCCTGACTTTTGGGATATTTTGACACAAGCTGATAATAGTAATTCAGAGCACTTTTTACATCTCCCTTTTTAAGCCCAATATCGCCCATCCTAAGAAGAGCTTTTTTCAAAACTTCTCTATTCTTAATCAAATTGAAAATTCTTCTGAAAAGTTTTTCGGCAAAACTATAATCTCCCATTCTATAAGCAGTTTCGGCTATAAGAAGATAATATTGAGGATTGTCTAGCAGATAGGATTCAAACTCTCTGTATGTTTTTAAAAAAAATTCGAATGCTTTTTTATAATCTTTTTTTGTAAAGAACTGCATTCCTTTTAAAAAATCCAGCTCTTTTCTGTGCTCTTTTTTAAGTTTTGACATGTTGAGAACAACAGCATATTTTGTAACTATATCCTTTCTTTTTAGCCAGACCCCAACTCTCATAATTGCTATTATAGTTTTTATCTGTTCTTCGTTTGAGTCTGTCTTGAAAAGAGCTATTTTGTAATTTGCATAAGCCTTATCATAAAATTCCAAAGTCTCATAAACGTTTCCTTTTGTATAGTAGTAATCCCAATCGAGCTTTTTTGTCTTTCCGGCGTAAAGGTTTAAAAAAGCGTCAGCTGTCCACAGATATTTCTTTATTCCTGTACGTTTTCCGATCTGAAGATATACTTTGCCAAGCATCAGTAAAGATTTTTTATAATAGGGAGAAGCAGGGTTCGAGAGTATTTTGGAAAATTCGTCCACAGCTTCATAATAAGAACCAAGCCTGTAATCTCTCATAGCCTGTTTGAAAACAAATTTCTCCTGTTCTTTTTTCTTTGTGGTATTTGTCTCTTTTACAGAGGTAGCATTATTATCTGATCTGTTTATATCGGACAGATTTTGCGCCTGAAGATTGAAAAAAAAGAGGAAAGGGAGTATAAGAAAAAATTTTTTATGCCAAGACATCTATCCTGCTTTTGTCTCTTTTTGCTGTTTTATACTCTATTGTCTGTTCATAAACTTTTCTGTTTTTTTCTCTGAGAGATACGGTAAAATTTTTAAACCCACTCTCTTTGAGGATCATCTGTATCTCTTTTTCCAGACCTGCGTTTTGCATCAATATGGTACCGTTTGCATTTAACGAAAGATTGAGATGCTGGTTTTTTATAACCGCATTTATCGTAACATCCTGATATTTGAAATTGATAACAAATTTTTTGGGCTCTGTGTTTTCAAATCTATTTTCGTTGGAAGGCATATTATGTTTTGGCTCTTTATCCGAAGTATTCGAACCTGAGCTTTTACTATCCGTAAAGGAGGTATTGTCACTCTGTAAAAGGGTAATCTGCATTTCATTTGCGTTTTTTGCAGCCTTGATATCACTTTTTTCGGCAGATTGATGTTCGACTCTGCTGGTTTGCAGATACGGATTTGTAACGTTATCACCGTTTTGTGATTTTAAATCAAAAATTTCTGCAGTTTTTTCTTTGATTTTTGTATCCGTTTTGTTTTGAATATAGCTGTTTGTCAAAGCTCTGTTTTTTTGCGGCTTTTTATCTAAAAGGTGCACTTTTTCTTTTTCGGTAAAATTTGGTTCAATTGCGTTTTTGTTTTCATCATAAAAAACACTCTTTTTGGTACTCTCTTTTGATGAAAACAGTACTTTTTCGCTATCTTCAAAAGATATCTTTGTTTCAAAAACCTCACTGTTTTTACTATTTTTTGAAGATTCTGTTTTTGGATTATGCTCTTTTAATAAATTTAAATCTTTGCCTGAAAAAGAGTCCGTTTTTTTCTCTATATTCTCATTATGGAAAATTTCCATATCTATGTTTTGAACTTTATATGGATCTTTTCTAACCGTCGCTTTCACATTCGGACTGTTTCGAACACCGATTGTATCTATCTTTTTTATATCCTCGGAAACACTCTTTTGCAAATTATCAAAATCCAAAAGATTGTCTCTATTTTTTTCTGTTTCTTTTCTCTTTATCTCTCTGTTTTTTATATTCTCTTTCTCATCAAAAGAGTTTTGAAAAAATATCCTGTTTTCTTGTGTAATTCTTATATTTTTTTCATCCACATCAAAAATCTCTTTTTCCGGGATTTCTGTTTTTGAAAAGCTTTTTGCTTTCACACCGGTTGTTAAAACCTCTTTGTTATAAATCTTTCCATCTAAAACCGGCCCTTTGCCTTTTTCGGTTTCACCAAAATTAAGCTTAATACTGTTTTCGAAGTTTATGCTGTTTTTAAAATTTTCGCTATTTTTTCTTGGATACACATTCGAATCCAAATGCAAAAACTCCCGTTTGGAAAATGGTGTATCCATCAAAGGGATATCATTTTCGTTAAATATATCTTTTCTGTTTTTGTTTTCTGTTTTTACCAAAACTTCAGCACTTTTTTTATCAAACTGCATAGTTGACAAAGGATTTGTATCATTAAACGACAGATCTGTTTTGCTTGCTCTTTTTTTAGGTAACTCTTTTTTTGCAGGAGCGCTTTCTTGTTTCATAAAATGTTCGAAAAGCCCGGACAATAGACTATTCTTATGGGCTTTTGTTTTTTTAGTATCTGTAATGGAGGTCTGTTTTATATTTTCGGCAACACCGCCTGGCAATACCATTAAATACGCTCCAGTCTTGTAAGTATCTTTTTTACTTTTATTATTGCCTGTGATTTCAGTTGTGAAACTCTGGATTGGGAAATTCCCAAAATCTGTGAAATCTCTTTTGGTTCTCTCTCTTCAAAAAAGAACATCTGCAAAGCTGCCCGCTCTTTATCACCGAGCTCTTGCATAGCCTCTTCTATCTGTTCTCTCATTTCGCTTATAATCGCTTCTTCCTCCGGACTTCTGTCATCACTGACAAGAGTATCAGATATTTTAAGCGAACCGTCACTCCCAAGAGCTTTCTCCATACTGAGCATTATAGCCAAATTTGACAAAGGGGTCTCTTTTGCATCCGGATTTTCCTCTCTCTCTTTTTTAATCTTCTCCCTCATACTTCTAGGTACTATATGAAGGCTTCTTAGAAAATCTAGAATCTCTCCCCTTATTTTAATGTATGCATATGTTGAAAATTTGGCTTTGTCTTTATTATACATATCTATTGCTTTAATTAAACCTATAATTCCGGTATTTACAAGATCATCATACTCAATACCGGCATCTTTGGGCAGTTTGAAATAGATTTTGCTTGCCACCTTTTTTACCAGTGGCGTATGTTCTAGTATAATTTCCTGTTTTTTATCTCTGTCAAAATCCATCTATGCCCTCGGTTTTTTGAGAAAATCAAAAACTTTTCCCCAGAAGTTTTGTGTTTGTTGGGAGTCCACAGGTTCTTCAACCTCTATTGCTGATATCTTCTTTATCTCTTGTGTAAAACCGTCTGCAGGAAAACTTTCTGTTATCAGTGCTTTTTTCTTGACACATTTTTTGAGGTTGTTTGTAACAGGAAGAAGACCAATAAGTTCCAGGTCTATGCCGAGAAACTTTTTGGTGGACACTTTGAGTTTTGAAAAAGTGTTATATCCCTCTTCTTTGCTTCTGCACATATTTACAACTATCTTAAACCTGCTGTATCCATAGATATTATAAACCGTTTTTATAAGTGCATATGCATCCATCAGGGCGGTAGGTTCCGGTGTTGTTATGATATAAGATTTGCTCGACGCACGCAGAAAACTTGCTACTTTGCTATCTATCCCTGCTCCCGTATCTATAATCACATAGTCATACCTGTTTGAAACTTTTTCAAGGGCGTTAAGCAGTACATGAACACTTGTTTCGTCCATTTCCGATATAGAATCGACTCCCGAAAATCCCAAAAGCGCGTCAAAGCCTTTTGAATTCACGATGACATTTTCAAGATTTTCACCATTTAAAACATTTTTCATATTTTTGGAAGGGTCCGCATTTAAAAGGATATGGACATTTGCCATACCAATATCTGCATCAATCAAAAGCACTTTTTTCCTGAAAACTTTCGACAGGGTATATGCAAAATTGACAGAAAAGTTTGTTTTTCCGACTCCGCCTTTACCACTTGCAATAGTGATATATTTGCTATTTACAAGAGTTTTGTGCCGGCTTACAAGTTCTCTTAAACCTTTAGCTTGATCTTCCATCACTCACCCAATAGATAATCTGCAATTCTTTCGCTGTTCAAAACCCGGATATCTTCCGGTACGCGCTGGCCTGTACTTATAAAAGATACCGGAATTTCACTTTTTAGAGGAAGATTAACCAAAATCCCGGGCTTGTACGTTTCATCTATCTTTGTAAAAAATATCGAACTTATAGGGAAAAAAGTTCTGTATCTGTTGACTATCTCCATAGCTTCAGAATTTTTGTAGTTACAGCTTATAACAAGAAGTATCTCCATCAAATCGCTTCCGCCTCCCAGAATCTCCTTCATCTCACCAAGTCTCCAGTAGTCATAGTGGCTTCTTCCAACCGTATCTATGAGTACCACATCTATATCTGACATATTTGAAAGCGTTTTTTTGAGATTTTTTGAATCTGTCACGGCAAAGAAAGGTATATTGAGTATGTTCGCATAAGCCCTGGCCTGCTGAATGGCTCCCACTTTAAAGGTATCTATGCTTATGACAGCAACTTTGAGATTCTGTTTTATGACAAGCTCTGATGCAATTTTAAAAAGGTTTGTTGTTTTTCCGACTCCTGTAGGGCCCACAAAAGCAAATACTTTAAGCCCCCCTTTCTGGATTTTCAGAGGACCTGTGAATTTTATATATTTTTTGATCCCTTTTATCAGAGCCTCTTTGAAAAAAGTAGTGCTCAGATCAAATTTGTTTGTATCGATATCAAGGCCGCATGCCTCTTTGACTATCATTTTTGCCGCTGCTGGTTCAACATCTTTTTTTATAAGAAGATTTATCAGCTCAACTGAGTCGCCTGTAAATTCGCTGAGATCTTCATTGATATGTGTATTTGTACCACTGTGAGGGGGTACAGGCAAGAGAGAGGATTCGCTTCTTTTAAGCGAATCTATCTTTTTATCTATCATCTTTTCAATCTGTTCTAAAAACCTGTCAAGTTCATGGGATTTTTCCTCTTTTGAAAGAATCTCCATAAAGCCGTCTTCGGCAGTAGGAACCTCTACAAAAAGAATATATTTTTTTCTCTTCTTAAAAGGCAATATACTTTTTTGGGTTTCAACTTCATAGCTGAGAATTTTAATATCCTCTCCCAACTCTTTTTTTGCCTCTTGTATGAGTAAATCGAGGTCATATCCTTCATATCGATTAATCTTCATTAATCTCAACCTTGCCTAAAATTTTCAGTTTTGTTTTTGGCTCGATTTCCGTATAAGACAATATCGCAACATTTGGCAAATATGGATCGATAACCCGTTTTACATATCTTCTTATAGCTGCTGATGTCAACAGTACCGGCGATACCTGATTTAAAACAAACTGCTCCATATGAGTACTGATATCTTGTATAATTTTATGCAGTATTTCGGGCTCTAAAGGGGGAATACTCCCTTCATACTCTTTTATTTTTGAATGAATATAGTTTTCCGCTTTCACTCCCAATGCCAATGCATAGAGTGTACCATCTTTTGCATAAATAGAAGTTATAAGCCTTGAAAGCGACTGTCTTACAAGTTCAGTCAAAATATCAGGATCGTTTGTTTTGGAAATATTGTCAGAAAGCGCTTCTATGATAGAGAGAAGATCTTTTATAGGAATATTCTCTCTCAAAAGATTTTGCAAAACTCTGTGCAAAACAGAATAAGACACCTGCTCTGGAACAATATCTTTGACTATCGGATATTTCTTTGCCAGCCCTTCTACCAGTTCCTTTGTCTCACTTCTTCCGAGTATTTCGAATGCGTGCTGCTTTATGGTCTCTGATATATGAGTTATTATTACAGTCGGAATATCTACTACCGTATAGCCCAACATTTTTGCTTTATCTTTAAAATCTTCGTCAATCCAGTATGCCTTTAAACCGAAAGTGGGCTCCTTTGTCTCGATTCCTTCTATTTTTCCCTTGGTAGAACCGGTGTCTATAGCCATCACTTTCCCGGGAATCACTTCAGAACTCGCAACCTCTATATCTTTTATGAGAATCCTGTAGCCACCGGGTTTTAGTTCAAGATTATCTTTTATATGTATGAGAGGCACGAGCAGTCCCAACTCTTTGCTCAACTGTTTTCTCAAGGATTTTATTCTTTTAATAATCTCCCCGTTTTGTGTCTCGTCAACAAAGGGAATCAAAGAGTATCCGATCTCCAAAGTAATAGTTTCGGGCTGAGCGATAAGATCTTCCGGTTTCTCTTCCTCTCTTGCCTCTTTTATAAGCTCTTTGGCTTTCTTCTCCGCCTCGGCTTTTTCTCTGACTTTTATATTTTTTTCCATCATATAAGCCGAAAGAGCTATTATGGAGCCCAGTATCATAAAGGGAAGAAACGGCATTCCGGGAACCAGTGCCATTACGATTATGGCAAATGCAGCCATATAGAGTGCTTTTGGATATCCGGTCAACTGTGAAAATATCTCTTTTCCGAGATTCTCTTCGGAAACTGCTCTTGTCACCATAAGTCCGGCGGCAGTGGATGTAATGAGTGCAGGTATCTGACTAACAAGCCCGTCACCGACTGTCAGAAGAGTGAAGTTTGCTGCAGCCGTTCCAACATTCATACCATGCTGGAAAACACCTATGGCAATACCCCCTATAATGTTAATCAGAGTTATTATGATACCGGCAACCGCATCGCCTCTTATAAACTTGCTGGCACCATCCATCGCACCATAAAAATCAGCCTCTTTTGCAATATCTTCTCTTCTTTTTTTGGCCTCCTGCTCATCTATAACGCCTGCATTTAGATCCGCATCTATACTCATCTGCTTACCCGGCATCGCATCAAGGGTAAATCTTGCTCCCACTTCGGAGATTCTTTCCGTACCTTTTGTAATAACAATAAAGTTTATTGTCACCAAGACAATAAAAACAATAATTCCCACTACATAGTTACCGCCGACTACAAACTGACCAAAACTCTCTATCACTTTACCTGCAGCATCTGGCCCTTCATGCCCATGCAGAAGTATTCTTCTTGTAGATGCAACATTCAAAGAGAGTCGAAAAAGCGTAGCCATAAGTAAAAGGGAAGGGAAAGAGGTTATCTGCAAAGGATTGCCCACATATACGGTTGACATCAGCATTATAAGAGAAAACGTAATACTGCCGGTTAGCAAAATATCAAGCATCCATGGAGATATAGGAAGAACCATAGATGCCAAAATAGCCAGGATCAAAACTACAATAATAGCATCTGAATGTTTCTGAACTTTATTGAAAAAAAGAGTCAAAGTTTCTGCCATCTATTTCTCAACTCTTTTTACTGTTTGTCTCATACGCTTTTATAGCCTCTTCTATATACTCTTTGATTCCAAGTCCCGAGCTGTCTGCAATTGTCTTTGAAAGCTGCATATCAAACATATCAAGATACATTTTTGAGGAAAAAGAGGACCCGACAACTCCTGAACCCAACTCTTTTCTTACCTCTTTTAAAAACATCCTGATAAATTCTGTTTCAAAGGCTTTTGCCGCTTCTGATGCGCTTTTTATCTGTGAAACGCTCTGTATATCCCAGTATGACGGTGAAACTTTTTCTATCATAAAATCCCCCCTACATTATGACTATTTTGGCGTGAAGTTTGCCGGCATTTTTGATAGCCTGAAGAATTGCTATAAGGTCTCTTGGAGAAATTCCAAGATCATTTAGAGCTTTTACCAGATCTTTCAAAGATGGGGACTCTATGGCAAAGATTCTGCCACTCTCCTCTTTTACCTCTGTGACCACCTCTTCTGCCTGTACCGTTTGACCTCCTGAAAATGCCGGAGGCTGTGAAACAACCGGTTTCTTTGTTATTGAAACATAAATATTTCCGTGAGACACATAAACTGGAGTATCTATCTTGATATCACCGCTCATTATAACTGTACCGGTTCTTTCATATATAACCACAGTGGGCTCCGACCTGCTTTCAACTTCGATGTTAAGTATACGTGATACAAAATCGACTCTGTCTGAACTTTCGGGAAACTTCACTGCAACGGTTGCCGAATCTTCAGCTTTTGCCAACTCTTTTCCAAACTTTTCATTTATACTTTTTGCAATAGTATCCGCTTTGGAAAAATCTGGGTGTTTCAGAGTCAGAACGAGCCTGTTCATCTCATAAAAATCAAAAGGAAGGTCTCTTTCTATAATCCCTCCGTTTGGTATAACACCCGTTGTAGTAAAATTCTTCTGAACTTTGCCGCCTTTGTTGGATTCACTGAACCCCCCTCCGGTAGAGACAGGACCCTGTGCAAAAGCATATATTTTCCCATCCGGACCTTTTAGAGGAGTTCTTATCAAAACACCGTTTCCTATATCTTTTGCATCTCCCAAAGAAGAGACCGTAACATCAAATGTCATTCCACTCTTTGCAAATTGAGGCATATTTGCAGTAACAATAACCGCAGCGGCATTTTTGGTTTTTACATCTCGTGGGTTTATATAAATACCCATCTTTTTAAGCATATTTGCAATACTCAAAAGTGTATATTTGCTTGTAGTACCGTCTCCACTGCCGTTCAGACCGACTACTATTCCGTATCCTGTAAGGTAGTTGGTTCTGACTCCGACAATATTGACTTCGCTTCCAATTTTTACTTTTTCGGCAATAAGAGTTACGGAAAAAAGAAAAAACAGTAAAAAAAGAGTTTTGGACAATCTTTTCATTTTGACCTTTACAATACTGTCTTAACACATTTTTTTATAAATTATATCTAAAACGGCCATATTTTCATAATAAACTGGGAAAGCCATCCGGGCTTTTGATTATCCGCCATAAAGCCTTCTCCGTTATATTCCACATACATATCAGAAATTTTTGACGAATCCACAGAGTTGTCCTGTCCAATGTCATTCGGTTTTATTATACCTGAGATCACAAGAACCTGTGTATCCTCGTTTATTTTGATATATTTTTTACCTTTTACATAGAGGTTTCCGTTCGGATAGACCTTTATTACCCTTGCAGAAATTGTTGCTATAAGTTTTGCGTTTCTTTTTGTATCTCCTGAACCCTGAAAACTGTTTTTTGATCCCTGCTTAAGCCCAAAAACTGTTGTTTTGTTTGGTACCTGCTTATCCATAACGGTAGCGGAAGGAAAACTCATGTCCATATTATGGTCCCTGGAGGCTTTCGTATTTGCACTACCCGAACCGCTTATATTTTCAGAAATTTTTATCGTTATTATATCTCCCACGTTATGTGCTTTGTCATCAGAAAAAAGATTATCATACCCGCTATACAATGAACCAGGCGTTTTGTCTCTTTTTTGTTCCTCTACTTTGGGTGGAGTCAGATCTACCGGCGCAGGAGGATTTTTTTTTGAAGAACATCCGGCAAATAAAAAAGATAATGCCATTATGGCCGATAAGCAGAAAACTCTACTTTTCCGGGTCCCGTAACTTTGCATAGTAAAACCTTGTTCGTTGAAATATTTTTAACCCTTATTATATCCCCTTTACTTCCGTTTTCCAAAGCAAGTCCTACAGTTTCTATATGTATCGGGCCGTTGATATAGACTATTTTTACGTTTTTTCTTTTAAAAACAAGATAATTTGGAGATATATGGTAGGTTTTTATAACACTTCCCCTTTTTATATCTCTTTTTGCTCTTTTACCCACTATATCATCTACTTTCAGATTTGTATCTCTTCTGCCTTTGCTGATTACTTCAATACTTTCTATATCCGCCGGGTCTATCACTTTTCCTTTTGGTATATCCCTTTTTGCCACAACTTTTTTTACAACTTTTTCTACCTGTACGGTTACGGGAACCAATTTGTACAAAATTCCGTCTGCATATATTCTGTATTCAAGATAAAGGTGTGTAGAGGTAACCGATTTTGTCAAAATCTTATTTGAAATTTTTTCACCGGAAATTTTAAACTCTTTTCTCGGAACAGAAATGGAGACAATTTTTATATTGGGGTATTTTTTTACAATAAACCTCTCTATATCTTTTTTTATATTTTGAGGCGTTATATTTTTTGAAACTCTTGATACTATAGCATAGTCTGAGCCTTTTAAAACCACATTATTCAATTCTATATAATTTTTTTTCAGAACCTCTGAAACGCGTTTTTTTTCTATTTTTATCTTTTTTCCGGTTTTGGGAGCTTTTGAGATTTCAAGATTTTTTATGAAATCTACAAAATTTCTTTTCTCGGGAGCTGCTTTTATATCTGCGATATCACCTATATAAACAGACTGTTTTTTTACTTCTGCAAAAGGTTTTATCACTATCTCTATTTTTGCAAAAACAGATGTGTTGAAGATTAGCAGAAGGAGAAAAACAAAAAATGTTTTTCCCCAAAATATATTACGATTTGAGTGTAGATACAGTTCTAAGCATTTCATCTGCAGTCGTTATACCTTTTGAGTTTATCTCATATGCCCGTTGTGCGACGATCAGGTTTACCATCTCATCGACTATATTTACATTCGAGTTTTCCAAAAAACCCTGAGAAAGTTTACCAAAACCGTCTGTATTGGGATCCCCTTCAATGGCTTCTGCGGAAGCTTGCGTAGGTACGAAAAGATTTTGTCCCAGAGCTTTGAGACCGGCAGGATTTATAAACCTGTAAAGTTTGATATCGGCAAGTTCTTCAACCGTTTGGACTCCACCTTCATTTCTTACAACTGTCACTTTTCCATTAGGGCTGATTGAAAGACTTATCATCGTCTCGGGAGCATTTATCTGAATATTGGGTGTCAACCTGTATCCTTCCGGATTTACAAGGTATCCTTCGTTATCTATTTGGAAATTACCAGCTCTGGTATAAGCTTCGCCTCCTCCCGGCAATTCTATCTTGAAAAATCCCTTTCCTTCTATCGCCACATCAAGATCTCTATCGGTTTTTTTAAGACTCCCCTGCGAAAATATCTTGCTTACATCGGAAAGTTTTACACCCAGACCTATCTGTATGCCTGAGGGCACTCTATTCTCATTCGAACTCATTACGCCCGGGTCTTTTATATTTTGATATATAAGATCTTCAAAATTCGCCCTGCTCTGTTTGAATCCTACCGTATTTACATTTGCTATATTGTTCGAAACCACATCCAGATTTGTCTGCTGTGCCTGCATTCCCGATGCGGAAGTCCATAATGCCCTGATCATCTTCTCTCCTTTTTTACTGTCTGTTGTCTACTCACACCCACACTCGATTTACGCTCTTCCTATCTCGTTTGTTTTCTGCTCAAGCGCATCCAGTGATTTCATCAGAGTTGCATATATGCCAAATCTTCTTTGCGCAGTTATGAGATTTGTCATCTCCGTTAACGCATTCACATTGGAACCTTCCAAAAATCCCTGAAGCATTTTAAAATCGGCCTCGGTCTCTTCTCCCTTGGGTCTGTAGTATGAGTCTCCTACAGCTTCAACACCATCATAGTTTCGTACCGCTATTTTTGATATAACTTCACCCTTTTGAAAAAGAGTTCCGTCTTCGGTAACCGTAAACTCTCCTTTGAGTTCAAGCTGAATGTTTTCCCCCTCTTCATTCAAAACGAAATTTTCTTTAGCATCTATCAGATAACCCTCTTCATTTAGGAAAAAGTGGCCGTTTCTTGTAAGCATCTCTTCGTTTCCCGCTTTTACTACAAAAAAACCGCTTCCTTCAATCGCAAAATCAAGCCGATTTTCTGTCTTTTTCAGTGCTCCTTGTTCAGTTATCACAGGAGTATCTTCAAATCTGGAAAAAACAAAAAGATGGTTTGTATCTCCACCATTTTGCGGAATTCTCTGGCTCATCTCTTTAAGCAGCAGTTTTTTAAAACCCGGAGTATTTACATTGGCTATATTGTTTGCGGTAGTATCGGCCTGCTCCATAGCTCTTGCGCTACCGGTTGCCAAAACATACAATGACTGGATATTGAGTGCCATTTTTTTCCTTATTCTCTGTCGAGGAGTTTCATTCTCTCCTCAGGTGTTATAACATTTGTAATTTTAATACCGAAACTGTTTTTTACAGTATAAAGCTCACCTTTTGCTATCAATTTCCCGTTTACTTTAAGATCAACAGGCTCACTGATAAACTTATCAAGTTCTATAACGCTGTTTGGATTCAATTTCAATACCTCTTCTATAGGCATTTTGGTTGAACCTATCTCTACCGTAACTTCAAGAGGTATATCCATAAGGAGCGAAAGTCTTGAGTTTTCGCTTTTTTCATATCCTTCATAAGAGGGAGCTGCTTCCTGCCCCAGCGCTTCCTTTTCCCATTGTGCAGCAAGATCTTCCTGAGAGACCTCTTCGTTAGATTCTGTAACGGCTTCCTGTTCCCACTGGGCAGCAAGAGCTTCTTGATCAACACCCTCTTCTTCTGTACTTTCACTCATCTGCTCTTCCCATTGTGCAGCAAGATCTTCCTGGGAAATATCTTCGCTGCTCTCTTGCTCTTTTTCTTGCGTATCGTTTTCATTTATATTTTTTTCTTCACTCATCATTTTCCTTCACAATGGGTTCTTTAACAAGTGCCGCATATCTATCTTTTATTTTTCCCATCTTACAGTAAAATTTCGGGCTCTCTTCTATTCTAAGTTTAAGATCGCTATCTTTATCTTTATTGAGAATAAGCTCATCACCTTCATTCCAGCGGAGTATCTCTTTTAAAAGAAACGTCTGTCGGCAAAGTTCCAATGTTACATTTACCTCTAAAGAGTTTAGCTTGCCGATCAGATTCTCTTTCCATAAAGTATCTTCTTCACCGCCCATCTCAGTATAAACAATATCTTTTATAGGCAGAAACATGCCTTGCGGAAAACAGAAAAAAAGAGGAGCTTCATATCCGTCAATATCTATACTGCATTCAACTACTACAACTTTTTCATTTGGTGAAGCTATTCTTGCAAGTGTAGGATTTAGCTCTATAGCCTTTTTTTCAATCTCTATGGGATAGATTTTTTTCCATATCTCTTCAAAAGTAGAAAGAGCCGTATCAATAAAATCTGAAATAATCTGTATTTCAAGCTTGGTAAACTCTCTTCCTTCCACTTTGAAAGGCTTTGCAGGACCTCCAAAAAGCACACTTACAACAGTAAATACAAGTCTTGCATCAACAACAAAAAGTGCGTTGTCTTTAAGAGGTTTCATAGTAATATTTGTATAGCTTGAAGGCATAGGAATTTTTGACATGAAAGTATTAAATCTGGTTATATAGATATTCTCTTTGGAGACCATATTGATTCGCGGAAGAATTTTTCGGACTTCGTCTCTAAATAGTTTTATCCATCTCTCATAAATAAGTTCTAGACCTGGCAACCCGCCTTTTTTGATACTTTCGATTTCACTGAAATCAAAAGGAGCGGTATCGCTTTTCTCTTCAATGGTCTCTTCTTGGTCAGTGCCAAGAAGTGCGTCTATTTCATCCTGGGAGAGGAAATCCTGTTCAGACATTAAAACCCTTGCGAATTCTCAAAATTAACTTTATTATACAGATAATTTGGGGCATTTTCAAGGGTTTTAGGGGGAAAAACGGCTATTTTTCTTAAAAAAATCCACTATTTTATCACATTTTGTCTTTTTTATGTGAAAGTTGCTGTGAATTATCCGGATTTATTATATATACTCTTCGCCAGAACCGTAATCTATGATGCCTTTGTTGATAAGAGATTTTATCTCTTCTATGATTTTTTTCTGCGCTTTTTCTACATCACTCTTTTTCATCGGTCCAAGAACTTCCATATCTTCTACAAACATCTCTGCTGCACGTTTTGACATATTGGATAGGAATTTATTCAAGATTTCGTCAGGAGCTCCTTTGAGCGCAACGAGAAGCTCATTTTTATCAACATTTTTAAGAATTTCAATAATGGCTTTATTGTCAAGTTTGATAATGTCTTCAAATTTGAACATTCTCTCTTCGATATTGTTTGCAAGTATCTCGTTCTCTTTCTTGATATCGTCAAGAATTTCCTGTTGAATATCTTTCGGCAGAGAGTTCACAATCTCCGCTGCTATGTCTATACCGCTTAAAGCCTCCTCTTTTCCGGCACCTATTGTAAGAAGCTCTTCTTCTAATGTGCTCGCTACAACTTTTAGAGTTTGATTGGAGATTTTTTCTATGGAAGCGATTCTTTTTATAACCTCTTCCTGAACATTTGTAACACCAACTCTTTTGGGTATATATTGAAGTATTTCTGCCGCCTTGGAAGATTTTATCTGAGACAAGATAAGCGCAACCACCTGAGGGTGTTCATCTTTTATGATATTAGCTACTACTTTCGAATCAAGACGTTCCAGCTCTTTGAATATCTCTTTGCCTTCCTGAGAGTTGAAAGTATCTTCTAAAAGTTTTTCAAGAACATCGGGAGGAAGGGCTCTCTCTAAAATATTTTTAAGATGCTCCGGAGCCAGCTTTATAGGTGAAACCTCTCTTAAAAAAGCATAGGCCTCTTCCAGTATATTTTTCAATGTCTCTTTTGAGGGCGTTTCTATCGAAAGTAACGTTTTTATAATACGCTCTATCTCATGCTCTTTTAAAAGTTTAAAAATTTTTACGGTTTTCTCCTCCGGCAGTGCGGAAAGAAAAATCGCCGCTTTTTCTATTCCCTTCAGATTCGAGGTTTTGTTCTCTTCAGCCAATTTTATACCCTTTTTTCATAACATCTTTTGACATTTCTATATAAACTTCCGCCAACAGTCTCATCATATTTGTATTGGAAGAGAGTATTTTACCCCTTATAATAGTTTGGTCTTTATCTTTTTCGTATGATACCACATCAAGTTGAAGATTTATACGAAAATCCTCTTTTTTATTGTAAATATCTATCCTATCAACACTCTCAAGATCCAGTAACTCCTCTACGCGTATCTTAACACCGCATGCGGAGATATCATCGATATAACCTTTGTCAGTTAGTTTGATTCCTTCTTTGAAAATCTCTATAGCTCCAAACCTTTCGGGACATAAAGAAAATCTCTCAAACTCTCTTCTTTCTTTGAAAGTTCCGGAATCTGACATTTTGGCTTTTATCTTTTCACTCTCCTTATCCAATAGAATAAATTCATAAAATCTCTCTTCTTTTGGTAGATAAACATAAAATTTACTATTTTTTTTAAAAATCTTTATACTCTCTATGGGGTTTAGTGCAGTAAAAACAATAAAATCACTCTTTATATCGTAAACCTTGAGACTGAATAAAAAAACGAATTCTTTTAAAATATTTAACTCGTTGCACTTTCTGGGGATAAAAAATTTCGCACTGTATCTCTTTCCTATCTCAAACTGCATAAAATCCCTCTATCTTTTTTTCAGAATAGACTCTGTCTTTTCAAAAATATTTTCCACATTCTCTATTTGGGATCTTAAATCTGAAAAAACTTTTTTATCTCTTTTTACTTCTGTCTCTTTAAAACATTTTGATATTTTGAAAATGTTTTTTTCTATTTCATTAAAACTGTTTTCTAACTCATCAAAAAGATTCTCTTTTTCAGGCATATTTATAAAAACAGAGCTAAACTCTGTTCTGAGCCATTTTTCAAATTCGTCAATTTTCTCTTTTAAAACTTTCTCATCTTTCATAATTTTTGCAATAATCTCTAAAAAAAGAATTTTCCCTTTTGATACAACTTTTTCGTCAAAAGATTTATATTCTGATACTGTTTTTTCCAAAACAGCCATCCCATTTGCTATCTGAATTATTTCCTCTTCAAGAAAACTTAAAACATCAGCAAATTCACTCACTTCTTCTCTAATAGTGATTACACTGTCTTTAACAATGTCTAGCGCCCCTTTTTGTTCATCGACAAGTTTTGTTATATGTTCCGCAGTATGTGTAACTTTATCAATATTCTCTTCGATGGATTCAAAAACGTCACCGGTACTGTTAATACTCTCTTTTACTTCAATAGCTTCATTGCTTCTTTTTTCAAGTTCATCAGAAAGATTTACTATAGCTTCCGTTACGGAAACTATAATATCCGCAATCTCTTGAGCTGACACAGATGTACTGTTTGCCAGATTTCTTACTTCATCAGCCACTACGGAAAAACCTTTTCCATGTTCTCCGGCTCTTGCTGCTTCTATTGCAGCATTGAGGGCCAGTAGATTTGTCTGGTCTGCGATACTTTTTATAGTATCAGCCACTTCTTCTATTTTTTCAGACTCTTTTGTAAGTATTTGTGCCCTTTTTTTAAGCTCTATTACCTCGTCAGCAAGATTTTGTACATTTGAAATAGAGTTTTCTATAACTTTTGAACCGGTTTTTGCTTTGAGGTTTATATCTTTTACTGTATCAAAAACACTCTTTATCTGCCTGTTTACGTTATTTACGGAGTTTGACAACACTTCTGAAGACAATGAAAGTTCAAATGAGCTTGTATCTATCGCTCTGTTTTTCTCCTTCATATCGGCAAGGGCGTTTATCATCAATAAAGAGTCTTTTGAGACTCTGTTCAAGGTTTTGGAGACGGAGTTTAAAAAACCGCTAATCCATTTAAGAAAGGACTCGATCTCTTTTTCGAAAACTCCGCTTTTTTTACTATTTTTAAGCGTAAGATATTGTGAAATTTCTCCTTTTTCTATGTTTGATAAAAGATCTATGAGTTTTTTCTCGCTGTTTTGAGACTCTTTGGAAAATAATAAAAAAATGATTGCCATAAAAACGATAATAACAATAGTAAGCACGATTAAAATAAAATCGGCAACAGAAAATATCCGCGAACCATCCGCTTCTATTTTTTGCTTCAGTTTTTTTGTCTTTTGCATAAGATTTGATAGCTTGTTTCTGGCGTCAGCAGCGCTTAAATCACCATTTGCATAATTTTCAAGAATCGTTGATGTTTCTTTAAATAGATTGTGGATTTTTTCAGTATATTCGTTTTTTTCCAGTCTATCTATCTTTTTTACCAATTTTTCACACTCTTGTGATACATTTCTTGCAAACCTTTTATCTAAGACGGTTGTAGCAATTTTTCCTTTTTGTATTTCATGTTCCGTCAGTTGTGCTATTTTCGACAGATTCTCGATATACTTATATTCAGTAAATTTTATATGGACAAAACCTACAAGAAATAAAACCGCCAAAATTCCAGTTAACCAAAAAAATAACGCTCTGCTCCTGGTTTTCATAACACTAATTTTCCTTATATATTAGACTCTAAACATTAAATCACTGCTTTTCAAAAATTATACTGATTAAAAGTTTCAATATAATTTAAACATATAAAAACTCGTGCCTTTAGTTAAAAAAGTCTCTTTTTGATACTGTTTCCTTAAAACAACAATATATTCTCTTGATTTAATTTCAAGAAAATTTGTCTGTTTTATTTAAAATTAAATCTAATTATCCGATAATAGGGTAACCTACATCACATTTAGAGGCATTAATGGAAAATATCAAAAACAGCAACTCTTTGCCGCCTGTGGAAAAAATTGAAGATTTTAAAAAAATTTTTCTATCTCTGGCAAAAGAAAAAGAGTATATTGAAACGGCCTGCAGTCATCTGCAGCAAGCGGCACAGGAGAGTGAAAAAGCGGCTGAAAATATTTTAAAGTGTACAAATGAAACTTTAACACTTCTAAATAGCATAGAAAAAAATTTACAAAACACCCACACTGACAGAGAAAACTCCGAAGATATAGAAAAAATGAAAAACAACCTTACACGAATTTTATCGGAAGCACAGTTTCAGGACATATTTGCACAAAGACTCCTTAAAATCGACTCTTTTTTAAAGAGACTTGAAAAATTGATTGATGAAACAGGTACGCAAATTGGCATCTCAGAAAAAGACGTAGATACAAAAAGCAAGGAGTTTATAAAAAGCAAAGAGGAGTTTGCCTGGGAAAATGAGGTGGAGCAAAAGGACGTTGACGATATTTTAAAAGAATTTGGAATATAAAGGCGTATTATGAGAGTAGAATTTAGCGAAGATATGAAAGAAATTTTTGACGAATTTATGCTTGAAGCAGAAGAGATACTGGAGAGTCTGGACCAGGATCTGGTTGAACTAGAAGAGAATCCTACCGATAAAGATCTACTCAACAAAATATTCAGAGGAATGCATACGCTTAAAGGCGGAGCAGGATTTTTGGGACTCGAAAGTATAATAGAGCTTGCACACAAAATAGAAGACATCTTTAACAAATTAAGAAATGACGAGATGGAACTCGACTCCGATAAAATGGATATTATTCTAGAAGGTATAGATACGCTAAAAAACGGTATCATATCCCTTAAAGAAGAGGGGGTGATCCCTGATAAAGAGGATATCGCAGAAATTTTGAATAAGCTTGAAAAACTTCTTTCAGGAGAGATAGTCAGAACAAATCCCGAAACCAATTCTCAAGAAGAGATATTTTGGTCCGGTGATGAACGTATAGAAGAAAAAGTTGGCACAAAAGAGAAAGAGGAGCAGAAAAATATAAAAATTGTTTTCAAAGAAGGAGTTGATCCGGATATACAAAACCTCATTATTAAATATCCAGGTAAAAATTTTGCCCAGATACTAGATGAAATCATACTTCTTCCTCCTGATGAAAGGGATATGAGCGTAGTTGAAAAACTCGAAAAACTTGTTGAAGAAGGAAAAGAGGTTGAAGATCTGATCGAAGAAATGATAACCGAAGAAACAAAATCTGAAGAAACTCCTGAAATATCAAAGAAAGCAGAGGTAGAAGCCGTAGAGAAAAAAACTCCGAGTACCGAAAAAAAGAAAACAAAAAAACAGCCTAAAAAAGAAGAGGTAGAAACAATAAGAATAGATATTAACAGAGTTGAAATTTTAATGAATCTTGTCGGGGAACTGGTTTTGGATAGGAACCGCATAATTAAACTCGCTTCCAGGTTTTCCAATGTTCAGGGAGATATGGAAACAGCGGAAGAGCTTTCAGAAGCCATAGCCGGCATGAGCAGATCAGTGAGCGATCTTCAAGAAGCGGTTATGAAACTAAGAATGCAGCCGGTAAAGAAGATTTTCAGCAAATTTCCGAGAATCGTCAGAGACCTCTCTAAAAAACTTGGCAAAAATATCCGTCTTGAACTAGAAGGTGAAGATACGGAAATAGACAGATCAATTCTCAACAAACTGGAAGACCCGCTTATTCATTTGGTAAGAAACTCTATAGACCATGGTATTGAAACGCCTGAGGAGAGAAAAAAAGCAGGTAAAAGTGAAACCGGAACGATAAAACTCTCGGCTTTTCAGGAAGGCGACAGAATAATTGTAGCAATAGAAGATGACGGAAAAGGAATAGACCCAGAAATAATAAAACAAAAAGCTATTGAAAAGGGGCTTATAAAACCTGAGCAAAGTGTAAACATGAATGATAAAGAGGTTTTTGAGCTTATTTTCCTTCCCGGTTTCTCAACTGCTGAAGAACTTAGCGACGTATCGGGAAGAGGGGTAGGAATGGATGTTGTAGCCTCAACCATTCATTCTCTGAGAGGAACCATAGAGGTTGACAGTGAAAAAGGCAGAGGTACAAAAATTGTTATGAAGCTGCCGTTGACAGTCGCCATTATCAGAACACTTATGGTTGGTGTAAACAACAGGATTTTTGCAATTCCGCTATTTTCTGTGGCGGAGATAATAAAATATGACTCAGAAAAAATAAAAAACGTGGGACACTTTAAATCATTGATGCTTAGAGATGATGTATATCTTATGTTCAGTCTAAATGAACTGTTTGATATAGAAGAGAGCGGTAAAAGCAAGTTTATAATAATAGTTAATGTGGGAGAAAAAAGTCTGGCAATTGCGGTAGATGAACTGTACGGTGAAGAAGAGATAGTTATAAAACCTTTAGGTGAACTACTAAGTGATGCAAAAGGAATCGCAGGTGCAACAATTACGGGTGACGGTAAAGTTGTACTGATTCTGGATATTAACTCTCTTATAAACGACAAAAAAAGCGAACTGACAGGAGTGGTCTGATGACGGAAACGGAAGTACTCGGTATTAAAGAGGATATTGTTGAAGAGATCAATACAGAAGAGCGTGTCATATCCTTTAGATTAAATGATGAACTCGTAGGAATCGATATAAAAAACGTTATCAAAATTACTAAACATATGGATATTACTCCTGTCCCTAAAACAGAAGAGTATATTTTAGGAGTCATGAATCTCAGAGGAAGCATAGTTCCTGTTGTAGATCTTAAAAAGATGCTCGGGCTTGAAAGCGATAGCGAAGAAAGCAGAGAATTCATCCTCGTAATAGATTCTGATCTGGGAAATATTGGACTAACTGTAGATGAGATTGTGGGAGCAACTTCCATAAATCCTGAAGATATTCACTCTCCTCCTATGAACTCCATCGGTATAGACCCCAAATATATAACCGGCGTCGTTTTGGCAGACAATGAAGAGGGAAACCGGGATCTTCTGATAATGCTCGATATCGAAAAGCTTTTCAGCAAAAAAAACGAGGAAGAGGAATAGAAAAATTCACGGAAGAGGTTACTGATGAAAAATAAAGATCTTTTGCCAAAAATATTGGAAACAGGTGCAAATGAACTTGAAATTATCGATTTTAGAATGTTTGAAGTTATTGAAAACAACGATATTTACGAATGGGTTCTTGGAGTAAACGTTGCTAAAGTCAAAGAGGTGATACAAAAACCGGAAAATATCTTCAAATCCCCGGGAATGCCTGATGAAGTCGAAGGACTGGCAAAAATAAGAGACAATGTCATACCCATTATCAATCTAGCAAAATGGATGAAGATAAATGAACCTGAAAATGCCGGAAAATATGTAATTGTTATGGAGTTTTTAAGAGAAATAATGGGTATCGTTATTCATGAAGCAAAGAGAATAAGAAGAATAAAATGGACCGATATAAAAAAACCTCCGGCAAGTATAGATGAAAAACTGGGAGGAAAAGTAGTTGGTGTAATAGAGATAGAAGACGGAAAACTTCTGTTGCTTCTTGACTTTGAAGGAATACTCGACGAACTTGGAATGATAAAAGTATTCAGTTTAAGCGAAGAGATAGCTGAAGGAATAGAGAGAAAAGGACACTACAATATTCTTATTCTTGACGACAGTCCCGTAGCAAGAAGAATAATAAAAAATATTTTGGAAAAAGACGGCCACAAGGTATATGAGGTACAAAGCGGACTTGAAGGACTCGAATTTTTACAAAATATATATGAAGAGGCACAAAAAGAGGGAGTAGATATTACCGACAAGATTCAACTCATAATAAGTGATATAGAGATGCCCGGCATGGACGGACTCACTTTTACAAAAAAGATAAAAGAGCATCCGGAATTCTCCAAAGTTCCGGTTGTAATAAACACATCTCTATCAGATAAAGCAACTGTAGATAAAGCAAAATATGTAAAAGCAGATGCGCATTTGGTTAAATTTGACACAAAAGACCTATTACATATAGTACATGAATATGCAATAAAAAAATGAGAAATTCAGGAGGATAAATTGGCACTGCCCGATAGAAATATAAAAATTCTTGTAGTTGATGATATGAGCACAATGAGAAGAATTATAAAAAATCTTTTAAATCAACTCGGTTATAAAAATATAGACGAGGCGGAAGATGGACAAGTAGGTCTTCAGAAACTTCGTACAAAAAAATATGACTTTGTTGTTACAGACTGGAATATGCCCAATATGACCGGACTTGAAATGGTTCAAGAGATCAGAAAAGACCCTAATCTAAAACATCTGCCTATATTGATGGTAACTGCCGAAGCAAAGAAAGAAAATGTAATAATGGCTATAAAAGCCGGAGTTAACAACTATATAGTCAAACCATTCCCTGCAGAAGTTTTGAAAGAAAAAATGGAAAAAATCTTTGCAGCATTTTCTAAAAAATAAGGAGAAGTCATGGCAAAAACAGAAAAAGAGATGCAAGAAACTATCGACAAACTAAAATCAAAACTGGAAAAAAAAGAGTATGAGATAGAGCATCTGAAAAGGAAAATTGCCCAATTAGAAAAAGAGAATCAGGAACGACTGGAAGGAAACGAAGATATTGCCAAAAGCATATATAAAAATGCTGTTGCCTGTATCGATATTTTTCAACTCAAAAACAGATTTGACGGGTTTGAAAATATGTTTCAGAAAATAAACAATCTGTCAGGAGAAAACAAAAGCGTCTCTGAAAAGCTGCTCTATGCTATAAACGAAATAGGAGAGTCTCAGAAAAAAGCCAACGACCTTGTATCAGAAGGTGAAGAGACTCTACAGAAAACAAATAACAATATACTCAACTCTGTAGCGGTTATGGACAATCTAACTTCAACTACAGAAGAGCTAAAAAGAAGAATAAGCGGAATAGACCATGTTCTGAATGTAATACTGGAAATTACCGAACAGACAAACCTTCTTGCTCTAAACGCGGCTATTGAAGCTGCTCGTGCCGGAGAAGTGGGAAGAGGTTTTGCAGTTGTTGCTGATGAAGTTAGAAAACTTGCGGAAAAAACTTCTAAAAGCGCTTCAGAGATAAGGGATGTAACAATTTCCGTTATGGACGAAATGGACAACACGGCAAAGGTCGTATCCAAAGCGAAAAATATTGTTGAAGACAGTGCCGAAGGTGCCGCAAGCGTAGCAAAAATCTTCTCCAAAATAAAATATTCAAACAATATAGTAACGGATCTTATCGAACACCAGGTAGATCTTACATCAAAACAGAAAGAGAATGCAAAAGAGCTTCAAGATAACGTAAAAGTTCTTTATGATGAACTCAAAAAAGTAGATGAGCTGGCAGAAGATATAGAAGAGAAAATTTTTGAGTCAATAGATGAAACAAAAAATGCATGGGACAAATTTTCAAAAGCGGATGAAGAGATAGAAACAGAAATATTGAACGCTATAATAGAACACTCAACATATATCTCCGATCTGGCAAAAGTACTCGAAGGAGGCGCCGGTATCGATCTGGTTGACTATACTACATGTAAATTCGGTTCTTGGTTCTACTCAACAGAAGCTGTAAAACAGCTACAAAAATATGGTGACGAAGTTATATCCTTACTTGGCGAAACAGAAGATTATCATAAAAAAATACATAACCTTAGCCAAAAAGCAATATCAGAAAAAACAGATAAATATAGCGAAAAGGTTTTTTCAACAATTGATGAAATCACCAAAAATACGGAAAAACTTGTAAATATACTGACAAAAATATATATGATTGTCGCTACAAAAAAATAACAGAGGTTTACAATGTTCAATTATAACAGAAGAGGAATAGCTCCAAAAAATATCGAGTCAAAATTCGAAATAGATGAGCTTTTCTTTTCCACTACCGATAAAAAAGGTATCATTCTCTCAGGTAACGATGTCTTTATAAAAGTATCTAAGTTCCCTAAAGATGAGCTATTCGGAAAGCCTCACAATATCATAAGACATCCGGATATGCCAAGAGCTGTTTTCAAAGCGGTATGGGATACGATAAAAGATGGCAAACCTTTTGTCGGATATGTAAAAAATATGGCAAAAGACGGAAGCTATTACTGGGTTCTGGCGGTTATTTTCCCTCTCTTTGACAAAGAAGGGGATATAGAAAAATATCTCTCAATCAGACTTAAACCATCTTCTGAATACTTCAAGCTTATACCTTCGCTTTATGAAAAGATGAAAAATATAGAGATAAGAGAGGGTATGGAAAAAGCTCTCGAATATCTTATCGAGACATTAAATTCTCTCGGATTTTCAAACTATGAAGAGTTTGAAAAGAAAATCTTTTTTGAAGAGATGAAATCGAGGCAAATGCAGCTTGAAAAAGAGAAAAAAGACAAGCTATGTGGAATCGTAAGCCAAAAATCTATTGAAAGTGAAAAATTTGTAGATCTTCTCTGTTCAATTCAAACGGTTTTTTCAAGATTGGGAAGATATTTTGAAACAATCTTTTCAAAAGTAGAGATGTTTCTGGAACTGAACAACACTCTGGATAAAAAATCGAAATTTATATATGAACTCGCAGAAGAGATAAGACTTCTCTCTTTAAATGCTTCCATTGAATCATACAAAATCAAAAAAGAGGGTGTCTCTTTCTCTACACTTTCACAGGAAATGCGTAAAAATGCCGAATACAGTGAAAAAATCATACAAAAAATGAGTAATATTATAAAAGATGCCAATTCCGATATCGAAAGTATCGGATTTGAGATTTTAGCTTCAAAACTCCAGATTGAGATGATCCTCTACTTTATACATGAAATGCTAGAAATGGCGTATGAGGGAAATATAAATGAAGAAGAAGAACTTGAAGTTTTAGAAAATATTACAGATCTTTTCAAACTTCTAAAAAGCTATACAAGCGCCCTATCAAAGAGTGTAGATACTGCAAAAAACAAACTAAGAACTATATATTACAACCTCAAAGATCTCAACGTTATGATAAACAGACTCGATTTTATCCATATAAACGGTCTTATCGAATCTGCCCATACCGGCCAGGACGGCGGAGGTTTTACCATTATCTTTTCCCAGATGCTTTCACTTGTAGAAGCTGCAAAAAAAGAGACGATAAATCTCGAACAAAATATTTTTATGGCAAACGAAGAAAATCAAACAATAGATATCATAAACGAACTAATAGACCAGAGACTACAAAAAATGCAGAGCCAATACGAAGATGTATTATGTATGCATCATGACTGTTAAAAATCATGAAGATAAAATTTTTGGGAACAAAGGGAAAAATAGAGATAAAAAACAGATTCCACAAGTTTGAGAGTTCAGCTCTTATCTATTCCGGTAAAAAAAAGATAATGATCGATTGTGGAGAAGATTGGCTTGAAAAACTTCCCGAAATAGGACCCGACGCCATCATTATCACTCACGCACACCCAGATCACGCCTTCGGACTCAGGTGCGGCGCTCCCTGTCCTGTATACGCGACTAAAGAGACTTGGGAAATTTTAAAAAACTTTCCCGTAGAAAAAAAAATATCGATAGAAAAAAAGAGACCCTTTGAAATTTTCGAAACAAAATTTGAAGCATTCGACGTACTTCACTCTATCAGAGCCCCGGCAGTAGGATACAGAATAACACAGCAAAGTTCTATCTTTTACGTTCCCGATGTTGTCTACATTCCTGATATGGAAAAAGCGCTTAAAAATGTCTCATTGTATATCGGTGACGGTGCAGCACTGAAACATTCACTTGTCAGAAGAAGAGGAGATACGCTTTTTGGACACACTACCGTAAGCGCACAGATAGGATGGTGTGCCAAAAACGGTGTAAAAAAAGCTATTTTTACACATTGCGGTACCGAAATTGTCTCTATGGACCATAATGATGCTGAGGAGATTGTAAAAGATATGGGAAAAAAGAGAGGTGTGGAAGCAAAGATTGCATATGATTCTATGTTGGTTACGATCAATTAGTCAAAATTTTATCAAGGTCCCTAAAAGCTTTTTTCAGAATTCTTTCTTTATAACTTTCACAATCTTTTTTCAAAGCTTTTTTAAAGCTGATTTTTCTTATCTCATCTTTTGAAGCACCGTTTAAAATAGCTTTTTTCAACTCTTCATCTATATTTTCTTTGATATTTGCAAGTTCCCACAGAGTTATACCGAAACTTCTGCTGTATTTTATAGCATCACTATCCGCCAAAACACAGTAGTTTCTATCCTCTTCCTTTATATAGTTTATTATACCTTTTGTATCAAAAAGTCCGTACTTATCTCCCAAAAAAAGATCAAACTGAGAGTGTAAATCTCTTGTTTCATTCCATCTGTTGAGAACAAAAAGCGTTTTTATATCAGGATTTGCATCTTTTACTTTATGATAAATATTGAGAGCACTTACTGCGTCAAGTTCTCCATCCATAAGAGGTATCACTATAAGATCAAGCGTGTATATCATACCGCTGTCTATAAGCGCATCAAGAACATATACAGCGGTTTTATTTGCTCCAACATCCATACAGATGCAGTTTTCCAAAAGAAGAATATCTCTTAACTGATCTCTTAGATCATTTCCTTCCACTCGCACTTTTTCAAGCCATACAAGAGAGCATTTATCAAATGATATGGAATCTTCGTTTTCGTCATCAAACTCAAAATAAGAGACGGGCTGTAAAGTTTTTTGAAAAAGATAGGGAACCAGCAATTGCATGCTTATCGTACTTTTGCCAACTCCACCT
Source organism: Nitrosophilus alvini (assembly GCF_015100395.1). Lineage (NCBI taxonomy): Bacteria > Pseudomonadati > Campylobacterota > Epsilonproteobacteria > Nautiliales > Nitratiruptoraceae > Nitrosophilus > Nitrosophilus alvini. The sequence continues at coordinate 553,020 of NZ_AP022847.1, read as the reverse complement.
TTCGTATTGAGAACAGCAATTTTGAGGTTTTTTCCCATTAAAAACGCCTCTTGAAGATTTTTCATATTTTATCAGGTTTTTATTAAAAAGGCTTTAGAGTGTTTACGCTGAAAAAAAGTAAATGAGTGATAATATACAAAAATATAAAAAACAAAACTAGAAGGGTCTCTTTGTCAAGACTTAATGAAAAAGTGTTGGTATAAAACCTGTAGCAAATCATAAATACTGGCGAGAAGGATTTCTCCTTCTAGCCTAGCTGCATCCGCCACCGTGTCCACCGGTCGAACAAGCACTTACACCAGGAGGGGTTGTCGGCTGTATCATTTCATTGCTCGACCCACCCTCTTCATTGACTTTTTCGATAAATTTCCAAAGATTGTCCGCCGCTTTGTGAAATCTCTTCGCCGTTTCGCTGTCCGGATAGTGATATACCACTGGCTTGCCGGTATCGCCGCCTTCTCTTATTGCAGGCTCTATCGGAATTTCGCCAAGCACTGTTGTCTGATACTCATTGGCAACCTCTTGAGTTGTACCTTTGCCGAATATATCGCTTTCTGTCTGACAGTTTGGACAGATAAAACCACTCATATTTTCTAAGATTCCGGCAATAGGGATATGAAGTTTTTTAAACATATCCAGACTTCTTCTGCTGTCATCAAGTGATACCATCTGTGGAGTTGTAACGGTTACGCCGGCTGTTACCGGAACGCTTTGTGCAAGAGTAAGCTGAGCATCACCCGTTCCCGGAGGCATATCTATAAAGAGAACATCAAGGTCGCTCCATAAAATATCTCTAAGGAACTGCTCGATAGCTTTCATTATCATAGCGCCTCTCCAGATAAGAGACTGACCCTCTTCCATCAAAACACCCATACTCATAACTTCAACGCCATAAGCCATGATGGGTTTTACCTTGTTCCCGACAACTTCAGGCTGAGCCCCTACTATGCCCATCATTCTGGGAATGTTTGGTCCATATATATCAGCATCGAGAATTCCCACTTTTTTGCCCTGCATTGCTGTTGCTATCGCCAGGTTTACCGTTGAAGTGGATTTCCCCACACCGCCTTTCCCGCTGCTGACCATTACAAAGTTTTTTATCTGCGGGGCTATATTTTTTCCTCTGCTGGACGTTTCTCTCGGCATTTGAGGCTGTTTGATAGCCACAACGACCTCTTTTGCCCCTTTCAACTCAAGTTTCTTTGTTATCTCATCTCTAAGCTGCTGGGCAACTTCCGGTGAGCTTGATGTAATATCAAGTTCAACCATAACCCTCTCACCAGAAACCTCTACAGCCTTTAGAAAGCCGAATGTAACGATATCTTTTGTAAAACCAGGATATGTTACGGTGGATAATACCTCTTTTACCAATTGCTCATTCAGCATTATGTATGCTCCTTCTGTTTTTAATTAGGAGTAATTTTATCCTATTTTATTTTAAACTTCATTGATTTTAATCAATTATGCACCATGCTCTTCCATAATAGTCTGCGTGATTTTATAGCTGCAGAACTTAGGACCGCACATAGAGCAGAATTCCGCCTCTTTGAAAACATCCTGAGGCAGAGTTTCGTCATGATACTCTTTGGCACGATCCGGGTCAAGTGCCAGTTCAAACTGCCTGTTCCAGTCAAATTTGTATCTGGCATCACTCATGGCATCATCTATATCTCTTGCCCCTTTTCTGCCTCTTGCTATATCCGCAGCATGTGCGGCTATCTTGTAGGCAATGATTCCTTCCCTTACATCCTGAGCGTTCGGAAGTCCCAGATGCTCCTTGGGTGTTACGTAACAAAGCATACTCGCTCCATACCATCCGGCCATTGCAGCACCTATCGCACTCGATATATGGTCATATCCCGCCGCTATATCGGTTACAAGCGGTCCCAAAACATAAAATGGAGCTTCATGGCAGTAGTCGCGCTCTATTTTTATGTTTCTCTCTATCTGGTTCATAGGAACGTGCCCAGGCCCCTCAATCATAACCTGAACATCCTTTTCCCAAGCTCTGAGAGTAAGTTCGCCCAAAACTCTCAATTCGCCTAGCTGTGCTTCATCGCTTGCGTCATAAAGACATCCTGGTCTGAGCGAATCGCCAAGAGATAGAGCCACATCATACTGTCTGCATATATCGAGTATCTCGTCATACGCCGTATAAAAAGGGTTCTCTTTATGGTAGTGCATCATCCATGCTGCCATCAAAGAACCGCCTCTACTCACTATTCCCATCTTTCTTTTTGCAACCAAAGGCATGGACCTTAGCAAAAATCCTGCATGAATAGTAAAATAACTGACCCCCTGTTTTGCCTGCCTTTCTATAACTTCAAGCATTTTATCGATTGTCAAATCTTCTATTTTATTATTACAGTCGTGAAGTATCTGATATATCGGAACAGTTCCGATAGGTACCTCCGCATACTTTATAACCTCTTCTCTGATAGCATCAAGATCTCCGCCGGTTGAAAGATCCATAATGGTATCGGCACCGTATTTCTGACAAACCTTTACTTTTTCAATTTCTCCCTCTATATCACTTGCAAGAGCGGATGAACCGATATTTGCGTTGATTTTACATTTGGCAGCAATTCCAATCGCCATAGGTTTTTGGTGTGTATGATTTATATTGGCAGGAATTATCATCCTTCCTCTTGCAACTTCTCTTCTTACAAGTTCCGGTGACAATCCTTCCGTTTTGGCCACATAATCCATCTCTTCGGTTATAATGCCTTTTCTTGCATAATACATCTGAGTTCTTACTTTATCATTTTTTCTTTTTTCTACCCACTCTTTTCTCATCTCTTTCATCCTTCGAACAATTTTTATCAATCCAACCTGTGACTCTTGCAAAATCTAACACAAAAAAGATAAAACAAAGCTTTAGTTGTGTATAATTTCGTAACAGTTTTTAGAAAAAGGATAAAATTTGTCTGATTTGTCTTTGGTGCTACTTGGAGCAGGCAGTTCGACAAGGTTCGGAAGCAGATGCAAGAAACAGTGGCTTATTATTGACGAAAAGCCTCTATGGCAATTTGTAGCTGAACGATTCGAGTCCTGGTACGATTTTGACAAAACTGTAATTACCGCCAGTGCTCAAGAGATTGATATAATGAAAAGCAGAGCAGGTTTTTGCTTTGTAAAAGGCGGTGAAACAAGACAAGAGTCGCTTAAAAATGCACTTGAACATATAAACACCCCATACGTTCTTGTAAGTGACATTGCCAGAGTCTGCATAAAAAAAGAGATAGTTGAAAACATGATATCTCAAAAAGAGGAAGCAGACTGCATAGTACCATATCTCAAAGTCAGCGATACTGTAGTGTATAAAAACGAAACAATAAACAGAGATGAAGTAAAACTGATTCAAACTCCTCAGCTTTCAAAAACAGAAATACTAAAAAAAGCCCTGGATCAAAAAAGAGTATTTACAGACGACAGCAGCGCCGTAAAATCGATAGGAGGAAAAGTAAAATATATTCCGGGTGACAAAGACCATATAAAACTTACATATCCTCATGATTTGAAAAACATGCCGTGCCTCAATCCGCCGGCAAATCTCTTTTTTACAGGTACAGGTTTTGACGTTCATCCTTTCTGCAAAGACAGAGCGCTTATGCTAGGAGGCGTTGAGATAACAAAAGAGTTCGGCCTGAAGGGCCATTCTGACGCCGACGTTGCTATTCATGCTCTTATAGACGCACTGATGGGTGCAGCGGCAATAGGGGATATAGGGGAGCTGTTCCCCGATACAAAAAAAGAATATAAAGATATAGATTCAAAGATACTTCTTCAAAAATGCGTTAAGCTTATCTATTCTATCGGTTATGAGATAGTAAATGCAGATTTGACGATAGCAGCTCAAAAACCGAAAATTTCGCCTTTTAAAACCGAAATGCAAAAAAGGCTATCCGAAGTTTTACAGATTCCCAAAAGCAGAATAAACATAAAAGCTACAACAACCGAAAAACTGGGATTCATAGGGCGAGAAGAGGGGATCGCTTGCCTGGCAACGGCAACACTGAAATTTTATGACTGGAGTAAGAGATGAGAATACTCATAGTAGAAAACGAAATATATCTTGCTCAGAGCATCGCATCAAAACTGACCGAACTGGGTCACACATGCGAAACGGCTGCAGGTATAGTAGATGCTATAAAAAACGAACAGTTCGATGCTGTTTTGCTGTCGACAAATATCAACGGACAGGATTTCTATCCTGTAATTGAACATTACAATAACTCAATAATCATCCTGCTTGTCTCATATATAAGCAACGACACCGTTTCCAATCCTCTTAAAGCCGGAGCCAATGACTATATCCTAAAACCCTTCATGATGGAAGAACTTATAAGAAAAATCGAACATTTCAGAGATTATGAAGCGCTTAAAAAACAGAATGAAACATACAGAGCCTATATAGAGTATACACTTAAAGGCATAAGTATCGAAAATATTTCCACCAAAGAGAAATTGCCTCTTTTTATAAAAACAGACTACCAGAAAAATGCCGACCTTTACGCCTTCAGATACGCCGAAAAGACAAACACGCCTTTTGTTTTTATCTCTTTGAACGATTCGAACGCTTTTAGCAGAATAAAAAAAATTTCAGACTCTTTAATGTATATAACAGATTTTCAAACATTGAAAAAAAGTGAGAAAAAGCTCTTTTTGGAACTTATAGAGGATAAGAATGCAATTGTTTCCACAACAGATTCCAGTGAAGAGCTTCCTTTCAACTCCATTGAGATAAAAAGTGACAACAAAATATTTGACAGAAACGATATTTTGCCTATCGACGATTATGTAAAATACATTATTATGAATTATCAAAGCAAATTCCCCGATACGACACTTGCAAAGAAACTTGGTATTTCAAGAAAAAGTCTTTGGGAAAAGAGGAAAAAGTATGAAATTTTCAAGAAAAAATAGAGCACTTTTTATTGACAAAGAAGCCATAGCCACTCTAGCTCTCGTACAAGAAGGTCTGCTTAACCCTGTTGTAGGACTTATGAATAAAAAAGAAGCAGATGAAGTCGATCGCACCGGAATATACAAAGGCAAAAGCTTTCCATTCTCTTTTATTCTCGCTCCAAGCGGAAAAAGAAACGAAGAGGTTTTAAAAACCGCACAAAAAGGCGAAACTCTAGATCTTATTATGAACAATACAAAATACGGAGAGCTGACTGTCGAGGAGGTCTTTGAGATAGATCCGCTAAAAAGAGTTGAAAAAATTTACGGCACAAGCGATATTTCACATCCAGGAGTCGTCGAAACTCTAAAAAGACTCGGAAAATATGCCATAAGCGGAAACTATTATGTTGATTTTGAAGATATCAAAAAGACAAAAGATATAATAAAAAAAGCAAAAAAAGAGATAGGTGCAAAACATGTCACCGCTATCATGATGGCGGCGAAACCACTTCACAGGGCACACGAACGACTTATAAGACTGAGTCTTGAAAAAACAGACCTTGTAGTCATTTTTTTGCTGAAGCCTTATAAAAAAGACAACTTTTCGTATGAGCTTAGATATAAAACCGTTGACTATTTTGTAAAAAACTATCTTCCAAAAAACCGCGTTATTGTCGTACCTTTGGAAAATACCTATATTTTTGCGGGATTCAATGAAGTTATCCTGGATGCAATCGTTGCACAGAATTTCGGATGCAACAAACTGGCAATCGGCCAAAACCATGCAGGAGTGGGTCTGTTTTATGACAAAAACTCCATAAAATCTGTTTTCGATACTATAAAGGGTCTTTCTATAAATATAGAAACGATAAGCGAGTTCGCATACTGTAACGAATGCAAAACCCTTGTAAGCACCAATACCTGCCCGCACGGAAGCCATCACCATATCTCTTACCACTCCGAGTCCATACTTGAACTTCTGAAGCTGGGAATTCTACCGCCTGCAGTATTGGTAAGAAAAGAGATTTCGGCCATAATACTAAGCAATCTCTTTCCAAACAGATTCAAAAACCTTGAAAAACTATATTACAATTTCGTTCCCTTTCCGGGCATCATGGAAGAACACAACGAAAAAGACTTCTATATAGAGCTTATGAAGCTCTACCAGACAACGTCTCTGACTTGAGTAAGGAGTGTGAGTGTGAGTGTGGGTGTGGGTGTGGGAGAAAACCAATCACAAATCACGAATTACGAGTTACGAATTACGAGACAGAGCAAAAAGGGGTGAAATGGATTTTCGAAAATGTTTTTTGACGGGCTGCTACAGCGGGCTTCTGCCTAAAGCTCCCGGAACCTGGGGAAGTCTGTTCGGTCTGGTTACAGCCTTTGCAATATTGCTGTTTCTACCGCAATCAACACTTTTTTTACTCTCTGTACTTTTAACGGTAATTGCTATAAAAGAGATAGACAAATATGAAAAAAAGACACGCAGGCATGACGGAAGCGAAATTGTCATAGATGAGATTGCAGGCATCTGGATCGCCGTGAGTATCCTGCCGGATACCTCTTTTGTATGGCTGGCATTTGCATTTGTTTTTTTCAGAATTTTTGATGTATTAAAACCCTCTTTGATAGGAAAAGCGGAAAAGAGACTAAAAGGCGGTCTTGCCGTAATGGCCGATGATATTCTGGCCGGATTTGCAGCTGGAATTTCCACAGGGCTTGTCTATGTTATCTATATGAAATTTTTCTGATCATATCTTTCTCTTTCCCCGTCTTTGCTACAAAATCGGCAAACTCTTTTTTGAAAGAGATTTTCAACTCCTCTTTTCTTTTCTGCATGTAACACAAAAGGCATCCTGCAGTAACCAATCCCTCTTTTTTTAAAAAATGCGGATTTTTTAAAATGTCGCACAGCAGATTATATTCAATATTCATATCATTGTATTCGCCTAAAATATCCTGTATACCTTTCAGTCTGGATATCAAACGCTTTGTTTTTTTGGTACTTAGAATAGAATGAAAAAACTCCAAAAGATATCTTAGTTTTTTGCATTCGATTCTGAGTTTATGAAAATCATTCTCATTGAAACTCTGCAGTTTCTTTTTCATTTTTAAAATTTTTCCATACCTCTTTTTTATATGTTTATGGACAATTTTTGATACAGGTATATTTTTCATATCCCTTTTTATCAATTTTTTTCCGAATATCATCTCTTCGTAATCTTTTTTAAAAGATGAAAACTCCCTACCTGATATTATATTTTTCAGTTTTTCAAACTCCTCTTTTTCCAGAAAATACAGCTCTTTTAAAAACTCTTTATATCCGTATCTGCACCGGTCTGGAAGAGAAGGGATAATGCTGTGCGTCTTCTGGATAAAAACATCGATATCTCTCTTTTTGTTTGTCGCTTTCGCTACCTGAGTCAGGCCCTTTTTGAAATGGGCTGTTTCGGTTTGGTCAAAAACCTCTTTCATCTCATTTACAAGCGTCCTGACTCTTCTAAGTGAGACTCGAAATCTATGTAAAAACTCCGGGTCTTCGTTTTTCAAAACTCCTTTCTCTTCTCTTGTCATCATAATATACAGATAGTATAGAAGTATACTCAATGCTTGGCCTACCGGCATTTTGGGATCTAATTTTATATCTTTGATAATTGAAGGTTTTGATGATATTTTCAGATATTTCTCAAAATCTTCGACGGAGAGTTTTTTCATCGCTTCTCCTCATATAATAAATTTATAAAACAGTCTACACCAAAAACAGTGTAGATTGCTTAAAAGTTTTAAATTGTATGGTAAATGATAATCGGCTTTTCCTTATATGCTTTTGGCACTATCTAAGAAAGCATATTGCGTTTGATTTGAGTAACTTGACCTTTGGGTAATAGAGTGATCATCGAGCCAACTTTCAATAGTTACAAGGCTTAAAATGTACCTTATTTCCTCCTCTTTCTTGCTTAACAACCAAGCTCACCTGCCACTATGAAGCGCCAGCGGAATAGCGATCAGGTGTAGCGATTTGTTATGTGTTTTATTTGAATTTTTCAAAATATTTGTCTATTTCTGATCGCAGTTCAATACCAACTTTTTCAAAACAATTTAATAGTTCTTTATAAGCACCAGTACCGCCTAAAAAATCCCAAAATTCATCAGCAACTTTTAATTCTTGATCTAAATCAAGCATTCCTTTTAATGTCCATCGTTCGTAGGGTTTGGGTTCATATGGATTATAAGGGATTGCAATGTATGAATGGACATTTGCTTCAGGATTTTCAGCTAAATAAATTGCTATCCATTCTAAAAGAGTGCGTTTGAAGTCTTTAAAATTACTAATATTAGGTTTTGCTGTTTTTATATCAAATAAATGAACATGGCCAGTTCTATCTCTTAAAAACAAATCTACTTTTACAGTTTTTAATTTATTCATTTTCCCAATAGTAGCAACATTGCGTATTCTCTCAATCTCAGTTGTTTTATCAGGGTCTTTACCGGTAGTTAATTCATTTATTATATGCTGAATTTCAAGTTGAGCTTTCTCACTAATATTCGTTCCTAAAACATATTGTTTTTTAGCTTCTGAAAAATTTTTGCTTGCTAAGGTCTCTGCAACTGGTTCAAAAATTGATGTTCCAAATGTTGTATTAAGAGAATGTATAAAAGAAAATAAAGCCATTCTATCTCTACCTAGTAGTCGGTAATGAAATGGCATATTTTTTGTCTCAGGGTTATAGTTTTGAAATTTTTTTCTTAAACTTTCTTTTATTACTTCTCCAATTTTGTAAACTTGTTCTTGAGTTAAGCTCACAATTAGTTCTCCTTTAGATGAAATATTATTTCTGCATAGGCTGATCTATCCTTTTCAACTCTGTTAAGAACTGGTCTTTTATATTGACTAACTATTTTCATACCAGCCAATTCAGCAATTCGTGGATATAGATTGTATTTGTCATTTGCTACGAGAAACACATTGTAATCTTTTCTTAAAAACTTTTTACAATTAATAAGCACATTAGCTATACCTTCAATGTATGACTCTCTCGCTTCTTTTCCCTGCCCTTTGAATAGAGGACCTATTTCTAACTCGTCTCTTCGCTCAAATCCAAAAATTTCATATGCATAAGCATGTTGCTCGTGATAATTTATTAAACCAACGTACGGTGGCGAAGAAAAAATACCTGCTATTTTTTGCTTGGAAATCAGCTCAGCAAATTGGGGGTTGTTTTTTCTAGCTTCCTCAATTATATTAATATTCCTACTATCACCAACAAGACAAATTTGCATTGTATTAGTTCGCAGTTTGTCAAATTGACTTAACCGATTCAACGTATCAATAGAATATCTACGCCACCATCCTATTATAGAAAATATTGGCTTGCAAATTTTGCCATGTTTTTTACAATAGTAAGTTGTAGTGACAGGTTCTTTCAAGGTTGCCAAATCTGCATGAGTTGTTGCTCTACAAGAGCGTACAGTTCTACTTAGAATTATTGCTAAAACTTTTTTTATTTTTGCATCTTTTATCTCCTTAATTTCTTCAAACAAAAAATCTATCTCTTCTCTTACAGGCGCTAAAAACCATTTATCAAGAAAATTTTCATCTTTATTCTGCTTAATCTGAATATTATATTTTCTGACCAAGTCCCAATAAATTGATAAAAATTCTTTTTCTTTTTTTGTAGAATAGTCTTTTTCATTTATTAATCCCTGCCTGATTTTTCTTTTATAATCAGGTGACGGAAAATATTTTTTATTAAATTCAGCCAACTTATTCAGTAACTGTTCTTCAAATTTTACATTATTTCTGTTTTGTTGAAAATTTTCTAATTTGGCAGTTAATTTTAAAATATTTTTATGAAGTTCGGCAAAATTTTGCTTTTCTATTTTTACATTGCTAATCATTACATTAAATGTGGAAATATCTATTCCAATTGCATGTATTCCAAGTTCATTTGCTTGAACAAGTGTGGTTCCACTTCCGCAAAATGGATCTAATACAATATCACCTTCTCTAAAGAAAACTTCCCTTTTAAATTCATCTGTATGTCCATCTAAAAAATATTCAACTAATTGAGGAATAAACTTTCCCTTATACGAATGCAATCGATGAACATGCTTTGTTCTTTCAGACTCTTTATATTCAACAAAAGACAGATGCCAATTAAGGTCATCTCCTAAAGCATTCTTCCATTCATTTTCTTTTTCGTTAATTTTATCGTAATATTCTTTTAATTCATTCTTATTGATTAGCGGATTACCATTATTACCATATTTTTTTATCCTTCCATATTGAATTAAATAAGAAATATTGGATACAGTTACTTTACGATTTAAATATTGAGAAGCCCATTTGCTTGCTTCTCGTAAATTTAATAATTTTTCGTCTTGTTCAAACAACAGCAATTGATTCATAGTTTTCTATTCTCCATGTCATATACACATAACAACTGAGTTTAGAAATATTTGAACCTAAAGTTCAAATATTTCTTTCCAATAAAAAGAATTTGTTATTATGTTAATATTTATCTAAACTTAAGATGTAGTTAGCTTTAAATACACCTTTTGAAATACCAATTTCTGCCACCTGACAATATCAATGCTGCTACTAATGCAATGATTGTACCACAAAATACCATTTTTAATGGTGAATGTTTCCAAGTTCAAAAATCAATAAATCATTGGAATATGAATATATTTTTCCTGAATAACTAAAATAATCATTTATTGTAAATTTAAATGAAATCGTAATTCTTCTTTCTGATTGATAAGATTATATATATCTACTTCATCTATATTGTATTCTAATTTAAATTTCATATAAAACATATTAAATAAAAAGCTTTATAAGTCGTTTGTTCATATAGAATCTTCCTCAGAAAATACTATTAACTGGCATTTATAAAAGTCGGTTTTATGACATTGTTATATTCATAATTCCCCTCGGTATGATATAGGGCTTTTATCTATTCCTATATCTTTCCGTATTTCATTAAGCAGATTGATTGCCAATTCTCTGACTTTTTTCCATTCATAGTCTACTGAGCCATTCGCTATCTTTATTAGATGATCCATAAGTTGATCCTGCGCATCCATTACAGATTGTGGTGCAAGCATTGCAAGATACCCATATACCCTCAATCTTTGTTCATTGAATTCATCAAAGCGGCTTCCAGCATCTTGTGGTTGTAACCTTCCCGTCTGGTATGCGTCAAAAGCGGAAAGAATTCGTGCGACGACATCAACTATGGTACGATAGATGAGAATTTTGTCGTTTTGAAACCTAAGAGTTGTTTCTTTAATAATATCTAATTCTCTTTTTGTCCTTTCCAATTCAGATTCTAATTTATGTTTTTCGCTACTTAGAATCCTATTAGCCCATAACTTTCCAAGCCATGATGACAAAGCAAATATTATTGCTCCACCTGCACCTATTGAGGTGACAAATGCGGTTACAAACTTAAAAACTGTTTCCCATTCCATTTATGATTCTTCTCGTAAATATAACAACTTATTCATAACAGATACTATCCTGCATATACTTAAATATACGTAAATAGTTACTTCATATGTATAAAAAATACTGATAATTGATAAGTAAGTAGTTTTGGTTAAAATAGACCATAATATGGAAGAAATTTTGAAAAAGAGAGAAAGCTTCTTGACCGACTGAAAGATAAAATTATAAAAAAGGCTATAGCCGTGCTACAGAAAAACATACGTATACTAGAACAAAGAGTTCATTTTATTTCATAACAAAAAACATCCTGCTAACATGGGTAAAGATGAGATAGAAGAGTTTTTGACACATTTAGCCGTAGAAAAAAGTGTTTCACTGACAACACAAAATCAGGCATTTAACGCTATTTTGTTTCTTTATAGAGAAGTACTTTGTATCGATACCGGCGATTGGAACATCCATGCACTTCAGGCAAAAAGAAAAGAGCATTTGCCAACAGGAGAGTTTTTTCATCGCTTCTCCTTTTGGCATACATTTTATAATAGTAATTTAAATATTTTAAAAGTATACTGACAGAAGATGCTTAAAAGGAAGCAAAATGAAAAAAACGCTCAAATCACTTCAACTCCTTTTGGCAGCTATGCTTCTGATACCACTTTTTTCATACGCTTCAGATTATAAAGGTTTTATGAAGCCAAAACCCGGTGCTTGGGCAAAGTATCTATCTATGTTCGGCCAGGACCGAATAGAGATAAAAAATATTTATGTTGGCGAAGAGGATATAGGCGGTAAAAAAGTCTATGTTATAGAGACTAGGACCAGAGGCGGATTCGGAAGCTCAACTTCACAAATATGGATGGATAAAAAAGATGAAAAAATCATCAAAATCGTTATGAAAAACAACGGTCAAATAAGTTGTATCTCAGGCAGTATAATGGATATGGGAGTCTCTGCAAAAAATGACAAACCATCTGTTAAGACTCCGAAAAAATTTGATCCAAAAAGGGCAAAAATAAAATATAAAACATACAAAACACCAAAAGGCAAAACCGTTAAAGCTGCAGTTTTTGAAGATAAAGATAATAAATACTGGGTGAGCAGTTCGGTTCCATTCGGTATTGTAAAGATATATGACAAAAAAAGAGGAAAAGATATAATGTATCTTTACGACTTTGGACTCTCGGATGCAAAACCTTCAATACCGATCTTAAAAGCCAGAAACTGCAAACCTATGAATTTTCCGGCAGGTATAATGGAGGGAAATATTCAGATACCGACGGATACGAAAAACCTACCCGGACTGCCTGATTTTTAAAAGTTGTCAAATTCATTTAAAATCTTTCTATACCTATCTTTGAGTTTTTCGCTTTTTTTGACCATATCCTCAAACACAGGTGCAGATGAAGGAAAGTTTTCAACAAGCTCTTTGTAAACGGAAACTTTCGAATCTATATGCTCACTGAAAATATCAAAAAGCTTTTTTAGGTCATCTTTTGATTTTATAGACTTCATAAGGTCTTTGAACATCTTTTTTCTCTCACTCACCTGTATAGATTCGCCAAATCTTCCCGCCATTACCTTTATATCCCATCTGGAAAAATAGAGACCACTTTTAGCCGGTGCCAGCATGTTTTCTATCAACTCATCCGTAAAACTCGGATACTCCTCTTCGATATCTTCACTCTGAGTAGTACAGCACTCCTGAATAAGGTTTTCAAACTCCTGTCTCAAATCATCATATTGACCCATTTTCTTCTCCTATTTTTTCTATAATTTTTATGAGCATACCGTCATCCACTATCTGTATCTCATCATTCAAAATGTGAAAAAAACCCTCCTCTTTTTTATACACAGCGCTTAAAAAACCCTCTGTTTTAAAATATCCGGCAGCCTTTTTTTGAAATTCAGGCATAAAAATCGTCGCTTCCACTTTTGAGTTTTTCAGATTCGATATAAAAAATCCGAAATCATCCTCTCTTATGTTGATGCCGATTATGCGCACATTGATATCTTTTTGCATCAACTCCCTGTTTACAATCTGTGCCGCTTTGTTCTGAGTGGCATTTTCGCCTGCAAGTGCCACTATTTTAACCCCTTTGGGCATAAAATTGTCATTCATGTCTCTATCCCCCACAAATTCATTGCCTCATCCTCTTCGATTTTGCATCTTTGGCATATTCTTTCGCCGCCAGTATATGTAAAATAGTTTCCGCACTCATCACATTTGACTACATTAAACTCTTTCAAAACTTTCACACTCGGCTCGAAAAGCTCTTTTGTGTCGAAATGTTCTGTTATATTTATTGAGTCTTTATCGCATACGTCATGGCACAAAGAGCATTTTATGCACAAATGGCCTTCAAAAAATATCCTGCTCTGCTTTTTGTCACTGCCTAGCGCTCCAGTCGGACAGATACGGTAGCATATGGAACAGTTATCGCAGCTGTCATCTATATTTTTGGATGATATAAAACTCAAATGTTTGTTTTGCAAAAATTTGTAAACATCGGGTTTGGCGGTTTTTTTCAATGCAACAAAAAGTATCTTTCTTTTGTCCGGAATCTTCTTTTGCCTAAGATTTTTTATATCCTCGTTTTTTATCTCTATCTTTGAAAATTCGCCGGCATTTAACGCTTCGTCAAACTCTTTTTTGCTTTTCAAAGCACCCTTTAACGTAAATCTGTTCAGAAAATCTCTTCTGCTGCTTTTCTTTTCGGATTCTTTTTTTTCGGCTCTGATATGTTTTGCTTCTATTTGTCTGTCTGAAATTGCACTCAAAACATAGTTTGCTTCGCTTATTTTGTTTTCTATCTCTTGAAAAAGCGGTACTTTTACCGGGCACTGGAAACAGTAGCCGATATCTATGACCAACTCTTTAAGCAAAGCGATTGATATCAGGTGTTCTGTACTCAAAGCAGCTATGCAGGGAACATTGGTTCTGCAAGAGATAACATTTTCGTTTGACTCAAGAAAGTCAAAAAAGAACCCGGTTGTATCAAAGCTTTCAAGACTTAATGCTTCTGTGGGACATACTCCCAGGCATCCTCCGCACTCTACGCAGTTATCCTGCTTAATCATCAAAGATGACTCTTCGGTTTTTATCGCCTTTTCGGGACATACCTTTTCACATAGATTACAAGATGAAAATTTTGAAAAATATCTTACACACTCTGTAGGATTTACTCTAAGTTTCATCTTTGGCTCAGATATTCATAATCTTCCAGTAAAAATTCGATTGCGAATTTTGCACTATCCTGGTAAAAAGGTGTTGCCGCTTCATTGGCAACATTTATCAGATACATGGGTGCCCACTTTAAAAGATGCTCTTCGAGAAACTTTTTTTCTATTTTTTTAAGCTCTGTAGCCGCGGCAAAATCTTCGGACTCTTCCGCTCTTATCTGTGATTGGATCAGAAGATGCATAAATTCGAGCTCAACGCCGATATGGTCGGGAGAAACGACTCTTGCTCTGTCCAGTTCCACTCTGAAACCATACTCATTATATATCTGAACCACCGGATTTGCCCCGCCGGACTCTATCATCTGGTCGTCCCTTGTATAAAATGTTTCATACGGTATTAGATGAAGAATAGCTATATTGGTATAGTCAACATTTAGATACTCTTCTATCAGCCTCTTTTTACCAACCTCTTTTCTAGTCTTCCAATCTTTGAAAGTTGGAAACAGGGAATCAAAATTTTCATCCTCTTCTATCTTTTTCAAAACCTCTTCGTCAATTTCTTGCAAAAAAATTCTTGAAGCGAGTGAATATAGAGAGTTTCTTTTTATTGTATCTTGAAATGCAGTCATCAGGCAGCCTTTTAATCGATATTGAAATGAATATTATAATATACTGTAATATACATTCAAATATCGATTGGACGGGGAAAACCCGCCAATCCTCACTCTTTTATCTCTACCTCATACGCTTTTCTGCTTAAAGGCACCCACGGCCTTTTTATATGCATCGGACGTCTGAGTTTGTCTTTTGCCGTAAGAGGACGAGTCAGTTTGTCTCTCCACGCCTGGTATGTTTTGAAATTATTTTCATAGTTAACATACACATCACCGATTTTATCTCCCGGTTGTGCCGGTTCCAAAAGGACTTTCTGATGCCAGCAATGCATACCGCTTATAGGGTCAGGATGTGTAGGTGCCACTGCATTTTGCCAGCTTCCAGTCAATCCGTCCCACCATACATCGTCAGCATCTTTGTTGTAGTCTTTGAACTGCCAGATGTTGTTTCTTGGATGTATGCCCTCTTTGTATTTAAGCTGACCGACTTTTCCGTCCATTTTCATATCTGCAAGAGGCGCACCAAATCCCAAAACACCTAACTCATGCTCAAATCCCGGGATTTTTACGCTGTTTTTTAGTTTCCATCTGCCCGCATGGTGAGAGTTTGCAAGAACTCCCGGTCTCATACCCTCTGTAGGCACTGCCATCGCTACAAAATAACCGCTCTCAAGACCGCTTACAGTATCAACAATCCTTACTCTTACAGGATCTCCTTTTTTTATGCCAAGCCTTTTTGCATCCTGCGTATTTATCCAGATAGGATTATGGTTCTGGCTTATCTCCATAAGATGTTTGGAGTTTACGCTCCTTGTATGTATATTGTAAGGCAGCCTGAATATTGTATTGAGCGCAAAAGAGTTCGGCTCTTTCATATATCTGTGATGTACATGGCTTACGATATGAACATACTTGTCCTTTTCACTCTCGGTTCTCGGATAAAAAGGAACAGCATATTCAGGCCATTTCCACTCTTTTGCGAGCCACTGACAGTAAAAATCCAGTTTTTTGTCCAGTGTTGCAAAACCTTCCATTTTTTTACCGTCTATTTCAATACCTATAGGTTTTTTCTCACCGTGATGCTCCACATAAAGAACACCTGTAGTATCGTCTTTTTCGACTTCGTCTGCCGGATATTCATGTCCATGCGAAATATAGGCATTCTTTTCAGGGTCGTACTTTATCTCTCGTTCCTGGGCATTGTAGATATTATCCTCCTCCAGCCATGTCCCCCTGTCTCTCATAAATTCATATACAGGATATTCGCTGTTTGGATATGCCGCTTCGGCAGCTTTTGTCAGATTTGGCAGATTTCTAAAAGCCGCATCATACCACTCGGCAATTGTAACAGGTCTTCCGGGATGTTTTTTGGATTCCCACTGCTCTCTTACGCCAAGGCTACCGTCAGGGTCGATTTTAAACGCCATATTAAACCAGAACTCGTTCTCTTCCCATACTTCGCCAAGTCCCGCTTTTATATGTGCTTCGAGTGTTGCTCTGGTCGGGTCTTTTGGTTTCCATCCCATTTTCTCAAGCGCAACCCTCAAAACCGGCTGTCTGAAAGATGTCCAGCGCGCAGGCATTGTAGCTTCCGAGTGCTGGTCGTGTCTCTCTCCTGCAAGACCGACAGGAAGTATATAGTCGACAAACCAGTTTGTTTCGCTCCAGATAGGGCTGAGATTAAATGTAAGCTCCATTTTTGACTCATCTTTGAGTACTTCTATCCATCTGAAACCATCTGGATTTATCCATACGGGATTGTACATTCTCGGAATCCAGACCGAAAGTTTTTCTGGAACTTTAAGTCCTTTGTTTCTCCATTTTTCCTGCCACTCTTTATCACTCAGTAGATGTGGAAGCAGATAACTCATCTCATATGTTGAAAGAGGCCACTCAGGAGGCCATGCAAGTTCATTCCACACATCTACTTTAGGCGCATTTTTACCATATACAGTTGATTTGTATCCTTTTCCGGCCACACTTATAACGTGCCAGTGGTGGAAGAAAGTACCTCCTTCACCGCCGATAGATCCTCTTAAAACGAGCGGTAGATAGCCTGTTCTTCCCGCATTCATCCATCCACCTCTGTTTCCTGCGGCAGTAGCCCTCCAGAAATAGGAAGTTACCTGATTTCCGCCCCAGATAAAGATATCATACAACTCTTCAAGTTTCTCTTCGGGCACCCTGCACTCTTGCGCAGCAAAATTGAGCGTATACGGAGCATAAAGGTCTTTTAAAAGCTCTATGAAACTCTCGTAACTTCTATCTTTCGGAAGTTTTGTGATATAGTTGTTTTTGAGCATATACTCAAGATACTCGTCATCATTCATAAGCACTTCCCAGTTGACCCATTTTCTTACAAATTCGTGGTCGACTTTATCTTCCTGTAGTATCCTGTTCGCAAGATACAGATATATCGCTCCTTCTGTTCCAGGCCAAGGCGAAATCCACAGATCCGCTATTCCCGCCGAGTTGGAGAGCCTGTTGTCCATAACTATAAGTTTTGCACCCGCTTTTCTTGCATCGGCTATGAATCCGGCAGACTGCTGGAAGTAGTGTCCGGCATCTGCTGCATGTGATGAGTTTAGAAAAACTACTTTCGATTTTGCCCAGTCCGGGCTAGTTCTGTCATCGTTTGCCCATTGAATGGTACCGGTCCTTCCACCGGAGCTACAAATATTTGTATGCGAATTGAATGCATCACATCCCAGTGTATGCCAGAAATGGCCGGTAAAACCGTTTTCATTCGGTCGCCCCACATGGAACATTACGGCTTTTTTGGATATCTCGTCGCCGCGTCTGAGAGTATCTCCCATCTTCTTTCCGATGGTATCCATAGCTTCGTCCCATGTAGTTCTTACCCATTTGCCTTCGCCTCTTTTACTTCCGGGGGCGCGTTTCAGCGGAAAAGGGATTCTGTCCGGGTCATACATCTGAGACTGTGCAGCATAGCCTTTTGCGCAGTTTCTTCCTCGACTCCCGGCATGTAGAGGATTTCCCATATATTTTTTGACAGTCATAGTATCTTTATCTATCCATGCCGTAAGTCCGCAGGATGCTTCACAGTTGCTGCAAGCCGTAGGAACTATCATATAGTTGTTAACTTTTATTCCATCCGGATTACTGTCGCTTTTTATGCCATGGCGCTCTATTCCGCCTCTTTTCCAGTCATCTCCATCAAGCTCTTTGAAATCATCCCACTGCTCAAGAGGAGGATAAAATTCAAGATTTGTAGGTGTATTCGTAAAGTTTTGGGCAGCAACCGCGTCTGTTTGGATAATAGTGCTGAAAACTCCCTTCGCAACACCTATTCCTGCAACCGCAGCGGCCGTTCCTTTTAGAAAATTTCTTCTGCTCTCTATAAACATATCAAAGCTCCTTTAGCTCAAAGGTAGTAGTTGTGGGATAATTAGCCACACATGTTTTGTCAGCCAAAGTCCGGCTATAGCCGAAACCGAAGCCAGATAAAGAAGCGGCGTGCTTCTGCTTTTAAGGCTGAAAAGTACAAGAACCATCGGTATGATGAAAGCGAGTGCCTGTGCAGCCCAAAATACCGAATGCATCACACCTCCCTCTTTTACATATGAGATGATTGCTCCTACTTCTTCGGCTTTCATCGCTCCGAAATAATACTCTCCCATATAGATAACAAAGGACAAAAACGCGCTAAGTCCCAATATAGCCGCCAGGTCTCTTCTCACCTCTTCTCCCCAGTTGCCACTCATAAGCAAAAACACCGCTGAGCCGCATAAAGTTGCGGCAAGCATCATCTGTACAAGCTCTGTGGGTGTCTGCCAAAGCTCTCTTGCAGTTGATTCGCCCATAATAGTCGCCGTATAGAGAGTAACGGGAATAGCGAGTATAACGGCAATAGTAAGTAACTTGTCATATAAAGGCTCAAGTTTGCAAGAACCGGTAAATTTTTTCTTGAGGACTATCAGTGCCATCAATGCAACTATACCGGTAAAAACAGTTGCAATCCATGCTCCTACCGTAATTGCCGAAGTAAAATTTGGATACAGGAATATATGCCACATTCTAAGGGGCTGATGCAAATCAAGAAGCGTAAAAAGAAGGAAAATATTTAAAAATATAAAAGATATTATAGGCATTGCAAATCTGACCGCCTGGACTCTGTCACGATATTTATACAGAAGATAAGCGCCGATAAATATTACGCCTGTCCCTATACTTTTTGCCCACATATTAAGTGTTATCATCCATCCCCAGATTATTTGAGGTATGGCAACATCGAGAGTTACCACTGCATTTGTTGCAGGAATTGCATGCTCAACCATTAGTGACCTCCGATATGTTTTAAGTGCGTAATATTGTTAAAGAGGCTGAAACCCTCTTCTCTTCTTGATGCCAAAGGATTGAGGTTCACCTCTCCCGCGCCTACATAGAAATGTTTCGGATTGGTGTTTTTCTCCGGTTTTCTCACCTTCACCCCTTTGCCGTTTTGATGCCTCATAATGTATTGGCTTATAGAGCTTGCCGGGTCTTCAATGTCACCGAAAATGTTCGCTTCGACAGGACATGCAACAACACATGCCGGCATCATACCGCCGGCTACCCTGTGCGCACAGTAGGTGCACTTATCCGCAGTGTTCGTTTCAGGATCCATATAAATCGCACCGTAAGGGCATGCCATCATACATCCGGCACAACCGATACATCTCTCTTTGTCTATATTGACAATACCGTTGTCCAGATAATGCAGAGCACTTACAGGACATATTCTCTCACAAGGTGCATCCTCGCAGTGATTACACCTTAAGGGAGTGAATGTTCTTTTTGTTTCAGGGAAAGTACCAACATCAACATACTTTACCCTTAGCCTCCAGCTGCTTAGCGGAACATTGTTTTCCACTTTGCAGGCTATTTCACACCCCTTGCATCCCATACAGAGGGAAAGATCGACCAAAAAGCCTAGCTTCATGAGCTTCTCCTTTCATTTTATAAGCAAAACTTACGAAAAACATAAGAAGCACTATAGCGCGTCGTTAAGCGTTTTCCTGTGCCTGTTTATAGTCTATCAGAGAAACTTTAACGATAACTAAAAATTATAAAATTTCCAAAAACATTTCCATTACAGTAAGAAAAAAACGGGTTTTTGGAGTGTGGGTTAAGATAGTTTTAATTCATCCATCAAAAAAAATGATTAAAATAAATAAAACTATTTAATTATTTTGATTTAAATGGAGGCAGCATTAAAAGCAGATATATTTTTTTGTTATATCTTAAAAGAAAATTCAGAACCCTCGCCAAAACGGCTTTTGATGAGTAGTTCGCTATTGTGCAGTTTCAGGATATAGGTGACAAAATAGAGACCCAGCCCCATGGAGTTGTCCCAGGTATTCCTTCTTGCCCTGTAGAATTTTCGGGTAATTTTCTCTATGTCACTCTCTTTTATGCCTATACCTTTATCAATTACTTTTACCCAATTTTCATCTACTTCTACAATCACCTCATCTTCCGAATATTTCAAAGCATTGTCTATCAGATTTATCAAAACTGTCTCTATCATTGTTTTGTCGGCCTCAACGATTCTGCTTTTGCAATTAAGCACAATCTTTCTCTCTTTGTATTTGTCTCTGAGCATTTTAACCGCTTCATTTGCAACTTCACATATATCAAACTCTGTTTTTTGCAAAGCCAGATCGTTGTTTTCAAATTTTATGGCAATTGCCAGTCTGTCTATCATCGAAGAGATTTTTTGAGCGTTGTCATGGATTTTTTGAAGAAATTTTTTTCTTATTTTATCGTTCATGTTTTCATCTTCTAGAAGCGTTTGCGAATATCCGGATATTACAGCAACAGGATTTTTGAACTCATGGCTTATGGCAGAGATAAGTTCGCTTCTTTGTCTGCTGATATTTTTCAGCTTTTCTGTATATTTTTTCTTTTTCATCTCCCTTTTTTCAAGTTTTTTGGCAAGATTTTTAAGATGCTGGATAATCTCTTCAAACTCTTTTGCAAAACCGGCAGAGATTTTTGCCTTATAGTTTTTGTTGGAAATCTCTATCAGATAATCGAGGATTTTGTCTATCTCTCTTTTTATATTTTTACTGAGCAGATAGGAAAGTATCAGTCCTACAAATATAGAAAAAGCGAAAATCAGCGTCAGTTTTATCCATAGTCTATAAAAATCGTCAAGTATCTTGTCTGTAGATATGGCGAGTCTGATAAAAATCTCTCTGTTTTTGTATTCGCTTTTTTTGGCTACATATAAAAACTGGCTGCGAAGAGTGGAAGAGTATCTCAAAGAATAGCCGTAGCTGTTTTTTCTCGCACCTATTATCTCCGGCCTGTTTGCATGATTTTCCATCTCTTTTTTGTCAAAATGGCTTTCGGCAATAACCTTACCGCTTTTATCTATGATGGTTACCCTGTCGCCTGTTTTTTCTCTGATTTTTTTTGCAAATTCGTCAAAATTATCAACAAAAGGGAGCTCTGTCTCTATAATCTCCACATTTGTAATAAGTCTGTTTTTGAAATGCTCTATCTCTATCTCTTTTAGAGCGAAATAGCTTACAATGGAAGATACTATAAGCGTAGCGACAAAAAGTATTACGAGATTTACAAAAAAGAGCTGGTGGAGTCTCAGCATAGTTTATATCCGACTCCCCTGACAGACTCGATGTAGTTCTTTGTCTTTTGCGGGTCTATTTTTTCTTTAAGCCTTTTTATAGCCACATTAACGGTTTTGTCCTGAAAAACTTCATCTTTTCCCCACACTTTTTCAAGCAGATATTCTCTGTTCAAAACGATATTTCTGTTTTTTATAAATTCAAACAAGAGGTCAAACTCAAGTTTTGTCAGATCGACCTCTCTCTCCTCTACAAAAACTTTTCTGCTTTTGGGAAACAGTTTCAGGTCTCTATACTGTATGACTTCACTGTACTTTTGGGGATTTGCTCTTTTCAAAAGAGCTTTGATTCTCAAAATCAGTTCGTTCACATTGAAAGGTTTTGTAATATAGTCGTCACCGCCTCTTAAAAAGCCTTCTTCTATCTCTTCGTCTTTTGATTTGGCGCTTAAAAATATAACTGGTATATCCACGCCCTTGAGTCTTAGCTTTTTTACAAACTCGCTTCCTTCAACTCCTGGAAGGTTTCTGTCAACTATAAGAAGATCGGCTTCCTCTTCTTCAAGAAACTTTTCTACATTTTTGACTGAGAGAAAACCCTCCGCATCAAACCCCTCTTTGGAAAGTCTGTATTCGAGAAGTTCCAAAAGATCTTCTTCATCTTCTATTATAACTATTAAAGGCTTTTCCACCTTTTCTCCTAAAAACTGTAATAGCCGGCAAAAAGGCTAAATTATCTCCCGCACACTGTGCCATGTTTTTAAAAACTCTCCAGTTCCCCGCCTTTTTTGGCAAACAGAAGAAGTTTTGCAATGTCTACGGCCCTATCTGCAGCGCGCTCTATCTTTCTTGCAGTTGAGATAATATTGAGATAATCCAACATTTTATCGGGATCGTCGCATAGATTTGCAAGAACCTCTTTTTCCAGAAGTTTAAAAATATCGTCGGTTTTGCTCTCCTCAACCATAGTGATGCGGTAGCACTCTTCAAATTCGTCAACCTCTTTTGCATTTATGGATTTCAGCGAATTTGAAAGTGCTTTTATAGCGCTTTGATGAAGCTGTATTATAAAATTGTCAAGAGTGGCAAAGTCAACTTCGCTCTGGATATGCGCTCTCATGCTTTTTGCATATGTTTTGGCATAGTCACCCACGCGGACTAGTTCGTTGGTTATTTTCAAAAATGATATCAGTTCTCTAAGCTCAGTAGCTTCCGGACCGTAAAGAGCCAATGTCTTTACTATAAGATTATCTATATTGTTTGCTTCGGAATGGATGTTTTTTATAATCGGAAAAACTTCATCAAACTTTTCAAGCTCTCTGTTTTTAAAAGCGCTTAGGGCCGTTTTATGAGCTGTAAGTACGTTTTGCCCCAAATCTTCTATCAGAGACTTTATCTCTTTGAGTTTCTGTTCGTAATTTGTCAGCATTTTTTTCCTTTTCATTATTATATTAAAAATTTCGGTGAAGTATAAAAAATTTTGGTTACAAAACAGTAACCTGAGACAAAAAGAGTTGTAACCGTATCGTTACCCTTTATTTATACAATTTCGATGATAAAAAAAACGGTAACCATGAAGGAGAAAAAATGTTGAAAAAAAGTTTACTGGCTCTGCTCATTGCAGGAAGCGGCCTTGTTGCAGGCGATAGGATAAGCGGCGCAGGCGCATCATTTCCGGCACCGCTCTATTTTGACTGGGCATATGAATACCAAAAAGTCACAGGAAACCAGGTAAATTACCAGTCTATAGGTTCCGGAGGCGGAATAAAACAGATAAGCAAAAGAACAGTAAACTTCGGCGCAAGCGACAAACCTCTGAAACCGAAACAGCTTGACAAAAAAAGACTTTATCAGTTTCCGGCAGTCATAGGAAGCATCGTCGCGGCATACAATATACCTGGCATAAAAGATAATGAACTTAAACTCGAAAATAAAGATTTAGCAGATATTTTCCTCGGAAAGATAGAATACTGGGACGATAAAAGAATCAAAGAAGACAACCCCTCACTCAATCTTCCTCATAAAAAAATAACTGTTGTAAGAAGAAGCGACGGCAGCGGCACAACATTTAATTTCAGCTATTTTCTAAGCCATGTGAGCGATGAGTGGAAAAACAACGTGGGTATAGGAAAGTCTCTCGACTGGCCTGTAGGTCTCGGGGGTAAAGGAAACGAAGGAGTCTCCTCGCTTATCGCGCAGACTCCGTACAGCATCGGATATATAGAGTACTCATACAAACTCAGAAACAATCTCTCCGCGGCTGTTCTGCAGACAAAAAGCGGCAAGTGGGTTGAAGCGAACGAAGAGAACTTCAAAGCGGCGGCAAAATACGCCAAATGGTCGCCAAAAGAACACTTCTATCAGATACTCGCTCTTCAGCCCGGGGACAACAGCTATCCAATAGTTGCGGCAACATTTATCCTTCTTCCGAGAGAGGCGACCCAGATGAACAGAAAAGTTACCGCATTTTTCGACTGGGCATTCAGAAACAAGGACGATTCTGCAAAAAGACTCGGATACATTCCTCTTCCCGAAGAGACCAAAAACATGATCAGAGCATACTGGAAAGAGCACGGTATAGAACCCAAATAAGAGAAGATATCACGAAAACCAACAATACGAAAGGAGCTTAAATGAAAAAAATCGTACTATCAATGGCAGCGGCGGCTCTTACAGCCGGCAGTCTGAGCGCAGGAGCGATAACGCTTTATCAGGACAAAGATACAGGAGCTATATATACAAAACCGGGACCTAACAGAGTGGAACTGGGAGATTTTATCTCTGCAAAAGAGGTCTATATCCAGAACGAAACCATAAAAAGCAAAATGGCGAAGGCTTTGAAAGGGACAACAGTCAAGTCGAAAGTAAAAACGCTCAAATTCAGCGGAAAACATTATCTGGGATTTACAAGTATAAATTATGACGATAATAGAGACAGTATAAACAGATTCGAGACAAGAAGAAACTACCTACAGGTAAAAGCGTACTGGAACAAGAAAGATTATGCAAGAATCACCCTTGATACTTTTCAACAGTATAAAGATACTGGTTCAAAAGATGACGGAAGCTGGCTTGTAAGACTCAAATATGCCTATATATATCTTGACAATATTCTTCCCTACACCGGAGTGGAGTTTGGTCAAGCCCACAGACCGTGGATAGACTGGGAAGAGCATCACGGATGGTGGTATAGAAGCATCAACAAAGTTTTCGTGGAAGACAAATATATGGGCGCACATATGACAAACTCTGCCGATATAGGTTTCAATCTTAAAACAAAGACCGAATATTTCTCAAGTGAAGTGGGCCTTTTCAACGGCGAAGGGTATCATGACGCTTCAACTGAAGAAAATCAGCAGCTCTCTTTCGAGTGGAGACTCACCGCAAATCTTCTCGGAACAGGCAAAGAGAAAGTGCATATGGATGATGAATACGCCGATATCTCTTTCTTCGGACAGGTAAATCCGGAATATAAAAACAATGTAAAAGATTTCAAATGGTACGGTATTCACGGTGTATACAACAGACCTCTTTTCCTTGTTGCGGCACAGTATGTAAAGTCTGACTATGAAGGCGACGGAGCGTATGAAGGAAACGGATGGAGCGTCAACGGTGAGTTCAGACCTGTCAAAAAGTGGTCGATTCTCGGAAGATATGACAACTGGAACGTAGAAAACGACGATCCTGCAGTAAAAGATTATACAAGAAAAGGCTACATTGCGGGTGTCGCATACAAATACAACAAAAACGTAAAATTTATAGGGAACATAACTCATGTAGATAACAGAGATCCAGCATATTTTGCAAAATACAATCATTATAATAAATACAACCAGTATATGTTTACTGCGGAAGTAAACTGGTAAAACCTGCCCCTTGACCGCACCTGCGGGAGGGCATGTGTACTCTTAAACCGGCATCAGGCGGCTCAAAGCTGCGCTTCAGATATCAAGACGCCAAAGCGAGCCTACTCCTACTCCCATACTCAAATATCGGGACATGAAATCCCGGTATTTGATTTTCTATTTTGTTACCGCTTTGTAACTTTAGATGTTTATAATACGCAAAATTTTCAGCAGCGAGGATATTGATGAAAAACATTGCGGATATGATATTCAAAAACCTTGTAACCTTTTTTGCAATCTCTGTTTTAATCATTCTTGTTGCTATATTTACCGTACTTTTTAATGAAGCCAAACCGGCCATCGACGCTTTTGGATTCGATTTTATAACTAACGAGAAATGGGCTCCCAACCTTGAGATCTTTGGGGGATATCCGGCCATTTACGGCTCTATTGTATCCACTTTCATAGCTATGATCATAGCGACTCCCATAGCCATAGGTATCGCGATATTTTTGAGCGAAATATCACCCCAGTTTCTAAAATCTCCCGTAGGAACATCCATAGAGCTGCTTGCGGCGATACCCTCCATCATATACGGAATGTGGGGGCTTTTCTATTTTGCACCGATTCTTAGGGATATTTTCGGAGGGACGGGACTGGGTCTGCTTACAGCCGGCATAGTTCTTTCCATCATGATACTTCCGTTCATAGCTGCAATTACAAGAGATGCCATGAACACCACTCCGGACATTCTCAAAGAGTCCGCATACGCACTTGGTGCCACAAAATGGGATGTGATAAAAAACATCATCATCCCTTACGCAAAAGCGGGAGTCATAGGCTCCATCATTCTCGCTCTGGGACGTGCTATCGGAGAAACGATGGCGGTAACGTTTGTTATGGGAAATGTCCATAAAATTCCAAAACAGCTGACCGACCCCGCAACGAGCATTCCAGTAACTCTTGCAAACGAATTTGCAGAAGCGGATACAGACCTGTACTATTCGGCACTTTTTTATCTGGCTTTGATTCTTTTTCTTATCAGTTTCGTTGTTATCGGACTTGCAAAATTTTATTTCCTTAGAAAAGTGAGAAAAGCGTCATGAAAGAAGCGACAAAAAAAAGAGTTCTTGTAAATAAAATAGTTCTTACACTGGCGACTCTCTCTGCCGTTGCCGGACTGATGTTTCTGGGATGGATACTTTTTGTTCTGGCCTACAACGGAATAGAAGCTCTCAATTCAAATATATTCATATATGACGGTGCGCCTCCCGGATACAAAGAGAGCGGACTAAGGCACGCTCTGGTAGGACAGGCGATGCTTGTTGTCACGGCAACTCTTATAGGGGTGCCGGCAGGCCTTTTGGCGGGAACATATCTGAGCGAATATGGACAAAATTCAAAATTTGCAAATTTTATAAGAGATATATCCGATATTATGATGAGTGCTCCTTCCATCGTCATAGGCGCCTTTGTGTACGCTATTTTGGTGGCTCCCGTAGGACACTTCAATGGATGGGCCGGATCGTGCGCACTGGCTATCATGATGATACCTATTATCTTGAGAACTACGGACGATATGCTCTCTCTCGTTCCCCAGACTCTCAGAGAAGCGGCGGCGGCTTTGGGAGCGCCAAAATACAAAGTGATTTTACAGGTGGTATACAGAGGCGCCAAAACAGGCATCATAACAGGTATACTTCTTTCAATCGCAAGAATAGCGGGAGAAACCGCACCTCTGCTTTTTACATCATTTAGCAACAGCTTTTTCAGTACCGATATGAACCAACCGATAGCATCACTTACCGTTACGATATACAACTACGCCACAAGCCCTTATGCAGACTGGCAAAAACTCGGATGGGCGGCGGCATTTATACTTGCCCTTTTTGTACTGGGAACAAATATCATCGGAAGATTAATAATCAAACAAAGGAAAAGATAGTGGCAACGATAGCAAAAATTGAAGAGCAAAAAGCGATAGAAGTAAAAAATTTCAGTTTCTACTATGCCAGCAAGGATGAGCCGAGTCTCAAAAAGATAAATATGCCTATCGCAAAAAACAAAATTACAGCTCTGATCGGCCCCAGCGGATGCGGCAAATCGACACTTCTAAGGTCTATGAACAGGATACACGACCTCTATCCGGGAAATCGATACGAAGGCGAAATAATCTTCGAAGATAGAAACATCCTCTCCAAAAAAGAGGATTTGATAAGCCTAAGAATGAAAATAGGTATGATTTTTCAAAAGCCTACGCCTTTTCCTATGAGCATCTTTGACAATATCGCCTACGGACTGAGACTTCAGGGCATAAAAAACAGAACCGAGCTTACTGACAGAGTAGAAGAAGCTTTGAAAAGAGCAGCGCTCTGGAACGAGGTAAAAGATAGACTCAAAGATGACGGAAACTCTTTATCAGGCGGGCAACAGCAAAGACTCTGCATAGCTAGAGCGATAGCGGTAAAGCCGGAAGTTCTTCTTTTTGACGAACCTACCTCCGCTCTTGATCCCATATCAACACAGGCCATAGAAGAGCTTATAGTTCAATTGAAAGGAAGTGTTACTATAGTTATAGTTACGCACAATATGCAGCAGGCTGCAAGAGTCAGCGACTATACCGCATTTATGTATCTGGGAGAGCTTGTGGAGCTGGGAGTTACGGAAGATCTTTTCGTAACGCCGAAAGAGAGACTTACTGAAGAGTATATCACTGGAAAATTCGGTTGATTACTACTCTACTGCTCGGAGAGCAGGAATTTCTTCTCTTTGGAGTTTTTAAGTCTCGTCACGACTACAAGCTCATAAGTCGAGCATCCGCTTTTTCTCTTCTCGTTTCTCAGATAGGAAAAGTTTTTTATCACTTCGGCAAACTCTTTTCTTCTCATTTTATCCTCCTTTTAAAAGATATATTATTTTTGCGCATCAAAGTTACCTGAAGGTTACAGAAACAGCTTACTCTGTAGTTTTGCTGTAACTTGTGGGATATAGAATTCGTCAAAAAAAAGGAGGCGATGTGAGATACAAAGAGATCTTTAAACATTACGATTTCGCAACCGCTGTTCTTATATTTGGCATTGTACTCTTTTTGAAAATAGACTTTTACAAAGCGGTAATTTTGCTGCTGGAACTTATCGTTATAATAGAAGTGGTGCAAATGATAGTCGTATTTTTGAGAAAACAGAGGGTAAAACTGAGATTTATGGTCGACGCATCCATTATATTTACCATAAGAGAGATTTTGATAGCCGTTACTGACAAAAATACCGCTTTTGAGAGGATATATATGCTCCTTTTCGTCGTTTTGGTATTTTTCCTCTTCAGACTCTTCGCACTTAAAATCACCCACTCCTCATTTACGAAAAAGCAACGAACTCTTTAAATAAAATAAATCTGTTGATATTATTTTTCAGTTAAGACCGTACCAATAAGCAAAATGATACACTCTTTGTCAAAAAAGAGGATTTTACTATGAAAGAGCTAAAAAGATTTCGATTTATAAATAAAGTTGAAGGCTACTCATACCTTGTTCTGGTTTTTGTTGCCATGCCTTTGAAATATATATTAGGTTTCGAGATGGCTACAAAGTTTTTCGGAATGGTTCACGGGATTCTTTTTATAGCTTTCGTCTATCAGCTTGTAAAGGCTGCTTTGTCCGTTCCTTTTTCAAAAAAAGAGAGTACAGTTTACTTCATAGCCTCTCTGATACCATTTGGAAGCTTTTACACAGACAGGCTCTGCGCGGTAAAAGAGATGGAAAAGTCAAAACCTGTTACCGTAAAAGCGCCGTAATCACCACCGGGCATAAATGCAAGTAACTTAGACTCGGCTTATTTCTTTTTTGCATCTGCACTCTGGCGAATCTTCGCCAGATAACTCTGTTTCATATCCAGTTCGAAACTTTCGTTGGTAGGATACTCCCTGCCAAAAATCTCTCTCCATAAAGAGTGCTCCTCCATGCAGAGATAGAAAAAAACTTTCCCGTGCCATTTTCTGAGCGAATCGTATGCAAAACCGAACATCTCTTTTTTTATCTCTTTGGGATATGACAGTTTCCCTGCCGCATCGACCAGGGGCATTTGAAGTATTTTCGACCTGAATGATCTGAGTCTTAGTTTTTTGATGACCGGTTTTATGAAAGTAAGTGTTCCCAAAGAGACAAGCGCCACTCTTTGGGGATCGAAGTTTTCCAAAAGTATGTCGAATATCTCTTTATACTCCTCCTTCCAGTTTTTGTAATATATCATAGGATGAAAATGAAAACCGACTATGACACCTTTGTCATGAAGTTTTTTTGCAGCGTCTATCCTCTCTTTCAAAGAGGCTGTGAGCCTCTCCTCTTTTTCTATAATTGTCTGCGGATTGAGAGACCAGGTGACTATGATATTTTTTGGAACACCGTTTTGAAGAAGATATCCCACGTTATCCGATTTTGTTTTGAGTTCAAGTATGACATTTGGATTTTTTCTTGCAAATTCGAAAAGGGCCTCCAAAACTCCGCCTCTGTTCCCCCACATAAGGCTGTCGCTGGACTGTCCCGTTCCTATGTGATATATTTCGTCCGGGTCGAGTTTCAAAGATAACAGTTTCTCTTTCAGATTGGTATTGAAAGTTACAGTATCTTCATTGTAAAAGGATTGGATAGAGCAGTAACTGCAGTCATATCCGCAGCTCTCCACCATATCCAGAGTCCAAAGATTGCAGCATCTGGTCTTTTCGCTTGCAACAGGACACATTCCGAACCCCAGTTTTTTATCAATCCGGGCAAACCTGATTTTATGAGTCTTCTCTTTGTCTATATCAAATTTTTCATAACTTTTGGGGCTGTTTTTTATCTCTTCATATCTCTGTTTCAGCTCTTTTAAAAGCTGCTTTCTGTTTTTGCCATAAGGCCAAATATCGATAAGGGAAGACTCCTGCCACATATTCAGATCGATGGCTATATCGACTATCTGTTTCAGCTCCTGAAAAGAGAAACGGTTTTCATAAGCCCTCTTTCTTATGAAATCCTGCTGGTTTTGAGGAAGGTTGAAGTAAAGAGTCTTTTTTATCTTCTCTTCGAAACTCTGTTTTGTCTCCTTCAAGCTTCTGCCTTCAACCTCTGCCTATGGCAAAAGTATCCCTCTGAGCATAAAGAAGAACATTGCTGCAAGGGTCGCTGCGGCAGGAACGGTGATGAGCCAGGCGGCAACTATCATTTTCAGAGCGCTTCTTTTTACAAGCTGATGTTTTTTTACCACTTTCAGCGCCTTTTTCTCGATCTTGGTCAGCTTGATTTCACCGTTGACGATGTTGGCTATCACCTCTTTTTCGCGGTTTATTTTCTCTATCAAAGCTTTAACCACGAAAGGATCCGCTTTTTTCAGATCACCAAGGGATTCGAGAGCTCTTTCGTACTCATTGAGTTTTTCCATCTCCGTATCCAGATGCACCTGCTGGATACTCTCTTTAAGCTCTTCATCTTTGTTCTCGAGTCTCATGAGATACTCACGCAGAAAACCGACTCCGAAAACTCCTCCTACGGCTATATGGGTAGAGCTTACGGGAAGTCCAAGCTGAGAAGCTATGATAACGGTAATAGCCGCCGCCAGAGCTATACAAAAAGCCCTCATCTGGTCAAGCTCCGTTATTTCGCTCCCCACCGTTTTGATAAGCTTGGGACCGTAAAGCGCAAGGCCCAGGGAAATACCCACAGCGCCCACGATCATAACCCACATGGGAATCTCAGCTTTTTTTGCTATCTCACCGCTCATTATCGCATCGTTTATACCGGCCAAAGGACCGATGGCGTTTGCAACGTCGTTCGCCCCGTGAGCGAAACTCAGAAGTGCGGCAGCGAAAATAAGCGGCACATTGAAGAGTCTTCCTATGCTCTCTCTGCTGTTTTCAAGGTTTGAACTCTTTTTATAGATATATCTTTTTACATAGAAAAAGACGGCGACAGAAACAAAAAAACCGAATATCAAAGCCACAAGGAAAGGCGGTTTTTTAGTTACGGGCAGTATGGCGATTATGGAGTTTACAAACGCGACTATATCGGGCCAGACCTTTTTAAGCCCTTTTATGGTCAGATAGGTTACGAACGCCCACGACATCAGAGCCACATACAGAGGTATCCACTTCTTTGCTGCGGTGATTTTATCTTCCTGGAAAATGATGGTCTTTTTAATCGCGAAAAGAAAAGAGGCCGCTATAACACCTCCCAAAACAGGAGATATAACCCAGGAAGCGGCGATTTTGCCCATGGTTCCCCAGGAGACTATGGCAAATCCGGCAGCTGCGATCCCCGCGCCCATAACACCGCCCACGATAGAGTGCGTGGTTGAGACGGGAGCGCCCATGGCGGTTGCGAGATTGAGCCATATCGCGGCGGAGAGCAGAGCCGCCATCATCAGCCATATAAATACATCCGCATTGTTTATGAGAGCCGGATCGATAATACCTTTTTTTATGGTGCCCACAACGTCTCCTCCCGCTATCAGAGCCCCCATGGCTTCAAAAACGGCGGCAAGAAATATAGCGCCCATCAGCGACAGAGCCCCGGAGCCCACTGCCGGACCCACGTTGTTCGCAACATCGTTCGCGCCGATGTTCATCGCCATATAGCCGCCGAATATCGCGGCAACGATAAGAAGCGTACTGTTTGGAAGACCGGCGGAATTCATGGAGACATATATCATGATTCCCGCGATAAACAGAAGACTTATCAATATTCTACCGGCATCTTTTACATCAAACTTTTTAGCCCTTTTGACTTCGGGATAAGCTTTGAGATCCATCCGTAGCCTTTTGCAATAAATTTTCGATATTTTATTACAAAAGAGTTTATGTTTCGATAATATAAAGCCTTTTTATCAGAAGTTTGAAACAATGTTTCAAAAAAGCTGTTTAGAGGTCTTCATCTTCCGGGCACTCTACGTTTGCGGCATACTCATAAACAAGCTCCCCGCCGTCTTTGCCCTGTTTCAAGGTAGCCCCCACATAAACAAAAAGAAAAGCTATAAAAAGAATATTCAGCGCTTTACGATTCATTTTTGAAACAGCTATTTTGAGTATTACCATAAAGATTGAAGCTATCATAAGGTAAGTTCCAAGGGCTTTATGTTCCAAAAGCTCTTCTTGCCCCTCTTTGCTGAGCAGTATATACGCCTCGCTTCCGGCGGCTTTGCCCGTTATAAATGCGGCTACAACAAAAAAAACAGTCACTATAAGCGTAACGGTGGATATATCGCTATATATTTTATTTTTTTTGACAAGAGCCAAAAGCTCAAATACCAAAGCCACTATCGGCAAGACAACCGCAAAATGCACAATTGGCGGATGCAACTGCATGAGTTCCATTTCAGCCTCCTTATAAGGCATAATAAAAAATTATATCAAAGAACTCTTACCAATTTATTAATTCTTATACTTGACAGATTTATGAAAGAAAACGGAAGCTAAGGCTTCTATTTTCTTTCGAGTCTTATTTCTACAGATTTCGCATGCGCCTCAAGTCCTTCTGTATGAGCAAGCAGAGCTGTCGCCTCGCCGAGTTCATCAATGGCATTTTTGCTAAAAGAGATAATGGAAGATTTTTTAAGAAAATGCTCCACATTAAGGGGGGAGTAAAACTTTGCAGTACTTCCGGTAGGAAGAGTATGATTTGGTCCAGCCATATAGTCGCCTATGGGTTCGGGGGTATTTTCACCCAAAAATATCGCACCTGCATGTTTTATTAGAGGAAGCAGTTCAAAAGGCGCTTTTGTCATAACTTCAAGGTGTTCAGGAGCGATTTCATTCATAAGCCTGACACACTCCCTCATATCTTTTGCCACAATTATAGCTCCCCTTGTCTCTATCGATTTTTGTGCGATTTCGCGTCTGGAAAGGGTTTTTAAAAAACTCTCCACCTCTTTTGCCGTCTCTTTTGCTATATTTTCGGAAGTCGTTATAAGTATGGAGCTGGCCATTTCGTCATGTTCGGCCTGACTAAGGAGATCTATCGCTATATATTTTGGATTTGCACCATCGTCCGCGATAATTCCTATCTCGCTGGGGCCTGCTATCATATCGATATTCACATCTCCGTAAACCATTTTTTTTGCAGTCGCTACAAAAATGTTTCCCGGACCTGTTATAACATCCACTTTCGGAATGGTCTGTGTCCCGTAGGCAAGAGCGGCAATCGCACTCGCTCCGCCTACTTTAAAGACTTTTTTTATGCCGCACAGATGACATGCGGCAAGCAAAAGAGAGTTTATCTCGTTGTTTGGAGTGGGAGTAGTGACTACGATATCTTCCACCCCCGCTACGATAGCCGGAATCGCGTTCATCAAAAGAGAGCTCGGATATGCCGCCTTTCCTCCGGGGATATAGAGACCTGCCCTGTCTACGGGAGTGACTTTTTGTCCCAGAATCGTGCCGTTCTCTTCAAAATCTATCCAGGATTTCGGCATCTGTTTTTCATGAAAAGCTTTAATCCTGTCATAAGCGATATGAAGAGCCGATTTTAGTTTTTCATCCATCTGCTCATACGCTTCTTTCATCAATGCAGGGTCTACTTCAAGCTCTTCATCGCTTTTTGGTATCCAGCCGTCAAATCGGGAAATATGCTCTTTAAGCGCTTCGTTTCCTCTTGTCTTTATATCATCTAAAATATCGTTGACGATAGAAGTTACGTTTTTTATATCTACTTTCGCTCTCTCTAAAATCTCCTGAAACTCGCTTTGAAAATTTTTATCTTCCGAATTTAGAATTTTCATCTCATGCCTTTTTCTCTTTTTAAGGCTATTTTACCAAATTTTTCCTCATATCTTTGCCTCATACTCTCATTACCTTTGAGGCCGCCCTGATGGATATAAAGAAGCGGTAAGTCACAGGTCAGAAGCGAAGAGTTCAAAAGAGCTTTCCAGCCTACCGGGTCATAAAGCAGATCAAACTCTATACCGGTCTCATTTTTAAGCTCATACCAGATTTCATAAAGTTCTCTGTAAAGTCCGGCATATCTGTATTTTTTGGGAGGTTCGACAATAGCGGGATGATATCTCTCTTCTTCCAGAGAGAAAAATTGCTCTTTCAGATATTTGCCGTCACCAACACAAGCAGCAGTATAGACATTGAAGACCGGATAATGAATATCACAAAGATTCTTTTTCAGATATAAAGCTGTTGTTCCGGTACCTGAAGGCAAAAAGATATTCAGTTTTTCGATATTTTTTTCTTTTGCCCATTCAATTATCTCTTTTGCCAGAATCTTTATGCCATATTCAGCCTCTTGACATCTTCCGCCTTCAGGAATGATCAAAGAATCACCGATAATTTTAATTTCACTCAAAAGATTTATATCCCCTGCGTCAAATCTCCACTCTTTGATATCTATCAACTTCATCCCGTTTTCAAGAGCGGCCTTTAGATTTCCGGTAGGATTTTCCAGAAGTTTTTTATTTATTCGGGCATAGTATTCGAACTTCCATCCTTTCATTTTTGCAAGTACCGACAGAGAATACATGGCATTTGACTGCATAGAACCGAAAGAGACAACTTTTTTGATATTGGGGAAATCATTTTTTAAAAAGAAGTGAAATTTTCTCGCTTTGTTACCGCTGAAGTGAGGATGAATAAGGTCGTCTCGTTTTATAAAAAAAGGGCGGCCCTCAAAGAGAGCCTCATGAACGGGTGAATTGTCAATTTCTGTTAAGAGCATTAAGGTCTTCGTATGCCTTTATGACCCTTTTTACCATAGATTTTTCACCTTCTCTGAGCCATTTTCTCGGGTCATAGTATTTTTTGTTAGGCTTGTCTTCGCCTTCAGGATTTCCTATCTGACTCTGCAGATAGTCGTGATATTTTTCGGTATATCCTTTTACACCTTCCCAGAATGCCCATTGAGTATCGGTATCTATATTCATTTTTACCACGCCGTAACTGATGGCTTCGTGTATTTTTGAAAGCTCGCTTCCACTGCCTCCGTGAAATACAAATCTTACCGGTTTCTCTTCTTTAAGTCCAAATTTCTCTTTTATATACTCCTGGGAATTTTTCAAAATAACCGGCTCAAGTTTTACGTGTCCCGGTTTATAGACACCATGAACATTTCCAAAAGAAGCGGCTATCGTGAATTTGTCGCTGATACGGCTGAGTCTTTCATAGGCTTCAGCCACCTCTTCGGGCTGCGTATAGAGTCTTGCATTGTCTATACCTGTGTTATCCACGCCGTCTTCTTCCCCTCCGGTCACACCCAGTTCTATTTCGAGGGTCATTCCTATTTTGCTCATTCTCTCAAGATACTTTTCGCATGTGCTTAGATTCTCTTCCAGAGGCTCTTCGGAAAGGTCTATCATATGAGAGCTGAAAAGCGGTTTTGAGTGTGTTTTATAGTACTCCTCGCTTGCAGCCAGAAGACCGTCTATCCAGGGTAGCAGTTTTCTTGCAGCATGATCGGTATGCAGAACTACAGCGATGCCATACGCTTCGGCAAGTATATGTACATGCTTTGCCGCAGATACAGCTCCCAGGATTGCAGCTTTTTGATTTTCGTTATCAAGACCTTTGCCTGCATAAAAATGGGCTCCGCCGTTGCTGAGCTGAATGATTACCGGTGAATTGGCTTCGCGTGCAGCTTCCATTACGGCGTTGACAGAGTTGGTTCCTACCACGTTGATGGCCGGCAATGCGAACTCATGCTCTTTTGCATAATCAAAAAGCCGGGTCAGATCATCGCCGGTAACAACACCGGGCTTTAGAAAACTCATCACCCCCATGCCCTCTCCTTATATTTTCTTCTCTATTTTTGCGCTCTTCTTAAGCTCCTGAGCCTTTTTGGAAACAATTTCCTGGAATTTCTCCATCTTAAGTTCAGATTTGATTTTGTTTTTTACATCTTCAAACGGTATTTTTCCGGCCTCTTTTTTATCTTCAAGATAGATGATATGGTACCCGAACTGCGTTTTTACAGGTGATGTGGTTATTTCGCCTTTTTTAAGTGCAAATGCGGCGTCACTGAAAGGTTTTACCATCTGTCCTTTTCCAAACCATCCCAGATCTCCTCCGTTTTTGCCGCTCGGTCCGATTGATTTTGTTCTGGCAAGTTCTATAAATTTTTCTTTGAGCTTGTCTTTGGGAGTCTTTTTGAGCTCTTCGATTATCTTTTTTGCCTCAGCTTCATCTTTTACAAGGATATGTCTCGCATGCACCTGCTGCGGTCTTGAAAATTTGTCTATATTTTTGTTGTAAAACTCTTTGGCTTCCTTATCGCTTACGGTTATGGAGTCATACTGCTTTTTCATCCATACTTCTACAGCCAGATCGTCTTTTATTTTGGCAAGAGCTTTTTTATACTCTTCATCTTTTTCTATGCCGCTCTTTTTGGCATACTGTTTAAGAAGTTCCCTTTCTATCGCCTGATCAATTACTTTTTGCTTCAACTCTGGTGTCAGTTTTTCAAATGACAATCCCGGCATCGCTTTTAGAAGCTGGTTCACATCCTGTTTTGTTATCTCTTTTCCGTTAACTACGGCAACCACTTCGGATGCGTTTGCAACTCCCGCTATAAGTGAAGCCGCCAATATGCTTTTTAACAAAATTTTTCTCATCTATTGTCCTTTTCAAATTTTGGTTTGGTTTTGATTATATCTAAATTTATTTCATATTATGATAAACATTCTGGACATCATCGTTTTCTTCCAATACATCTATAAGTCTTTCAACTTTTTCGGCCGTAGCATCATCGACTTCCATCTCATTGTTCGCTACAAGCCCCACACTGCTCTCAAGTATATTGACGCCTGTCTCTTCAACAGATTTCAGCAGTTCATTAAAATCCGAAGGCTCGCACTCTATTACCAATACTTCATCAAATTCAAGAATATCGGATGCGCCGCTTTCAAGTGCACTCTCCATCACTTCATCGTCTTTCTCGCCTCTTTCAACGGTTATAACACCTTTTTTATCAAACATCCATGCAACGCTTCCGCTTGTCCCAAGACTTCCGCCCGCCTTGCTGAATGCATGTCTTACCGCTGCGACGGTTCTATTTTTGTTATCCGTCAGACACTCTACCATTATCGCGACTCCTCCCGGACCGTAGCCCTCATAAGTAATCTCTTCGTATTTCACTCCAGGAAGGTTTCCGCTCGCCTTGTCGATAGCTCTTTTTATGTTGTCCTGTGGCATAGATACGGCTTTCGCCCTCTCTATCGCAAGTCTCAAGGCCGCATTCGTCTCGGGATTGGGTCCCCCGTCTCTGACGGCGGTCATGATATCTCTTACGGCTTTTGTAAAGAGTTTGCCTTTTTTCGCATCCTCTTTTGCTTTTATATGTTTAACTTTGGACCATTTATTATGACCTGCCATATACACTCCCGTTCTTAAAAAATTGTTAAGATTATACTAAAAAACCCATTAATCAAAAATGAAAAAATAAAAGTGTAAAATAGCTAAAATCTGAACAACAAAAAAGGATGAGAGTTGAAAAAAGCGACAAAAAAAGAGATAGAAGAGATAAAAAAAAGACTTATAGAACACTATCCGCAGGCAAAGACTGAACTGCATTACAAAAATCTGTATCAACTGCTCGTTGCCGTAATACTCTCGGCACAGTGTACCGACAAGAGAGTAAATATGATAACACCGGCTCTTTTTGAAAAATATCCCGATATAGACTCTTTGGCCGAAGCAGACGTAGAGGATGTAAAAGAGCTGATCAAAACCTGTTCATTTTTCAACAACAAAGCAAAAAATCTTGTCGCAATGGCAAAAATGGTGAAAGAAAAGTTTAACGGCAAAATTCCGGAAGATGAAAAAGAGTTGGTAAAACTCCCGGGTGTAGGACAAAAAACCGCTCATGTGGTTATGATAGAATATTTTGGCAAAAATCTGATGGCTGTGGATACACATGTATTCAGAGTTTCACACAGACTCGGACTAAGCGATGCAAAAACGGCAAAAAAAACGGAAGAGGATCTGGTAAAGGCTTTCAAAACGGATCTAAGCGCCGTTCATCAGGCAATGGTACTTTTTGGAAGATACATATGCAAAGCGAAAAATCCCAAATGTGACGAGTGTTTTTTAACAGAATTTTGCAAAAGCAAGGATAATTTCAAAGCCAGCTAAAAAGTTTCTATCTAAGATTTAAAGTATCAGATTATCCGTATAGTATCTGCCGATGAAGCTTATCCATTGAGTTTATGTTGAGTTTTTTCAGATTGTAAACTTTTACTGAAAGCTCAAGCCCCGCCTCTTCAATGTTCAGTAATTTTTTCATACTATCCGTATCGATTTCAATCTCTTTATCCGACAAAACAATAAAACTATCCCCTTTATATCTAAAAATCTTTTCCGTATTAAAAAAAGAGGATATTTTTTCTGCAGTTTTTATAAGAAATTCATTACCTGATCTCCAGCCATGTGTTTTATTGAAAAGTGTAAATTTATGAAGTGAAAAAAGATATAGATAAGAAAATCTGTCTATTGTCTCCTCTCTTGCAAAAATAATTTCAAGATATTTTATATTGTAAGTATTTGTCAGTTGGTCTTTGAAAAAATAGGCAAATCTCTCTTCTTCAAGCCTGCTTTTCGGCAATTGATCTATTTTTTGCTGGAGTGAAACATCTTTAAAAACTTTTAAAGCAGCTTCGACCACTTTCTCGTCAAACAGAATGCCCTTTGCCTTTTCAAGCTCTTTTAGGGCGTTTTCAAGATTTTTTCTAGGCTTATAAATTCTATCGGTTGTCATTCCGTCAAAAGCATCAGCTACGGCGAGTATCTTTGACAAAAACGGAATTTCAGAACAGCCGATACCGTAAGGGTATCCACTGCTGTTACATCTTTCGTGATGATATAGAACTATTTCGGCAAGCTCTTTAAACTTTGATATTGAAGACAATACTTTATATCCCGTTTCGGGATGTTTTTTTATTATGCTGTACTCTATATCATTCAACTTTCCGGGTTTCAGCAAAATCGTATCCGGAGTCTCTATCTTGCCTATATCATGCAAATAAGCGGCTTCTGTCAATTTTTTTATAGAGCTAACGTCCAATCCCAGCTCTTTTGCCAGCATTTCACTATACATAGCTACTCTTTTTGAGTGACCGGCGGTGTAAGGATCTCTGGCTTCGATCAGTTCTATCATGGATCTTGCTATCTCTTTATAGCTTTTAAGACTCTCATTCAATAATCTCTCTTTATCTTCAGCAAGCTTGTGATGATACAGAACAAATCCTATATCTCCAGCGAGCTCTTCGAGCATCGCTATCTCCTCTTTTTTAAACCCCTCTTTGTTATCGGTATAGACCGTTAAGACACCAAAGATCAGTTTGTCCTTATATTTCAACGGCGTTGCCATACAGTAGGTAAATCCGCTTTTTTGTGCCCTCTCTTTCCAGGGCTCGAAATTGTTGTCTTCCTGCGTATTCTCAATAACGGTCTTTTTTGTCAAATAAGCCGTTCCGGTTGGTCCTTTGGAAAATTTTGATTCAGGATTAATATCTACCCGAAAACTATTTTCCAAATAGCCTGTATTGTCTGTTGATTTATATGCAACTTTTACCGAATTTCCATCCGGTATGCCGATCCACGCAAGCTTATAATGGATATTACCCGCCAGTTCCTCACAAACTTTTTTTAATATAGTATCTATATTTTCATTTTCAATCAGAATCTGGTTTATATTTCTAACAGTATTTATAACAGACCTTAAATATGCTTCTTTTTTGTAACTTTTAACAGCCTTTTCTTTCTCTTTCTTATACAGAGAAGTCCTTTTGTCCACTTCTCTTTTCAGATAGAGGTTAAACAAAAAAAGAACTGACGCAAAAATAAGAAATATTCCGAAAACCGAATATACCCATTTCGGAATCTTCTCCATTACGGTAACCGATAGATGTTTTTCAAGCAGTCTTTTAAATTCAGAACCTGCATTGTTTTTTAATATACGAATATTTTTATCTATCACATTTAGCAACTCTTTTTTATCTTTCGGGGCGGCAAACGTAAGTTTTATAGGACTGAAAATAATCGGAGTCGCTACAATAGAAGGGTATTTATCATGAATTTTATAAAACAGAAGTCTTGTAGCTACACCGGCATCCACTCTGTTTTCATCTATAAGAGTAAATATTTCGTCATAGCTGTGTGCATAGACAATCTTTGGATCAATATCGAATTCACGGATGAGAGAAAAAAACTTGTCATTATAAGCGTCCCCTTTCAAAAGGGCAACAACTCTATTATCAAGATCAGGTATATTATGAATACCGGTTTTCTCTTTTGCATATACAACAGCCCAGTTTTCAATGATCTTCTCTTTTGCAAAGGAAGCATACTGTAAGCGGTCATGAGTTTGTGTTACCGCACATAACAGATCAAATTTTTTCTTACGAAGTCCTTTCAGACATCCGTCAAGCGTAGAAGGAAAATATTCTAAAGAGAACTTTTCTTTTTCCGCTATCTTTTCGAGCAGATCAACAAAAAGGCCTTTGGGCCCCTCTTTTTCATCATAATAATAAAGAGGCCAGTCTTCATATATACATACTTTCAAAGATTTATACTCTTGCGGAAAGAGTACCGAAACATATATGATGAGCAGTAAAAAAAACCTCTTCATACTCTTTTTTCCTCTTAACCTTTTTAAAAAATTAAATCTTTGCCATGAATATCTCTATTGAATTTTTAAATTAAATTTCTACTCCTGCATAAAAATTTTGCATTATTAGAGTAAGGAGCGATAAGTTTACATGAAACAATACTATGAATATGTATTCATTTACATATAAGTATACATTATTTTATCTGAATATTTGATTTTTTTCATTTTTTTTAGAAAAGAAGGGAAGATCTCTTTTTAACTGTTACTCTAATAAGTAACTTTTTTAACTAAAATCATTTGCCAGTTTTTCCGTAATTTCGGCAATTTTCATTATCGAGTCTATTGAGACTTTTTCTCTTGTAGAATGGGGGTATAGGATATCGGGGCCGATAGATACAATCTCCAAATCAGGGTATTTCTGGCTTATCACAGCACATTCAAGTCCTGCATGGATTGCTTTGAATCCGGCTTTGATACCCTCTTTTTCATAAATTTTTTTAACTTTTTTTGCGAACTTAGATATTTTAGGCTCCCATGGCGGATAATATCCGTAACTTTCTACTTTGAACCCGGCCATCTCAAAAAAAGCCTTTGTCTGGATTTTTAGACGTTCAAGCCCCTTTTTTTGCATCGACCTTGCAGAAACTTCAACAACTCCTTTTTTCGAATCAGTTTTTACAATGGAAAGATTTACACTATCAAGCGGTATCATAAACTCTTTGTCATATGCTCTCACTCCGCTTGGAAAAGCTGCAAGAGCATGAATAAGTCTTTCTCCGTCTTCTATTATAAAATCGAAGTCGCCACATTTCCTGACAGTTATATCATCACGGCTAGCAGGAGGTGTTTTTGCATTTATAACAGCTTTGGCACGTGACGGAATGGAGTTGATCCTTTCTCCTCCTTCAAATGAGACAAGTTCAAAATCATTTTCATAAAGAAACAATGAAAGTTCTTTTATGGCATTGGGAATATTTTTATCTATATCGACTCCCGAGTGTCCTCCCGGCAAGTTGCAAATTTCTATTTCGTAAAAATTTTGAAATTTTGGTTTCGCAAGCTTTATATCGCAAAGTGCTTTTATATCTAGACCTCCCGCACATCCTATAAAGATATCTTTTTCATCTTCGCTGTCCAGATTAAGCATATATTTTGATTTCAGTTCAAACTGCAGATTTTGGGCTCCAATCATCCCTACCTCTTCATCGGCGGTAAAGAGATATTCTGCCTTTATGCCTTTTTCCATAAGCCAAAGCATTATAGCGACGCCGATACCGTTATCAGCTCCCAAAGACGAGTTTTTTGCCGTTATATAGCCGTCTTTTTTTACTATCTCTATATCCGGTGCCTCTCCTACACAAACCATATCATAATGAGACTGTAAACAAAGAACGGCAGAATCTTTACGGCAGAGAATATTGCCTGACTTGTCGCATATCGTCTCAAATCCATGTTTTTTTGAAAATCGGGATATATACTCTTTTAGTTCAGAAGATTTATGAGAACAATGTGGAATTTTGCAAATTTCATAAAATATCTCTAAGACTCTCACCTATTCCCTTTTGACCGTAACCGGCTTACGCCGGTATTTGTATGTCAGGGACGTTTTCCCTCTTTTTGGAAGATATCTGGAATTTTGTTCTTATCCTCTTTTGTCAAATCTTTTTCGATATATTTAAAAAGACTGTTTTTAGCTTCGGCTGCTATTTTTTCATAAACTCTTGAAAAGATGTTTTCAGGCAAAGCCAAAAACCATTTCGGAGGATTTGATTCTGAAATAATTTTCGATATATCATCTGCTATAGCTTTAATGACATCTTCTTCCATCTTGTTTTCCAATTCGTGCCTTTGGCCGATACTTCCTCCCATTTTTCCGGTATCAGCTTTAAATCTTCCTGCCTCATCGGTTACTATATCCTTAAGATTCCAGTGTGCTTCCACATAATCAATCGTATTAATAAGATCAAGCTTGACGTTTTGCGGTTTCAGACCGGCTTCAGCTTCAAGATCCCTTGGCTCAGCTTTGTAAATTTTCATTTCGCCTAGGTTTGAAGTAATAACCAAATCACCTACTCTCATTTTATTTCCTTTTTTAAGTTTTGTTATATTCTTTATTTATATATTTTATCATCAGTTTTTTAATTTACTATAAAAGTAATTCGTAGCCTCAACGTAACCGTCAGGTGTTCCGCAGTCAAAACGTTTCCCTTTGAATCTGTATGCTATAACCATTCCGTTTTTTGCCTGTTTCAAAAGTGCGTCAGTCAGCTGGATTTCGCCGCCGAGTCCCGGTTCAGTGTTCCTTATTATCTCAAAAATATCCGGAGTGAGAATATACCTGCCTATAATTGCCAGATTGCTTGGAGCATCTTCCGGTTTTGGTTTTTCAACCATATTTGAGACCACAAATACATTCTCTTCAAGCTCTTTGGCTTCCACAATGCCATACTTGTGGGTAAGGCTTTTGTCAACCTCTTCGATAGCTACTATGGGACATCTGTATTTTTTGTAAAGCTCCGTCATCTGTTTCAAAATTCCCTCTTCTTCACCAATACATAAGTCATCCGCCAGCAAAACCGCAAAAGGCTCGTTGCCGATAAGCACTTCCCCCGTCAGAATGGCATGTCCCAGACCTTTCATCTCTATCTGTCTGGTATAAGTAAATGTACATCTATCTATCACTTCTCTTATTTCTGTAAGATAGTGCTCTTTGGAAGTTCCTTTTATCTGATGTTCAAGCTCATAGCTTTTATCGAAGTGATCCTCGATGGCTCTTTTGCCTCTGCCTGTAACGATAGCTATTATATTTATTCCGGCTTCAAGAGCCTCTTCCACACCATACTGTATAAGCGGCTTATCGATTATGGGCAGCATCTCTTTTGGTATAGCTTTAGTAGCAGGTAGAAATCTTGTTCCGTATCCCGCAGCAGGTATCAGACATTTTTTAATCATGCAACTCCTTTGAAGTCAACAACTTTAAAGAAATTCTATCCTAATGCTTCTCTTTTTTTGCTAAAAGAGCTGACAAACAGCCATATTATCAGAAATTCCACCGCAAAAAGTATGAAGTGCAGATCATAAACCTGCTCTTTTTTCGCCGTCAGACCCCACTGTTCCAAAATTTTGTAAAAAATATACGAAAGAGCCATTCCTGCAAGATAACCCTTCTGCTTGCTTACATCCACAAGAGTAAGCAGCCTTTTTTTGCGCACTATCAGTGTCTCCGCCCTGACGAGATAGGCACCGAACATAAAAGTGAGCTGATATCCGCTATATACAAAAAGAGCTGTCTGGTAGTCGTAAGGTTTTACAAGAAAGATAGTCACCAGCATCAGGATCACAACTTCCACAAAAAGCCCTATTATAAAATATTTTCTTATGTTCAGAAGCACCTCGTAAAATTTCGCGATAATCAGCATTCCAATAGCCAGAATAATACCGCCGACAGAGTAGATGGAGGGTTCAAGAGGCTCGTATATGACAAATATGGATCCGATTGAGAGACCTGTAAAAAGAGAATTGAAAAATTTGTAGCGTAAGTAGTTTTTCGGGATTAGTTTCATCTGCTTCCATTCAGGCGGGCAAAGCCCGCTTTTTTAATAACTGGCGCTTATGCCGATATAAAAACTTCTGCCCGGAGTTCCGTAACCGTCAACTTCCTGATAAAATCTGTCAAAAAGATTGTCAATTTTAACAAAACCGGTAAAGTTCGGCGCAAAATTGTGACT
Source organism: Nitrosophilus alvini (assembly GCF_015100395.1). Lineage (NCBI taxonomy): Bacteria > Pseudomonadati > Campylobacterota > Epsilonproteobacteria > Nautiliales > Nitratiruptoraceae > Nitrosophilus > Nitrosophilus alvini. Next base: position 508,128 of record NZ_AP022847.1, on the reverse strand, counting down.
CAGTTTTACATTTGTTACGTTGTACTTGCCTGTTTGAGCTCCGTTTTTGTCAAATCTTTCTCCTACATAGTATCCATAGAGTGCAACGGTGTGTTCATGGGTGGGATACCATGTGATATCGTAGCCATATTTGTTTTTTGCACGCCTGGGAATATCCTCATTGTTGCTGTCGGTAGCATTGAGGCGTGTATAAGTCACACCTGCGATAAGATTTTCCATAATATCTTTCATAAAAGAGACTTCAAAACCTTTAAATCTGCTTGTACCTTCAAGATTTGAATATCTCCATGTTGCATAATCGTAATCTATAAAATCTTTTATCTTTGTCTCAAAATATGTGACTTTTAAGTTATCGTATCCTGCTGAGATATTGAATCCTTTTGTCTTTTCCGGTTTTAACTCTTCATTTCCAGCCCAGACATCATATAGCTTGTACGGTGTAGGAACATTATATCCTGTGCCATAATTTGCAGCAAGGTAAAAGTTGTCGAGAATATAGTGTTTTATGCCTACTTTTCCTGTAACTTTATCTTCAAAAGCATCATAGTTGTCACTTCTTAGTGTCTGTGTAAGTATCGTTTTTCCACCAAAAAATCTGTTGTAGTTTGTTAAAAAAACGTAACTGTTATGATAATCTTTGTTTAAATCGCTTCCTCCAGAAAGCCCCTGATAAAATCTCTGATAACCGATACTAGCTTGTAAAAATCCGTTTTCCTCGTAATCAAAGCGGTCCTTTATCTCATACTCCTTTACGCTTCCTGTATATCCGCCATACAGACTCCTGTCAAATTTTGAATATTTAAAAACCAGGTCTACTTTGTGCCTATCTGTTTTTTTAGTATAAAGTGCTTTGTAAAATCTGTCATTTATATTGTTCAGCGTATACGGTCCATCCGGTGCATCAACACTGGTCCCGCTTATATAATCGTATGAATCAAAATGTACAGTTGCATCTATAGTAGTAACAGAAGCTTCTATCCTATCACTATCACTGATGTCATATCCAAGTTTCAGATTCATTGTACTGTTTTCATATCCGTCATCTTCCCAGCCAAGCTCATCTCCTCTTTTCCCATAATCTTGACTGCTATGACCAGGTTCTGCAGCCGAAAAACCGTCTATATCAACTCTGTCGAATCCCAAAGATATATCAAAAGCACCTCTTTTTTTTGCAAAAAGTAAAGATATGTTTTTTGTGCCGTATGAGCCGCCTTCAACTTTGATATCGGCTCTTACGCCCTCTTTTGCACCTTTTGTAATGATATTTATGACACCTGCTGTGGCATCCGCTCCCCAGATACCGCTCTGCGGCCCTTTTATTATCTCGATCCTCTCTACATTATCCAAAGAGATCAATTCAAACTGGGCACCGCTGAGTCCTGTTATGTCATTTACCCGAATACCGTCGATAAGTACAAGTGTTCTGTCTGATGGAAGTCCCTGAAGATATATTGAAGTAGGCTGTCCGTAGCCGCCACTGGATGCAAACTCTATTCCTGCAGATGCAGTAACTGCATCTTTAAGTGTCCTGTAACCTTTACGCTCTATCTCCTCTGCGGTTATCACCGTAACCTCATCTGTAACATCCTCTTCGGCCTGTAAAGTTTTTGAAGCCGAAACAACAACCTTCTCTATCTCGACCACACTGCTCGCAACTGCACTGATCTGCACAGCAGATACTGTCGCTGCTATAGCCGCAAGAGAGAAGTACTTTCTCTTGAAACCTTTTGCCATTTTTACTCCTTGTTGGTTTTTAAAAACAAAATAGTATCAAATTATCGCATACAAACCAATTAGCACAACCATCAACCATCCACTGCTACTAAAACTCTATTCCCCTTCTTGCCCCAACTCCTTTGTCAAAATAGTGTTTTACAAGTCTCATTTCGGTTACCAGATCGGCAGCTTCTATAAGCTTTGGCGAAGCGCCTCTTCCGGTAAGAATGATCTCTTTTTTCTCAGAGCTCTTTTTTACCTCCTCCAAAACTTCCTCTTCATCCAGCAGTAAAAAATCCATAGCAACAATAACCTCATCGAAAACTATAAGGTCATACTCACCCTTTATCTCCTCTTTTGCGGTTTCGAAAAGCTCCTTTGCCATTCTTTTTTGCTTCAATGTGGGCTCACCCTTTACAAAACTCTCATCCCAGTTCCTCAATATTTTTATCTTCCCGCCCCCGAGGGCATCATCCAGCAGCTTTAATGATACGATTTCTCCTGTAGGCCTCCCTTTCATAAACTGGATAAAACATACTTTAAGACCGTTGCCAAGAGCCCTGACAGCAAGGCCGACTGCCGCGGTGGTTTTTCCTTTTCCGTCGCCCGTATATATCTGTAACACGGTAAAATCCTATATGTTAAAGTATTTCGCATCGGGATGATGAACTACAATCGCACAGGTCGATTGTTCCGGATGTATCTGAAAGGTCTCACTCAGTTCTATTCCAAACTCTTCGGGTTTTAAAAGGTTGAATATATTTCTGTTCAGTTCAAGGTCCGGACATGCCGGGTATCCTGGACTATATCTCGCCCCCTGGTATCCCCTTGTCTTCACGTCTCTTAGATCCGCTTTTTCATTCCTCAATATTCCAAGATCTATCCTTATCTGCTTATGGGCAATTTCTGCCAAAGCTTCCGCAAGCTCGACGCTCAGTCCATGTACAAGATGGTATTCGTGGTAACGTCCCTCTTTGAAAAGCTCACTCTCATACTTTGCAAATCCGCTTCCGGCACTGACACAGGTAAACGCCGCCACATCATGCCTATCTTCATGGAAATAATCGGCGATACATCTGTGCGGCGGTTTTTTCTGTCTCGGAAAAGTCATGATCTCTACAGCTCGTCCTATCACATCCTCCAGAGGCTCTCTGTTTGCATCCTCATCTTTTGAAAATCCCTCATTTTCGCCGAAAATCAGAAGCGAATTGTCATCTCTTCTTGCAGGCCAGAAGCCGTAAAGAATGACCGGTTCAAAAACCTCTGCCAACTCACTTTTAAGCCTCTCGTAAGCCGGAATGACCTTGGAGTTCAGAAGCTTTTCATACTCCTCTTTTTCCATTCCTTTTGACTTGTAACCCCATCTTTGCTTGAAGAGCATCCTTTTGTTGAGCCACTCATACGCTATATTTTTATCGATCTGAAGCCTTTTTCTGCCCCAAAAAGGCGGTACGGGTACCGGTGCAGGTTTTGGCAGAACGATGTTTTTGGCATCTATTGCAATCTCTTCTTTTGGGGTCTGCACAATGACCTCTTCCTCATTGTCACTGCCAAGGGAGGTATCAAAGTTACCCTCCTCTATCCGGCTCATTGCAGTTATACCGTCAAATGCATCGCGGCAGTAGAATATCGGCCCATCATAAACGGGACGACAAAAGTCATCTATGAATTTTTTTGTAAGAGCAGCACCCCCCAAAAGAACAGGAACGTCTATTCCCATCTTTCTCATCTCTTCAAGATTTTCTTTCATTACCTGCGTCGATTTGACCAGAAGACCGCTCATACCTATGGCATGAGCACTGTGTTCACGGTATGCTTTGACAAAATCCTCAAGTTCGACTTTTATACCGATATTTATAACCTTGTATCCGTTGTTTGAAAGTATGATATCCACAAGGTTTTTACCCACATCATGAACATCTCCCTTTACAGTCCCCAAAACCAGAACAGTATCGCTGTTTTTCTCTTTTTTGGGCAGATAGGGCTGCAGATAATCCACAGCGGCTTTCATAACTTCTGCAGACTGAAGCACAAAAGGCAGCTGCATCTGTCCGCTTCCGAAAAGCTCACCCACCACTTTCATAGCCTCGATCAGTATCTCGTTTACTATTTTCTCAGCTGCTATCTCATCTTTTGCCTTTTTTAAAAGAGGCATCATCCTATCTTTGTCTCCGTCGATAAGAAGCTGCTTTATCTTCTCTTCAAGAGGAAGCTTTTCAAATTCATCATCGCTCTGAATCTCTTTTTTTTCAGCCTTGCTGAAATGGTCTATAAATTTAAAAAGAGGGTCTGTCTCTTCTCTTCTGTTAAAAAGAAGGTCTTCGCATACTTTTATATCTTCTTCGCTTATTTTGTGGTAGGGAATAAGGTTTTTCACATTCACTATGGCCATTGTCAGACCGGCTTTTACGCAGTGGTGCAAAAATACGGAGTTTAGATACTCTCTTGCATGCTTGTCCAGACCAAATGAAATATTGGACACTCCAAGAACCGCACCCACTTCCGGATGTCTTGTTCTTAGCTCTTTTATAGCCTCTATTGTCTCGATTGCCGCAGTGTAATACTCCTCGTCACCGCTTCCAACCGTAAAAGTCAAAAGGTCAAATACAAGATCGCGAGGATCAAGTCCATGCAAATTTACGGCTCTTTCATACATTCTTTCGGCAACTTCGACTTTTCTGCTCTTTGTCTTTGCCATTCCCTCTTCGTCTATCGCCAGGCAGACAAGAGCTGCTCCGAATCTTTTTGCAAGATGACATATTTTGTCGAACTTCTCTATACCGTCTTCAATGTTAGCCGAATTTATAATAGGTCTGCCGCCGATATTTTTCAGAGCAGCTTCCAGTGCCGGAACCTGCGTAGAGTCAGGCATAAGAGGAAGAGTGATCTTCTGGTTGTAAAGGCTTATGACTCTTTTCATATCCTTTGTCTCATCCCTGCCTGCAAACCCAACACTCACATCAAGCCCGTGAGCTCCGCTTCGCACCTGCTGCTGAGCCACTGACAGAGTGCCCTCATAGTCTTCATTCAAAAGAAGTTCCCTGAAAGCCTTGGAACCTGTCGCGTTGCTTCTCTCGCCTATCAGGAAAGGAGGCGGATTTTGTACAAGAGTCCTGCTTTCAAAAAGGCTTGCTAGCGATTTTGGCTGGCTTCCTGTAGGTGGTTTGGGAGATTTGCCTTTTACCGCATCTGCAAGGGCTTTTATATGCTGGGGAGTCGTACCGCAGCATCCTCCCAAAAATGCAACACCATCTATTGCACTGAATCTGGCTTCGAGTTCGGTAAACTCTTTGGGTCCCATCGGATAATAGGTATACCCTCCCCTGTTTTGGGGAAGACCGGCATTTGCATGTACCGAGATAAGGCCGTTCCATACACTGCTTAGAGTCTTTATATGTTTTTCTACCTCTTCCGGCCCCGTTCCGCAGTTAAATCCCAAAGAGAGTATTTCGAAAGGTTCCATTATGACAGCGAGGGTCTGGGCATCGGTACCTATAAGCATCGTGCCGTTTAGCTCAATAGTTGCTGAGACCATGATAGGAATATCTTTCTTGGCCTCATCGGCTGCATCGCCGCATGCGTGAAGGGCCGCTTTTATCTGGAGAGGATCCTGGCATGTCTCAAGCAAAAAAAGGTCAGCTCCGCCTTCTATACAGGCCTTGGCGGCAATTTTATATCCTTCGTACATCTCATCATACTCTATATGGCCAAGAGAGGGCAGTTTTGTTCCGGGCCCCAAAGAGGCTGCCGCAAATCTCGGTTTCTCTTCTGTGGAGTATTCTTCGCAAACCTCTTTTACAATCTTTGTTCCAAGATAGGCCAACTCGTAAGTCATATTGGCCAGACCGTACTCATCTAAAACCCAGGGAATTGTTCCGAAAGTGTTTGTTTTGATGATATCGGCGCCCGCTTTTGCATACGCTTCATGTATTGACCTTACAATACCCGGAGCAGTTTTGTTAAGAAGCTCGTTACATCCCTGCTTTCCCTCCCATGCACTTTCGGGTATATCGATATTTTGCAACTGAGTGCCCATAGCTCCGTCAATAACAAGAATTTTTTTGCCCGCTGTCTCTCTAATTTTTGATTTTTTCAAGCAACTGCCTTTGAATTTTTAAATATGAATATTCATAGAATTAAAATGTAATATTTTATCAAAATTTGTGATGATTGAACTTTAATATTTTTTTGTTATAATTTTACCTAATATCACAAATTTGTCACTGTTGCAATCAAGGGGTATGGGATGAAAATAGTTAAAAACATCAGAACAGGTGAAGAGATTGTCAAGCCGCAACCGGTAAATATGGAGGTTTTATTCGAAGGCGGGGTGATGATAAGTGAAACAGATACCGCTGGCATTATTACATATGCAAATAGAAAGTTCAGAGAGATGACCGGTTATAGCAAAGATGAACTTATAGGCAGTCCACATAATATAAACAGACATCCCGACATGCCAAAAGCCGCATTCAAACAGATGTGGGAAACGATAAAAAAAGGGGAAATGTGGGAAGGATATGTCAAAAATATGAGAAAAGACGGAAAATACTACTGGGTAATTGTCTGGATAAAACCCAAGTTTGACGAAAACGGCAACATCGTAGGATATATAGCCGGCAGGAAAGTTCCAGAAAGAAATATGATCAAAAAAATAGAAGAAAAATATAGACATATGCGAAAAAATGAGATTTAAGAAGTCCCCTTTATAATAACCCTGTAACCATTTATAATTTCCATTAGCTCAGCGGTAATCTCTTCCTGTCGCAGCATATTGAGCTCATTATAAAGACGGATTCGCTTTTTTTCGATATTTTTCGAGGCTGTCTGCATTCTTAAAAATCTCTCTTGGTTTTCACTGCTGATTCTTTCAAGAAAAGCGCCGTATAAAGAGATTAGGATATACTCCTCCACAAGAGAGTGTAGAATTTCCTCTTTTTGCAGATATAGAAGGGGTTCTGTTTTTATCTTTTTTCTTCTGAAGGCAGAAAAATCCGGAGGCAGGACTTTTTTAACCTCTATTTGCGAATCCCCTTTCTCCGTTAATTTATAATAGATAAGATAGAGCGAGCCAAATTCATCTTTTTCGTATGCTTCACTAAGAAGCAGAGCAAGGTCTGCGACTTTTGTCTCTATACTCTCGACCGTAGAAGCTCCCGAAACTATCCATTGGGTTTCTATACCGAAACTATCAACCTCTTCCGCAGCTTTTCTGCCGACTATAGCCGTTTTATAGTCTCCATGGGCTATTTTTGAAAAAAATCGGAAAAGTTTTTCATTATATCCGCCGCAAAGGCCCTCTTCCGAGCCAAAAACAATATATATCTTTTTTCTGCTGTGCCCGCCTTTGAGTGTTATAAGTTCAGGAAAAAGAGAGATGATATCCTCTATGGACTCTTCTATATTTTTTTTATAGTTTCTCACATAGGGGAGTTTGTCTTTTGATTTTTGAATAGCAAATTTTGCAAATGCTTTCATTGAATTGACTATCTCATATATATCTTTAAGGCTTTCTAGTTTTTTTTGCAGCAGGTCCGAAGTTATCACTTGTTAAACTCCTCAAAAAACTGAGCGGCAACTTTTTCAAGAGTTGAAAGTGTGCTCTCATCCATATCACCCGTATCTGCTATAAGAGTAAGAATGTCGGGATAGCTTATCTCCAGATATTCCAAAAATTCGTTAACAAAATCACTGATTTTGTCAATTTCAAGCTTTTCAAGAAAACCGTTGTTATAAAGGAAAAACGTAACAGCCTGTTTTGGCATATCAAGACGCACGGATCGTCCCTGTTTCAAAGTTTCTCTGAGAGCCTCCCCTTTTTTTATAAGATTCATTGTTTCATCTTCCAACTTTGCCCCGAATTTTGTAAAAACTTCTACTTCCAAAAACTGAGAATAGTCCAGTTTCAGTCTGGAAGCCATTTTTTTAAGAGCCGGCACCTGTGCTTTGGAACCAATTCTTGATACAGATTTTCCAATATCGATAGCCGGAAGAAAACCCTTGTTGAAAAGCTCTCTGTCCAAATATATCTGTCCATCGGTTATAGATATAAGATTTGTCGGGATATATGCCGATATTTTGCCTGCCTGCGTTTCTACTATGGGAAGTGCAGTGATAGAACCACCTCCGTATTTGATATCTCTTTTGCCTGCTCTTTCAAGAAGTCTAGAGTGAACAAAAAATATATCTCCCGGATAGGCCTCTCTTCCTGGAGGAATCTGTAGAAGTAAAGAGAGCATTCTGTATGAATCGGCATGTTTCGTAAGATCATCATAAACGATCAGTACATCTTTTCCCTCGTCTCTGAAAAATTCGGCTATAGCTGATCCGGCATAGGGAGCTATAAATTTGAGTCCAGCACTGTCATCCGCAGTTGCAGCTACTACAACAGTATGGCTTAAAGCCTCGTTTCTTTGCAGCTCTTCGATAATTCTTGCAACCTGTGCTTTTTTCTGCCCTATTGAGACATATACACAGTAAACATCTTTGTCATACTGGTTTATTATCGCATCAATGGCAATAGATGTTTTTCCTGTAGAACTGTCACCTATTATGAGCTCTCTTTGTCCTTTTCCTATCGGAATCATCGCATCCACTATTTTTATTCCCGTATACATGGGTTCTTTTACGAAATCTCTTTTAAAAAAAGGTAGGGCTTCAGACTCAATAGGATATTTCAGTTCATACTGCGGGGTATCTCTCTCATCAAGAGGCTTTCCTAAAGGATCGATTATACGGCCTAAAAGATTATATCCTACCCCTACCGAAATGCCTTTGCCCGACTTTTCTACTTCGTCGCCAACATTGAGCAGCGTATAATCTCCCAAAACAACAGCTTTAATACTCTTTTTTGAGATATTAAGCACCAGTGCCTCTAGATTGTGCGGCAATATCAGAAGTTCATAATAGGATGCATCGAGATTTTCCACATCTATTATGCCGTCTCCTATATCGCTTATAATGCCTGTTTTTTTCACTATCGGTTCAAAAGAGGCTTCTTCGGCGCTTTGAAGTATGTTTTTAAAACTCTCTTCAATCAGTTTTTCATATCTCATTTCTCTTTTCCGATCGATTCTGCAATCTTTTCAACCATTCCTCTGAGTGAACCGTCCAGACTCAAACCTTCGATTCTTATTTTCACACCTGCTATAAGAGACGGGTCTGTTTTTGATTCTATATCAAACCCGCTGCATCCCAAAATCTCTTCAAGTTTGGATAAAATCTCTTCTTGTTCGGAGGAATCAAGCCCAAAAGCAGAAATGATTTCGGCTTTGCACTCTCTTTTTTGAATCTTCTTTTTTATCTGTTCCAGTTCTTTAAAGCTCTCGGAAGATAATTTTTTGATAAACTTTTTCACCGTGATTTTATGGAGATTTTCATCTGCAATGCTGCTCAAAAGATTTTCGGTGTAAAGAATAGCAAACTCTCTGGACCTTTTTTTAATATTTTGCAAAATTCTGTTTTCCTCTTCAAGAAGAATCGCTTTTGTCTTTTCAAACTCTTTTGCTGCTTCCTCTTTTGCCTCTTTCAATATTCTCTTTTTCTCTTTGAGAGCCTCCTCTTTTGCCTCTTTTATTGCTCTTTTTTTAAGCTCCTCAGCCTCTTTGACTCTTTTTTTATACTCTTCAAGTAATTTTTGGACCTCTTTCTCTTTCTTTTCTATCTCTTCAATTTTATCTTTGATATATCTCTCTCTTTTTTCAATGATATTTTTCACAGGTCTGAAAAGAAGTCTGTACAAAATAAACAGAACTACGAAAAAGTTTATAAGCTGAAAGCCGAAACTCCACCAGTCAAACATCTACTGCACCACAAGTTTTATCAAAGGATTTGCAAAAAGTATAATCAGCGATATAACAAGCGAATATATGGCAACAGATTCCACCATCGCCATTCCCACAAAAAGCAGTTTTGTTATCTCACTGGCCGATTCGGGTTGTCTTCCTATGGTCTCTATCGCTTTTGTCAAAGCATCGCCTTCTCCTCTTGAAGGGCCGTATCCTCCAATTGCAATAGTTATGCCTGCTGTAAATATCGAAACTGCCACAATTATCGTCAAACTATCCATTTTCATTCTCCTTGATATTTTTTGTCTCCGCTTTTATACCGCCGAGTATAAAGATGAATGTGAGCATTCCGAAAAGATATGCCTGTATAACATCGCCGACAATACTTAAAAGCATCATGGGAACAGGGACCAAAAATCCGGCCAGAAGTAAAAGTATCGCAATGATAAGTTCCCAGCTTAGCATATTTCCGAAAAGCCTTATCGCCATAGCGAAGATTCTGGAGATATCTCCGAAAATATTCAGAGGCAAAAGTATAAAAACAGGCTCAGTATACTTTTTCAGATAGTTTTTAAGTCCCGAATATTTTATACCGTAATAGTGAATGGATAAAAAAGCAACAGTCGCAAGAGCTGCCGTAGTACTCAAATCTTTTGTAGGATTATGCAGATAGGGGATAATTCCTATGAGATTGAGCATACCTATATATATCCACATAGTACCTATAAGAGGAACAAGGTCCCAGGCGTTTATCGGCGAAGCGGATTTCAAAGCTCCATATATCGCTTCTACCACTCCTTCCACTGCTATCTGTATTTTCGACGGATTTAGAACACGAAGTTTTCTTGTAAGCAAAAAAGAGACAATGGCAATGAAAACAATAACTCCCCACGCTGTAACAACACTTTCTGTTACAGGTATGCTTACTGAGCCTATCTGAATTTTAAAAAGTTCGACGGAGGCAATGCTTTCATTCATGCCGCTTCCTTTTGCTCATATATAAGTTATAATAGACAAAAAGAGATTAATCTATTTTAAAAGAGAAGAAAATGTACGGAACTGTCACTGCACTTAGTGCAAATGTGTGTGATATATACTTTGAACAGAGCCTGCCGGAAATTTTTGAAGCTCTTGTTATTGAGATGCCTGATAGAAAAATATTCCTTGAAACTCAAAGACAGATAGATTCAAACAATGTAAGAGCCCTGGCACTCGGTTTTTTGCAAGATGTTAAAGCCGGTATGAAAGTAAAAAGACTTTTTTCACCGATAAAAGTACCTGTAGGAAACAAAGTCTTAGGTAGGGTGCTGAATATTTTCGGAGAGCCTATAGATGCAAAACCTGCTGACTTTGATGAGTTTGAACCTGCCAGAAAAAGCTCCCCTGCAGTTTCCAGACTCGAAGGAACAATAAAAGTCTATGAAACCGGAATCAAGATAATAGATCTGCTTGCACCTTTTATACTTGGCGGTAAAATCGGCCTGTTCGGAGGAGCAGGAGTCGGTAAAACAGTTCTGCTTATGGAATTTATTTACAAATCGATCTCTCTTTATCAGGGGATTTCGGTTTTTGCAGGTGTGGGAGAAAGAGTTAGAGAAGGGCATGAACTATATCACGAAATGATAGACTCAAATGTTCTTGAAAAAACTGTTATGATTTTCGGACAAATGAATGAAGCCCCCGGTATCAGGTACCTGGCCCCTATGACTGCCCTGACAATAAGCGAATACTTCAGAGACAAAGAGCAAAAAGATGTTCTTCTTTTGATAGATAACATTTATAGATTTATACAGGCTGGACAGGAGGTTTCCACACTTCTTGGAAGAATACCGTCGAAGGTGGGCTATCAGCCTACACTTTCAAATGAAATTGCCGAACTTGAAGAGAGAATCGCTTCTACAAAAGATGGCTCTATAACATCGGTACAAGCAGTTTACGTACCCGCTGACGATATAACCGACCCAGGAGTTGCCGCAGTTTTTTCACACCTGGACACATCCGTGATACTTTCCAGAGAAAGAGCGGCAAAAGGATTTTATCCGGCCATCGACCCTCTCGCCTCACACTCAAAACTTCTTGACCCTGCAATCGTAGGAAGCGACCATTATGAAACCGCAAAAGCTGTCAAAGAGGCTCTGTCAAAATATAAAGAACTTCAGGATATCATTGCAATGCTGGGAATCGAACAGCTAAGCCCCGAAGACAGACTAACCGTCATGAGAGCAAGAAAACTGGAAAAATTCCTTACACAGCCCTTTTTCGTTACGGAAGCTTTTACGGGACGAAAAGGAAAAAATGTAACGCTTTCAGAAACCATCAACGGCTGCAGAAAAATATTGTCCGGAGAGATGGATGATATAGACGAACACTCTTTTTATATGATAGGATCAGTCGATGAAGCCAAAATTTGATGCAGTTTTAATCACTCCATATGAGACTGTAAATATCAGGGAGATTCTTTTTTTCAGAGGGGAAGATAGAAGCGGCACATTTGGAATACTTCCGAAACACTGCTACTTTATAACGGTTCTCGAAGAATCCGTTGCAATCTTCAAATATGAAGAAAAAGAAGAGTTCTTCGCTTTCAATAAAGGTATTCTTGTTTTCAAAGACAATTTTCTGAAAATCACTACCAGAGAGTTTATCAGAAGCGATAATCTTGAAAATCTCAAAACTGAAATAGAAAAAAGATTTTCCGCTCTCAGACAAAAAGAGAACATTTTCAGGGAAAATCTCTCAAAACTTGAAAAAGCCTTTATGCAAAAGCTTATAGAACTGGAGAGAGAAGTTGAATAAAAACCAAAAGCAATTTAAAAAAAAGATAGAGGAAAAAAGCTCATTGTTACAGAAATGGAGAAAAAAAGGCCTCTTTTGGGGAACATTGGCAGCTGTCGGTGCAGTGGGATGGATGATAGTACTTCCTGCAGTCATGGGTGGATATGCCGGCAGATATATCGACGAAAAATACAACTCACCCGGAAATATCTCCTGGTCTATCACTCTGCTCCTTCTTGGTCTGGCAATCGGCCTCTATTCTGTATGGAGATTCTTTTTTTATAAAAAATGAACGGATATACTCTTTTTATCTTCGGAGCACTCCTCTCTTTGCTCTATTTTTATCATCTCTATCTACAACTAAAACTTTTGAAATCAAAAAAGAGAAATATTTTCTTTTCCTTCTCTTTCAGATTTGTTCTTCTATCTGTAATTTTGGGCTGGCTTTTTTACAGTTATGAAATATCTGCTCTATATTCGGCTGCAGGATTTATAACTGGAAGATTTGTAGCTATCAGGCTTATAAAACTATCTTAATTTTTTGATTTTTCTTTGTGAGAGTCTCAAAATTTCGGAGGCTTTTCCTTCAAAAAAACCTCTTTGGTCTTCCACTATTACGTCTGCTTTTTCAAAAGCAAACTCTCTTTCAAATCTTTTTCCGCTCCTGTTTGCAGAAGTGGAATACATCCATCCGAATTTTTTTAAAAAAGAGATATGTCTGTCGTCTCGCACCACACGGACCGCTTTGCCGTTTGGGTATACAAATGTGGTTTTTTTAGCTCTTCGGACCCGTTTTTTAAATTTTTTGGGAACTCTTGCAAACTTTTTGAGGGGTTTGAAACTATCAACCGAGATCAAAAAAGGTTTTTCAACAGGCCTGTTTTTAATCTCGGAGAGTCTCTTTCTGTTCTGAGACAAAAAACCGACTGTTGTGTCGGTCTGAACCAGATAGACTTTCCTGGGATCTAATATATTCCCTCTATAATTCCCAATTCCCAATTACTTATTCCCAATTACTTATTCACTCAAATAGTCCTGCAGCGCTTTGGGCTCGAAATGCCCCTCTTTTTTCAGCTTCGCTATAGCTTCTGCAGCAACTCTGGCAGCAGCGAGTGTCGTAAAATAAGGTATCTGAAATCTAAGAACAGCCTGTCTTATTCTTCTGGCATCATCTTTGCTCGCTTTATTGTCGCTTGTATTTATCACCATAGATATTTCGCCGTTTTTTATCATATCTTCGACGTTTGGTCTTCCCTCGCTGATTTTCAGGACCTTTTTGGATTCTACGCCTGCCTCTTTAAGAACTCTGTGTGTCCCGTCGGTAGCAACAATTTCAAAACCGAGGTCTTTATATATTTTTGCTATCTGGGGAGCATGAGGTTTGTCGTAATCGGTCAAAGATAGAAACAGCGTTCCTTCAAGAACCAGCCTGTTTCCGGCACTCACCTGGGATTTTGCAAAACTTACGCCAAAGTTGTCGCTTATACCCATAACTTCACCGGTAGATTTCATCTCCGGTCCGAGTATCAAATCGGCACCTGAAAGTTTGTTAAAAGGAAATACCGCTTCTTTTACGGATATGTGTGATTTCAGCTGAGGCTTGAGGATACCATTTTCTTCGGTAACAACATTGAATTTGTCGTAAAACTCAAGAGCGCTTCTGAGATCTCCTTGCATCATAACTCTTGTAGCGACTTTTGCCATAGGTATGCCGGTTGCCTTGGAAACGAAAGGAACCGTCCTTGAGGCTCTTGGATTTACCTCGATAAGGTATACCTTATCTTTATATATAGCGTACTGGATATTAAGAAGTCCCTTTACTCCAAGTCCCAGGGCTATGGTTTTTGTCTGCTCTTCGATTATTTTCAATATAGCATCTTTAATGCTCACGGTAGGCAACGAGCAGGCGCTGTCGCCTGAATGGATACCCGCTTCTTCGATATGCTGCATAATTCCGCCGATATAGACATTCTCACCGTCGCTTATAGCGTCTACATCTATCTCTATGGCATGGTCTAGAAATTTATCTATAAGTACAGGCGATTCGTTGCTGACACTTACAGCCTCTTCCATATAGGATTTTAGCTCATCTTCGTTGTAAACTATTCTCATAGCCCTGCCGCCTAAAACATAACTCGGCCTTACAAGAACCGGATAACCTATCTCTTTTGCAATTTCAAGCGCATCTTGTTCGGTAAATGCTGTTCCGTTTTCAGGCTGCAATAGACCGTTTTGGGTGATAAATTTTGCAAATTTCTCTCTGTCTTCGGCAAGATCGATGACTTTTGCGCTTGTACCTATTATTTTTGCCCCGATTGCACTGAGAGGTTTTGCAAGTTTTAAAGGCGTCTGCCCGCCGAAATGAACGATAATGCCGTCTGGATTTTCCCTCTCAATCACACTTCTTACTCTCTCAAAATCGATTGGTTCGAAATAGAGTATATCGCTTGTATCGTAATCTGTAGATACGGTTTCCGGATTGCAGTTGTACATAATGGTTTCGCATCCCATATCTTCAAGAGCAAATGCCGCATGTACGCAGCAATAGTCAAACTCGATTCCCTGCCCTATCCTGTTGGGTCCGCCTCCAATGATCAAAACCTTCTTTTTATCGCTCTGTATACTCTCCTCTTTTTTTGTAAGTTTCGTTATGTTTGTAGTAGAGTAAAGATAAGGAGTCAAAGCCCTGAATTCCGCTGCACAGGTATCAACTTCGTTATATTCAAGCTCTACACCCAACTTTTTTCTTGCGGAATATATGTCGTTTTCGGTAAGTTCGGTATTCTCTTTTTCATTTATCAGTTTTGCTATCATTTTGTCTGAAAAACCGTAGGTTTTGGCAACTCTGAGAAGCTCTTCGTTTTGTAGGATATCCAGGTCGATTTTATCTTCGAAAGATACAATCTCCTCTATCTGATACAAAAACCATCTGTCTATTTTGCTAAGTTCATATATATCTTCGACACTGAGACCCTCTCTAAAACCCTGCGCTACATATAAAAGTCTGTTTTCATTCGGTCTTCTTATCTCTCGTTTTAGAGTTTCTGGGTCGGTTTTTATCTTTTCAAATCCGCAAAGACCGGTTTCAAGAGAGCATAGCCCTTTTTGAACGGATTCTTTGAATGTTCTTCCTATAGCCATAACTTCCCCGACACTTTTCATAGAAGTGGTCAGAGTGCTTTCGGCCTGCGGAAATTTTTCAAATGTAAATCGGGGAATTTTTGTAACTATATAGTCGATTACAGGTTCAAAAGATGCCGGTGTTCCAGTTATGTCATTTTTGATCTCGTCAAGAGTATAACCGACTGCCAGCAGAGTTGCGACTTTCGCTATGGGATACCCTGTGGCTTTTGATGCAAGAGCCGATGAGCGGCTGACTCTCGGGTTCATCTCTATGACTATCATTCTGCCGGTTTCAGGATGGACTGCAAACTGAACGTTTGAGCCGCCGGTATCCACACCGATTTCTCTTAATATCGCAAAAGAGGCATCCCTCATCCTCTGATACTCTTTATCGGTAAGAGTCAAAGCCGGTGCAACGGTTATAGAATCTCCCGTATGCACACCCATGGGGTCAAGATTTTCTATGGAACAGACAATTATACAGTTGTCATCCCTGTCCCTTATAACCTCCATCTCATACTCTTTCCATCCAAGAAGTGACTCTTCTATAAGAATTTCATTTATGGGACTTGCTTCAAGACCTTTTGCAGCAAGAGTTTTAAACTCGTCTATATTGTATGCCACACCGCTTCCGCCTCCCGCAAGTGTGTAGCTTGCTCTGATAATAAGCGGAAACCCTATCTCTTTTGCAGCCTCCATCGCTTCATCAAGAGAGTATGCATAGCGGCTTTTTGGAAGATCCATACCGATTTTGAGCATGGCCTCTTTGAATGCCTGTCTGTCTTCACCCTTTTTTATCGCTTCAGGATTGGCTCCAAGGAATTTTACGCCTTCGAGCATTCCTTTTTCGAACATGCTCATAGCCACATTCAAAGCTGTCTGTCCCCCCATTGTGGGAAGAATTGCATCGACTTTCTCTTTTTGGATTATCTGTGATATCACATCTTCGGTAATAGGCTCTATATATGTCCTGTCTGCAAACTCAGGATCGGTCATAATAGTCGCAGGATTTGAATTGACAAGAACAACTCTGTAGCCAAGCTCTTTGAGAGTCTTGGTAGCCTGTGTACCCGAATAGTCAAACTCACAGGCCTGTCCTATGACAATAGGTCCCGAACCTATAAGCAAAATAGTTTTTATATCTTCTCTTTTTGGCATTCTCCACCTTTACATTTTTACAGAAAAATTTACCTATTTTACTGAAAAGTTGATAAAAAACCGTTTAGAGTATTGAAAGCGAATAACTGCCGACCATTTCAGTATGGGGAGAGTATCAAGGTAAAATATCTTGGACTTAAAATATCGGCATATGTCCTGACGAGTGCGGTTTTGTAGCTGCCGCTTTTTTTTATGCGCGCCACTTTGCCTACTTTTATCCCGTGAAAAAATATCATATCAAGACCGCTGGTAATTACCTCATCTCCGACTTTTATCTCTTTCCACATGGGAATAAACTTTACTTCCATCTCTCTTTCATTTTTTCCCGTTGCGATTCCGGGAGCCTTCACCTCACCTATCTCAACTGCGTAGGAGCATTTGGGATCACCGTTTAAAAGAGCAAGGGGTTTGCCGTTTTTCGATACGACTATTCCGGCCGCATACCCGTTTTTTGTGATGCCGTAGATTTTTTCAGGCTCAAATTCCTCAAAATCTATCCAAAGCCTCATAAAATCGCCAAATTTTGCATATGACAATACCCTTACAACTTTTGTCTCAAAATCAAAAGATGCAGATGCGTTGCATTCGTTTTTCAAAGCAAAAAGCTCATTTTTGTATGCCGGATATTTCAGATGCGTCTCTTTGAGTTTTAGGTTTTCGTTATAGAGCTTTTGTATAGTCTCCTGCTGTTTGATATGTTCAAAGATCAGATTTTCGAAATATCCGCTTATATCAAGATAGGTACTTTTTAAAAAATTGGTAAAAAAGAGAAGTCTGCTCTGCAGGGCATCGGAGAGTTTGACCGAGCCGATAAAGAGCAGAAGAAAAAGAAGAGAAAAAAGAACTTTTTTATTCATTGGATAGCTGTTGAAGAAGTTCTATCTCTTCAAGGGCTTTGCCTGTACCTTTCGCAACGGCCAGAAGGGGCTCTTCGCTTACAAATACAGGAAGCCTGACAATTTCGGAAAGATATCTGTCGAGATTTCTGATAAGCGCTCCGCCGCCGGTGAGAACTATACCGTTTTCAACGATATCGCCGGCAAGCTCAGGAGGCATTTTTTCGAGAACATCTTTCAAAGCATCGGCTATCTCTTTTAACGGATCTTTCATAGCCTCGATAATATCTTCGCTGGTAAGCTCAATGGAGCTTAGAAGACCGCCAACCTGGTCGCGTCCGTTTACTATCATTTTGAGAGGTTTTTCTAAAGGCATGGCCGTACCGATATTTATCTTTATCTCTTCGGCTAGCCTGTCGCCAATGAGAAGGTTGTATTTCTTTTTAATATAGTCGATGATGGCTTTGTCTATCTTGTCTCCTGCCGTTCTGACCGACTTGCATATAACAAGTCCACCCAACGATATGACGCCTATCTCGGTAGTACCGCCGCCTATATCTACAACCAGATTTCCCTGGGGCTCTTTTACCGGCAGCCCTGCTCCGATTGCTGCTGCCATAGGCTCTTCTATCAGAAATACTTCTCTTGCTCCCGCACTCAGAGCCGATTCCCTTACCGCTTTTCTCTCAACCTGCGTTAGCCCGTATGGAACACATATAATGACTCTGGGTCTGATAAAAGCCTTTCTACTGTGTGCTTTTTCTATAAAGTACCTTATCATCTTTTCCGTCATATCAAAGTCTGCAATGACTCCGTCTTTCATAGGTCTGACGGCATTGATATCTCCCGGTGTTTTTCCCACCATCTCTTTGGCTTCGTGACCTACCGCCAAAATCTTCTGTCTTCCGAACTTGTCTTTTTTTACTGCTACAACCGAAGGTTCATTTATGATGATACCCTCTCCTTTTACAAGTACTAGAGTATTTGCAGTCCCCAGGTCTATGCCCATATCGTTTGAAAACATACCCACAATTTTGTCGAATATCATTATTTAACCTTTATGCACTCTTTTTTTGGCTCTTTTTTATATATACAGGTTTAACTCTTTTTTCCACAACATCTTTTGTAATAACAACTTCATATCCTTTATACTCGGGCAATTCGTACATAATATCCACCATTATCTCTTCCATTATGGCTCTAAGCCCTCTTGCCCCAGTTTTTCTTTTTATGGCAAGTTCGGCTATAGCTTCAAGGGCTTCAGGCTCGAAAGTGAGCTCAACATCATCAATTGCAAAAAGTTTTTTATACTGTTTGACAAGAGCATTTTTGGGTTCAGTCAGAATTCTTACCATATCCTCTTTTGTTATCTGATTGAGAGTGGCAATCATATGCAGACGTCCGATAAGTTCAGGTATAAGACCGTATTGGACCAGATCATCGGGTTCTACATAATTTAGAAGTTCGGCTTCCTCTTTTTTGCTTTTCTTCTCCTGCCCAAAGCCCAAAACGTTTCCGCCGAGTCTTCTTTTTATAATATCCGACAGTCCGTCAAATGCTCCTCCGCATATAAAAAGTATACCTGATGTGTCTATCTGGACAAACTCCTGATTCGGATGTTTTCTTCCTCCCTTAGGAGGGATATTGACAACGCTTCCTTCTATTATTTTTAAAAGTGCCTGCTGTACGCCCTCACCGGATACGTCTCTTGTTATAGACCTGTTTTCTGAAAGTCTGGATATTTTATCTATTTCATCTATAAACACAATCCCCTGCTCAGCTTTTTTTACATCTCCGCCTGCTGCCTGAAGAAGGCGTGTAAGGATATTTTCCACATCTTCTCCCACATATCCGGCTTCAGTAAGACTCGTAGCATCGGCAATTGCCAGAGGAACATCCAAAAACCTGGCCATTGTCTGAGCCATCAGTGTTTTTCCGCTGCCTGTGGGACCAATAAGCAAAATATTTGATTTTGCTATCTCCGTATCGTCTTCTTCCACATTTTTCTGTTTAAAAATTCTTTTGAAGTGGTTATAAACCGCCACGGCAAATATCTTTTTTGCCCTCTCCTGTCCTATGACATATTCGTCCAGAGCGGTTTTAAGCTCTTTCGGCGTCATCAGTGTTTTGTCAAGAACCTCTTCTTCAATCTCCTCTTCGTCTCCAAAGAGAATTTTATAGGCGGATATTACACAGTTTTTGCATATATATACACCGTTTCCTGCTATCAACGGATTTTCTTCTGTTTCCACCGAATTACAGAAACTACATCTTCTATTCATAAATTTTCCTCTATCTTATCTAAATGGTATTCCTCTTTTTGTCTGTATAACAAAAAGAGCGAGTTTTTTCACATGTTCGTTTCCAGCATTTTCATAAAGATCTTTGGCCGCTTCCTGCAGAGGCTTTCCGCTTTGAAAAAGCTCTTTGTATGCCTTTTTGAGTTCATTTATATCATCTCTTTTCAGATGGCGTCTAAGACCTGTGAGATTGAGACCTTTAAGTTTTGCACGGTTCCCTTCCGCGAGACAATAAGGAGGGATATCCTGTGCAACGGCAGAAGCACCTCCCACCATAACATAGTCGCCGATTTTAACAAACTGATGAACAGGTGTCATACCCCCTATGACAACAAAATTGCCAAGCTCCACATGTCCTGCCAGGGTTGCTGCGTTTGCCAGTATACAAAAATCCCCTATTTGACAGTCATGCGCTATATGGACATACCCCATAAAAAGATTGTTGTTTCCTATCACTGTCTTGCCGCCGCCCCCAACAGTGCCGGGATTGAAGAGTGTAAACTCTCTTATGATGTTGTTATCTCCTATAATCAGTTCTACCTCTTCGCCTTTGTATTTCAAATCCTGTGGCTCGGAACCTATAACAGCATAGGAGTATATCTTATTATTTCGGCCTATTATCGTTTTACCGTATATGCAGGCACCTTGCTCTATAACGGTACCGTCGCCTATTACCGCATCTTTTGAAATAAAAACATTATGGCCGACTTTTACATCCGCCCCTATTTTTGCACCTTCTTCTATAAGTGCTGTTTTTGCAATATTGCTCATTATTTATCCACTATCATTGCTTTAAGTTCCGCTTCTGCAACCAGTTTGTCATCTACGTATGACTTGCCCTCAAGAACCCAGATTGCACCCTTGTGTTTAATGACTTTCAGTTTATAGACAAGTTTGTCTCCGGGTTTGACCGGATTTCTGAACTTTGCTTTGTCTATGCTCATAAAATATACAACTTTATCTTTGGTGCTCTCCTGCTCATCGGCACCCATACTTTTAAATGCGAGGATACCTCCGGCCTGCGCCATACCTTCTATAATCATAACACCGGGATATATAGGGTGTCCTGGGAAGTGTCCCTGAAAAACATGTTCTGCTATGGTAATATTTTTATATGCTTCGATAGACTCATTCTCTTTTATATCCGTTACTCTGTCAAGCAGAAGAAAAGGGAATCTGTGAGGCAGAATATTCTGAATTTCAACCACATCCAACATTTGCAACCTTTTTAAGTTTAATCATCGATATCTATATAAAAAACTGCTCTATTTTACCTTAAAGTTACTAAATTTTCTCTAACGTCAACATATATTTTGCTTTGAAGGAAAACTTCCACTTTTGAATCCGGTATCGTATCTGTCACTATAACGGGTGAGAGGTCATATTCGCCGAAAACAACAGCTCTTCTTGCTTCCACCTCTTTTTCAAATTCAACTCCTTTTAGCATAAGCTCTTTTGTATCTTTAAAATCGCTTCCGGTCAATTTGTTGAATTTCTCTATGGTAATGAATTTTGCCTCATCTCTGTTCATATAACCCACATCCTCTACTTCAAACTCTATTTTTCCTTTTGCATACTCTCTCTTCATAATGGAATAGGCCAAAAAATATGAAGGAACAGTCTGTTTGGATACTTTTACAAAACCTCTCAAAATTCGCCAGTTAAGAAACTTCTCCTTTATTATTTTATAGGGTATGCCTTTTTCTTCGAGCCGGATACGCTCCCGGTAGAGAGCCAGTCTCTCTTCGATAGATGCCGGAAGGATCCTGTTTGTCAAAGGAGATATCATTTCGTCCAGTAACTGCGAACTCTCCGCATATAAAAACCGGTTTTTCTGCTCCTGCTCGGCTCTTTGTTTTGCAAGTCCAAACAAGCATCCGCAGTAGTCCTGTCTATAAAGCTGCTCTTCTTTGCTGACCCTGGCCTGTTCCTGCGTTCCGCCTCTGCTTCTGTAATCCACAAAAACAAATTTCAGCCCAAGCTTCCTGTCGATTCTTTCTGCCGAACTTTTCAGCTGCTGCTGAGACTTCAGAGGGCTTACAAGAAGCGTTGTGGTATATTTCTCTTCTCCCAGCTCTTTGGCTTTTTTTGCAGCTACTTCAAGCCGTCTGTCAAAACAGACCTCGCATCTTTTGCCTTTTTCGGGCTCATTCTCGAGCCCTCTGACAGCTTCAAGCCAGTTTTCAAAATCGTACTCTCCCTCTATTAGTTCAATACCAAGTTTTTTGCAGCTTCTCTCCACATCAAGAAGCCTCAATCTGTATTCACTGTAAGGGTGGATATTTGGATCGTAGAAAAAACCTGTAAGTTTTTCGTCCGGAAAATCTTTTTTGAGTCTCTCAAGAAAAAAATGGCTGTCAACACTGCAACAGATATGAACTAACAATAAACTCCTTTTTTCGTAATTCGTAATTCGTGATTCGTGATTCGTGAATCGTGATTGGTGATTAGTATTTGGTGACTCACACCCACACTAACACTAACACTAACACTTTCTAAAACTACTCCAACTCCCTGAGCCACTCATCTGCTTTCGCATCGCTCGGCATCCTCCAGTCTCCACGCGGACTCAGAGCGATAGTTCCCACTTTCGGACCGTCCGGCATACAGCTTCTCTTGAACTGGTTTGCAAAAAATCTTTTTACAAATAACCTAAGCCAGCTTTTTATCGTCTCTTTATCATAAATTCCGTCAAATGCCCGGACTGCCAGATAGAGAATCTTTTTCGGATTCGCCCCGTATTTGACCATATGGTATAAAAAGAAGTCGTGCAGCTCATACGGACCTATGATATCTTCGGTTTTTTGAACTATCTCTTCATTTTCACCTTTTGGCATAAGCTCCGGCGATACCGGTGTACTTATGATATCTTCAAGGATTTTAGAAGTCTTCTCATCGCTTTTTGAAGCAACCCAGTGTATAAGATATCTCACAAGGGTTTTAGGTACACCGGAGTTCACGTTATACATAGATATATGATCACCGGCATATGTGGAAAAACCGAGAGCTATTTCACTCAAATCACCTGTCCCTACTACCAGACCTCCCTCTTTGTTTGCCAGGTCCATAAGTATCTGAGTTCTCTCTCTGGCCTGTGTATTTTCGTAAGTAACATCATGAACCTGTGGGTTGTGACCTATATCTTCGAAATGCTGCATGCAGGCTTTCGTTATATCGATTTCTCTCAGTTCTACACCGAGGCTTTCGGCAAGGGACTTTGCATTTTCATGTGTTCTGGACGTAGTACCGAATCCCGGCATCGTAACGGCAAGTATATCTTTTTGGCTTCTACCGAGAATATTCATGCATTCGCTGCATACAAGAAGGGCCAGTGTAGAGTCTAGACCGCCAGAGAGTCCCAAAACAACCTTTTTGACCCCTGTATGTTCAACTCTTTTAGCAAGCCCTGCAGCCTGAATGGCAAATATCTCTTCGCATCGTTCGTCTCTTTTGGCGGGATTGGACGGAACAAATGGATGAGGATCAAAAAACCTGTCTATATTTTTCAACGTTTTCGTTTTGTAAGTTTTTACTATCCTGAAACTCTTCGTTTCGCTGTCTGCAAAAGATGTTTCGGAAACTCTTGTAAATTTAAGCCTCTCAACATCTATATCTGCATAAACAACGGCCCCTTCTCTTTCAAATCTTCTGTTTTCCGCAAGAACCGCTCCGTTTTCCGCTATGATACAGTGCCCTCCGTAGACAACATCTGTCGTCGACTCATGAACACCGGCCGAAGCGTATATATATCCTCCTATACATCTTGCACTCTGTGTTTTTACAAGTTCTCTTCTGTACTCATACTTTGCAACAAGGTCGTTACTGGCTGAGAGATTGAAAAAAAGCAGTGCACCTGACGCCGCCTGATAGAGACTTGGCGGAATTACCGTCCACAAGTCCTCACACACTTCAACACCAAAATCAAAATCATATGTCCTGAAAAGCAGATCCGTTCCAAAAGGCACTTTTTTGCCGTTTATCT
Source organism: Nitrosophilus alvini (assembly GCF_015100395.1). Taxonomy (NCBI): domain Bacteria; kingdom Pseudomonadati; phylum Campylobacterota; class Epsilonproteobacteria; order Nautiliales; family Nitratiruptoraceae; genus Nitrosophilus; species Nitrosophilus alvini. The sequence goes on along the minus strand of NZ_AP022847.1, from coordinate 484,451 downwards.
CTATCTCTTCGTCTCTTATACCTTTGCCTTCGACAAACCATCTTTTTTCATAAAACTCTTTTTTATTGGGAATGTAACTTTTGGGAACTACTCCAAGGAAATCCCCCTTCTGGCAAACGACGGCACAGTTATAAAGCCTGTTTTTGTGCCAAAGAGGTGCACCGACAATAAAAACAGTCTCAAGTGAAACACTTGATTCCAAAATATCTTCAAGAGTGCGGTAAACACTTTTTAACAGATTGTCCTGAAAAAAGAGATCCGCGCAAGTGTATCCGCTGATACAAAGTTCGGGAAACAGAGCTATAGCAGTATCGTTCTCTGCGGTTTTATTTAAAACCTTCAATATCTCTTCACCGTTTTTTTGGGGCTGTGCTATATATACTTTCGGTGATACGGCAGCGACTCTAACAAATCCGTACATTTTTTTCCTTCATCTTATTCTAAATTTTCCAAAATTTCTATATGCTTTATTTTGTCGCCCTGGTCTATCATATCAAGCACCATAAAACTCTCCCCGTCATCTTCCGAAATTTCTCCAAAAACCGTATGAACACCGTCAAGATGCGGACAGTCTACAAAACAGATGAAAAACTGGCTCCCGCCCGTATCTCTTCCGGCATGAGCCATAGAGATGGTACCTCTTTTGTGTCTGTGGATATTTTTTTCAGTCTCGCAAGGTATCGCCCAGCCAGGACCTCCGGTACCTGTTCCTTTGGGACATCCTCCCTGCGCCATAAAACCCTTTATAACCCTGTGGAAATTCAGTCCCTCATAAAATCCGCTTTTTGCAAGATGGGCAAAGTTAGCAACGGTATTGGGTACCTCTTCCGGAAATAGTTTTATTATAATATCTCCTTTATCGGTCCTGATTTTTGCCCATTGGTATTTTTTTATCTCATCTTCCGGCAAGTCGTATATTTTGAGTCTCTTTTTAAACATTATGTTATATCTCCATTATTCATTTTTGTATGATTATACCAAATTTAACGGTACTCTTCCTTTCAAACGGTTTTTCATAAAAATTTGATAAAATTTTGAAAACACCAGCGAAAGGAAACAAAATGAAGAAAAAGATACAGCTTTCAGCCGCACTGCTGCTATGTGCTTCATCTCTTTTCGGAGCCGCATACAAAATACCGGAACAATCAACAAAATCGATTGCCCTCGGCGCAGCATACGTTGCCGGAGCCGAAGATGCAGATGCATCCTATTTCAACCCGGCCAACATGTCTTTTATGAGTGATGGAGCAAAATTCGAGGGAGGAGTAACATTTATCTATCTTCCTAAAATCGAGTTCAAAGGAACCGTAGCCGGAGCACCTGCCGATGCAAAATCAAAATCTGAAAAATTCCTGCTACCCTACTTTCATTACGTCAGTCCGGCAAAAGGCAATCTGAGATTCGGACTCTCCTTTACCGAGCCGGCCGGCCTTTCAAAAAAATGGACGGATACGATTCAAAAATGGAGCGCAGAAGAGTTTACCCTGAGAGTCTTTGAACTTAATCCAACCGTATCTTATAAAATCAGTGATACTATGTCGTTTGGTGCCGGTATCAGAGCGATTTACAGCGACGGAAAAGTAAAAATCGTTAGAGACGGACTATATCAGGAAGATCTGGAAGGAAATACCGATATAAAACTGGGCTATAACCTTGCGCTTACCATAAAACCGGTTCAAAATGTAACCCTCGCTGCCACCTACCGCTCACGCGTAACCCTGAAAGAGAAAGGAAGCGCAAAAGGGTATGTAAATCTTGCTCTCATTGGCCTAAGCGGAATACACAACTACGATACAAATGCCGATGTTTCCGTTCCTCTGCCGGCAACACTGGCCGTTGCTGCCGCCTATGATATAGACGAAACCACAAAAGCGGAAGTAGTATACGAAAGGACGTTCTGGAGCAGATACAGAACGCTTGATTTCAATTTTGACGATCAGTATGCCGAAGCAATACTCGGACAGCCAAAACCCAAAAACTGGGAAGACTCAAGCACCATAAGAGTGGGGCTAAGACATCTTCACGCTGCACTGCCTATAACCACATTTGCTTCGATAGCGTATGACGAAACTCCTGTTCCTGCAAAATATGTAGGTTTCGAACTTCCCGATTCAGACGCCATCATAGCTTCCATAGGAATGCAGTATAAAGTCAATGAACAGTTTGATTTCGGCGCAGCCTATCTGTATGATTACAAAAAGAAAAGAACTATTACCGCTGCTGATGCAAATATCAACGGAATTGTGGGAGAATTTTCAAAAGGCGGAGCACATCTTGTAAACATATCTTTAAATTACAGGTTCTGATATGTTTGAATACAAATATAGAAACTTTTATGAGGTATTGAAAAACAATGCCCAAAAGTACGGCAAAAATATCGCATATTTTGACAATGAGAGAAAGATAACTTTCAGCAGGCTGAAACTGAAGGTGGATACTTTTGCAAGATTTCTGGAGTTTATAGGGGTCAAAAAAGGCGACAAGGTAGCTCTTGTGGTCGCAAACTCTCCGGAATTTGTCATAGCTTTTCTGGGAACCGGAAAACTTGGTGCAATTCCGGTCCCTATAAACACCTTTTTGAAAGAAGAGGAAATTGCATTTATAATAAACGACTGTGAAGCGAAAGTACTGGTTTCATCTTCAAAATATGCAAAAGAGACAAAAAACCTGCCGCAAAAAACAGGCATCAAAAAAACTATCTGGGAAGGCGATTTTGAAGATCTCGACGAAAACAATATAAGTTTTGCCGAAATACTTTCAAATCTGGAATCTCATGAGAAAATAAGTTATGAGCCCAATATTGACGATGTTGCTACGATAATCTATACATCCGGTACAACAGGCAAACCAAAAGGCGCAATGCTGAGCTACAAAAATATTTTTGCCAATATCTACGGGATAAAAGAACTTTTAAATATAACTCCAAAAGAGAGATTTATCGTCTATCTTCCGATGTTTCACTCTTTTACACTCACAGTTACAGTACTTTTGCCTCTCTTTTTTGCCTGTCCCGTTGTTATTATCCGCTCTATCATGCCTTTTTCAAACATCATAAAACAGACCCTACTGAAAAGAGTTACAATTTTTACGGGTGTCCCGGATGTTTACAATGCACTCAGCAAAGCAAAACTGCCTTGGTACTTCCATTGGTTTAACAAAGTGAAATTTTACGTCAGCGGTGCCGCTCCTTTGCCGCAGGATACACTGAATAGATTCAGAGAGAAGTTCAAAAAAGGAAAACTTCTTGAAGGCTACGGACTTAGCGAATGTTCTCCCGTAGTGGCTGTAAATCTTCCGAACAAACAAAAACCGCTCTCTGTGGGACCGGCAATTCCCGGAGTGGAAGTGAAAATAGTGGATGAAGAGATGGTGGAAGTTCCGACAGGTGAAATCGGCGAAATAATCGTCAAAGGCGACAATGTTATGCAAGGTTACCTCAAACGTCCCGAAGCTACGGCTGAAACTATCATCAACGGATGGCTTAAAACAGGTGATCTTGGCAAAATAGACGAAGAGGGTTTTATCTATATAGTTGACAGAAAAAAAGACCTCATAATTTCGAAAGGTATAAACATTTATCCAAGAGAGATTGAAGAGGTACTAACTAGCCTTCCAGAGATAAAAGCAGCAGCAGTGATAGGGAAAAAAGACCCGAATCATGGAGAGGTTCCCGTCGCTTATGTTGAGCTCGAAGATGATGCCCGGATTTCAGAAACAGAAATAAAGCAGTACCTGAAACAAAACCTTGCCAACTTCAAAATACCAAGAGCGATACATATCGTACAGGAGCTGCCCAAAAATGCAACCGGAAAAGTTCTCAAAAGAGTTTTGAAGGAGAGAATCGAAAAAGAGGAGAGAGAAGAACAATGAAAATTGCCGTTGTAGGCATAGGAGGAGTCGGCGGATATGTGGGAAGCAAACTTGGCCGGATAGCAGAGGTTGATTTCATCACCCCACATCCGGAAAACTTCAAAAACGGCATAAAAATCATTGAAAACGGAAAGAAAAACAGCTGTCATCCGGCAAATATCTATAAAACCCCGCCTGAAAACATTATATATGATGCCGTGATATTTGCGGTTAAAAGTTATTCCCTTGAAGAGGCTGCCAAAAATATTGAAAAAAACGTCTCAAAAAATACGATAATCATTCCGCTTTTAAACGGAGTGGAGCCTTATGAAATTTTGAAAAATATTTTCCCGGATTCAAATGTTGCAAAAGGGGCAATATATATAATATCAAATAAAACGGCCAAAGACGAAATAACACTGAAAGGCAAAGGAGCTTACACAGTTTTCGGCAAAAACGATGAAATAAAGTCACTCGAATGGCTGAAAGATATTTTCGAAAAAGCTGGTATAAAAACGAAACTGACAAAAGATATAGACAAAGAGATATGGAAAAAGTATCTTTTCATAGCGGCAACTGCGGCTTTGACCACATACTACAAAAAGAGTTTCGGCCAGATCGCCAAGGAGAATAAAAAAGAGTTTGAAGAGATTTTGGACGAGATTATCCAAATAGCGAATCAAAAAGGTATACCTCTTGATAAAGCGGATAAAAAAAGAGCTGTGGAACTCCTCGAAAAGTCCCCGTACGAAGCCAAAAGCTCCATGCAACTCGATTTTGAAAACAGAAAACCTGCTGAAATTGAAAATATTCTCGGTTATATTATAAAAGCCAAAAAAGGAGACAAAACCCCTCTTCTCGATAAAATCTACAATGAACTCAAAAATTCATAGTACTGCGTTTAACCTTTTTACAAACCCCTCAAATGAGGGAAGCTCAAGCTTTGCTTCTCTCTGTCTCTTTCCCCACACAGGTTCCGGGAAAAAACTGTCATTTTTAAATCTTGCCATTATATGAAAATGGACCTGCGGCAGATAGTTTCCAAATGATGCGATATTTATCTTTTCCGGCCTGTAGTACTCTATCATCTCTTTTTCTATCAGATACAAAAGCCTGAAAATTTCTTCTCTCGTCTCTTTCTCGCAGTCGCTGAACTCCTTGCAGACTTTTTTCGTAAAAATTTTCAGCCAGGGAATCTCACTCTCTTCCTTTTGGATATATACCAGTTCGTTTTCAAAAATTTTCATAACACCTCTATACCGCTCAGTTTAAGTATGGCTTCGATATCGGGTTCTCTTTTCGCAAACGCTTTGAAACTCTCCATAGCTTCCCTGCTGCCGCCACGGCTCAAAACCTCGGCAACAAAGCTTTCGCTTATATCTTCATTGAATATGCCATTATCCACAAACATGAAAAATGCATCTGCGCTGAGTACTTCCGCCCACTTGTAGCTATAATACCCCGCAGCATATCCTCCGGCAAATATGTGGCCAAATCCCCACTGAAATCTGTTATATTCAGGCGTGCGGATAACAGAAACCTCTTCCCTTACCTCTTCGAGAATTCTTTGCACTCCGTCGGCATCATATTTTCCCATATGAATAAGCATGTCAAAGAGTCCAAACTCAATCTGCCTCAGCATCGCAAGAGCGGAATGGAAGTTTTTTGACTCTTTCAGTTTTTCTACCATAAAGTCCGGCATAGGTTCGCCGCTCTTGTAATGTCTTGCAAAACTTTTTAAAATCTTTTTTTCATAGGCAAAATTTTCCAGAAACTGACTCGGAAACTCCACTGCATCCCATTCCACTCCGCTTATTCCGCTTACAAACGGCTCTTTTACACGGCTCAGCAGATGATGCAGAGCATGTCCCATTTCATGAAAAAGCGTCTCTACATCGTTTGGCCGCAGAAGTGCCGGCATATCGGCTGTAGGCTTTGAAAAATTTGCCACTATGAAAGCTACAGGCGGGATGATACGCCCTTTTTCATCTTCATGGTATGTCACCCACTCGTCCATCCAGGCGCCGCCCCTTTTTCCCTCTCTTGCCTCAAGGTCCATATAGAGCCTTCCTACGACAGAACCTTTTCTGTATAGGTGAAAAACCTCTACACTCTCATCCCATACCGGAACCTTGACTTTTTCAAACTCCAGTCCAAACAGTTTTTTCAAAAATTCAAAAAGTCCCTCTACAACACTTTTCTTTTCAAGATATGGCATATAGTCTTCGTCATTGAGGCTGAATTTATGTTTTTTAAGTTTTTCACTGTAATAAGCGATATCAAAAGGCTGGAGTTCCTCTTTGAAACCCTCTTTTTTGGCAAACTCTTTCAATTCTTCAAGCTCTTTTTGGGCCTGCGGTCTGCTTTTTTTGCTAAGTTCTCTTAAAAAAGAGATGACCTCCTCAGGAGTTTTCGCCATTTTTCTTTGCAGACTGAGCCTGGCATAGTTTTCAAATCCAAGCAGTTTTGCTTTTTCGTCTCTGAGTGAGAGTATCTGCGTTATAAGCTCATCATTTTCCGGTGCCCTTGTAACATATGCTTTGTAGAGTTTTTCTCTAAGAGTTCTGTTCGAACCATAAGTCATATATGCAACATAGCTGGGCTGTTTGAGAGTAAACCTGTACACGCTCTTACCCTCTTTTTGTATTTTTGCAGCTTCAATGTCCGATTTTGGAAGCTCTTTTACATCCTCTTCGTTTTCGACTATCATCTCATAGGCATCTGTCGCTTTAAGCAGATTTTGCGCAAACGAATTTGTAAGAGTGCTGAGAGTTATACTAATCTCTTTGATTCTCTCTTGTTTGCTCTTTTCAAGACCTACGCCGCTGAGCTCGAAATCTTTTATCGAATCTTCCAAAACTTTTTTCTGTTCTTCGCTTAAAGAGGGCTCTTTTTCTTTTATCTCTTTGAAAGCTTTGTAAACTCTCTCATCCTGGCCGAGCTTCGCATAATATTCGGTCAACACCGGAAGTATCTCTTCATATATTTTTTCTGTGGTTTCCGAGTTTTTTACGTAGTTTAGATGCGAAATGGGACTGAAAAGAAAATCGAGCTCCTCATGCATCAACTGGTAGGGTTTTATAAAATTTGAGTAGTTTTTATCTGGATTTTCAAGAAGTTTTTCGACGGCTTTCCTGTTTTCCTCTATCTTTTCAAGTACTTTCTCTTTCTGCTGCGGCAGATTTTCCTCATTTACTGTAAACTCTGCAAAATCGTTTGTCATTCTCTCCTCCTTTGAAAGCAAAATTATATCCAAAAGAGGCGACTATACTAAATGACTTCAGATTTTTACTCCTCTTTGCTTTTCATCTCTTTATACAATATTTCGTATCTTCTGATTTCGGGTCTTGTAGGAACACGTCTTGCAGCGATATACCCTATGATGTTCCCGTTTTCATCATATTTAGGTTTTATATAAGACATCACCCAGTAGTATTTTCCGTCTTTTCGAAGATTTTTTATGAGCCCTTCCCAGTTCTTTCCGTTTTTTATGGTCTCCCACATATCTTTAAAAGCAGCTTTGGGCATATCCGGATGTCTTACTATACTATGAGGCTGCCCAACAAGTTCCTCTTTTTTATATCCGGAGATCTCGCAAAACTTTCTGTTTGCAAATGTTATTACTCCGTTTGTATCCGTTTCGCTTATGATTACGCCATCTGTAAATATATACTCTTCGTTTACCGGAACAGGTTTTGACATATTGTACTCCATTTTATGTTTGCATTGTCGTTAGATTATATTTAAATATTTTTAAACTGTTTTTAATATGTATCAAATACTTAAAAAATATATATTCTTATGAGCCTAAGGAAAAAAATATACCGGATTGGCTAACATTATTGTCAAATTATTAAAAATTCTGTTTTGAGGTGAATTATGTTTAAAAAAGCCCTTGTTATGGCTATAATTGCCATATTTTCATATGGAGCACAGATAGAGTGGTTTTATGACTATCAAAAAGCACTGCAATACTCAAAAAAAGAGAATAAACCTCTTATGATATTTATGGAAAGTGACTACTGCAGATGGTGCAAAAAGATGAAAAGAGAGACATTTACAGACACGAAAATAGTTCAGATAATAAACAGATATTTCATAGCTTTACAGCTAAACAGAGAAGACAAAGATTATCCGGTGGACAAAATTACCGCAAGAGTCGTACCTACGACATTTTTTCTCACACCCGACGAAAAACTTATAATCAGACCGGTAGAAGGATACTGGGATGCGGAATCGTTTATATACGACCTTAACAGAGTTATTGAAAAATACGTAAAACCAAGAGTCGGAAAATAATAGTTTTCAAGTAATACAAACTATATTTAAAAAGTGAGATAATGAGTTGCAAAATATCCTAAAAAATCTTAGCTTTATTAAACTGAAATATTACACACTCATCATTCTTACTATTTTCACTACTCTTTTTACCTCTCTGATTATTTTTGAAGAGTACAGTCAGTTTCAAAAAGATATAAAAGTATTTGAAAAACAGTATCTCAAAGACCAAAAAGAGCTTATTAGAAAAGAGACGCTAAGAGCCATAAAATATATAGAATATAAATACAAAAAAGAGTTCGGCAAAAAGAGTCTGGAAGAGATAAAAGAAGAGATAGTTGATGCCATAGAACAGATGAGAAACGAAAGAGACGGAACCGGATATATTTTTATATATACCTTTGAGGGAGTCAATATTGCCGACCCTATACTCAAACAAAATGCCGGCAAAAATCTTATAGATTTTACAGACCCAAACGGCAAAAAAGTTATAAAAGAGCTGATCGAAGTCTCAAAAAGACCAAACGGCGGATATGTAGAATATGTATGGAACAAACCGATAGAAAACATACTGGCTCCAAAAATCTCATATGCAAAGGCGTTCAAACCTCTAAAATGGATGGTGGGAACAGGGGTCTATCTGGATGAAATTGAAAAGATTGTAAAGAAGAAAAAAGAGCAGCATCGAGACAAAATGATAAAGTATATTATCAATATAGCTACGCTCTCTTTTATACTTTTTGGCATAGTTTTGGCGATATCAAGATATATATCCACACTGATCGAAGGATCTTTGAACAGGTTAAGAACAAGATTTATATATGCTTCAAAAAATAACTCATATATTTATACCCAGGACCTTCTTTTTAACGAATTTAAAGAGATTGCAAGCTATGCAAACAAAATGATAAAAACCATAAAAAAGAGAACGAAAAAGCTTAAAGAACTAAATCTTACACTTGAAGAAAAGGTCAAAGAGAAAACCAAAAAACTACGGTTGAAAAACCAGGAGCTCGAAGCTTCAAAAAATTTTACGGAAAATCTTCTCCAAGCACAGGAGAAATTTATCAAAACGGCAATTCATGAAATAAACACGCCTCTTAGTATAATTTTGGCAAACATAGACCTTTTAAAAATGGAGGGTATAGATAAAAAAGAGATCACAAAAATAGAATCCGGTGTAAAAATCATTCATAATATATATAATGATCTTTCATATATGGTAAAAAAAGATATTATCGAATATAAAAAAGAGACAATCGATTTCAGTCAGGTTTTAAAAGAGAGGATAGAGTTTTTTGACGAGGTTGCCAAAGGAAACCTGCTCGATTTTGATATTTCAATACAAGATGACTGCAAAGTTTTTTTTAATAAAACGGAGCTTCAAAGGATAATCGACAATAACCTGTCAAATGCCATAAAATATAGTTTTCCCTATTCGAAAATCTATATAAATTTATCAAAAAAGGATATTTTTATAGAATTTTGTATAAAAACAAACTCAAAAAAGATAGAAGAGCCCGGCAAAATATTTGATTCATATTACAGGGAACACAGTGCAAGAGGAGGCTTCGGACTGGGGCTTGCTCTTGTTAAAGAGATTTGCGATAAAAATAGTGTTATGATAGAAGTTGAGTCCAACGAGAAAACAACATACTTTAAATATCGTTTCAAGAGGCAAAAATGAAAATTCTTTTATTGGAAGATGAGATTATGCTCTGCCACTCCATAACAGACTATCTCGAAAAAACAGGCCATTTGGTCAGATACTGCTATGATGGCAAAGAAGCACTGGATATCGTTGCAAAGGAAGAGTTTGATCTTCTTATTTTGGATATAAACGTACCCGCTTTAAGCGGCTTTGAACTTTTGGAAAATTTGCAAAAAAGCAAAATTTTGACGCCTGTTATATTTATCAGCGCATTGACAGATATAGAAGATATTACGAAAGCTTTTGAACTTGGATGCAAAGACTATATAAAAAAACCTTTTCATCTAAAAGAACTGGGGCTAAGAATAGACAGAATATCAAAACTTATTGAAGAGAAAAAACATATAATACTCAGCAAAAACTATAGATACTCAAAAGAGAAAAAAACCCTCTACTTTAACGATACTCCTGTAGAACTGACAAAAAGACAGTTGCAAATTATTGATCTTTTGGCAAAAAACGCCGGTCTTGTAGTAGATTTTGATATGTTCAAAGAGTATGTCTGGAATGAAGAAGAGATAGATAATGCATCTATCAGGGCTGAAATAAGCAGGCTCAAAAAGATACTGAAAGAAAATATCATACACAATATCAGGGGTCTGGGGTATAAAATAGAAAAAATATCTGCATATTAAAGATATCTTCACTACTGTTTCTTTTCTTCACACTCCGTTTTTTTAAATTCCGCCTTTTTCTCTTTCTTGTTTAATGCTACGTTGGTGCTATGTTTTGTTTTTACAATGCAGAAAACCATTTACAGGAGTGGACATGAAAAAATTTGCTTACTCGATTATTGCTGCTTCACTGCTGCTTAATTTAGGTTATGCAGCAGACTCTTTGGAAGAAGCCGTAGCAAACGGAAAATTCAAAGGCCATATAAGATCTTTCTATATAGATAGAAACTGGGAAGGCGCTTTGGAATCAGCCAAAACCGACTATAGTGCTTTTGCCGTCGGAATTGACTTGAAATATGAAACTGCCTCTTTTTACGGGCTAAGTGCGGGTATCGCTCTATACAGCGATAACGATTTTGGGCTGAACAGTTCTGATCTTAGCAAGGTACATAAATCAATACTTGGAGACAACGCAGACGGATACAGCTTTGTGGGAGAAGCCTATTTGCAATACAAACAGGGCAACACCACTTTTAAAGCAGGGAGACAGAGACTCGATACTCCTTTGGCAGCTGCAGACGATGCAAGAATGATTCCCACGCTTTTTGAAGCCTATGTTTTGACAAACACAGATTTGCCGGATACTACACTTGTAGCAGCACACGTTACAAAGATTGCACCGGGAACATTTTTCAATCAATACCGCTCAACCTCAGCTACCGGCCAGGCGTTGGCCCTGACAGCAGGATATGGTGCCAATGCGGATGCAAGTATCGGAAAATTTCAAGATATGGGATGGTATGCGATAGGCAAAGAGACAAACGGTGTGACAGCCGGTGCTATAATCTATAAAGGTATCAAAAATGTCACCCTTCAAGCCTGGGACTACTATGCACATGATATCCTTAATGCTGTCTATCTTCAAGCGGATTTCAAATGGAATTGCCTCATCAGCGACCAAATCAAGCCTTTTGCCGCAATACAGTATATCAATGAAAAAGATGTAGGAGATAGATATGCCGGAGAGATTGACGGCAGCTATATGGGTGCAAAAGTCGGCGCCTCTTACAACAATTTCACTCTGTATGGCGCATACTCTGCATCCGATTCCAATACAGATGCAGCGGTCAACGGAGGAATCATCACTCCATGGGGAGGCATGCCTGCATTCACCCAGGGAATGGTCACAAGACACCAATTTTTTGCAGATACAAATGCCTGGAAAATTGCCGGAAGTTATAAATTTAAAGAGCCGAATTTAAAAACTGTACTTTACTATACATCTTATGATGTAGGCAAAGACAATGCGTATTCCAACGGACATTCATGGATTGCAACCGAGGCGGGATTTGATTTTATCTATTATCCAAAATCGGTAAAAAATCTCCAGTTAAGATTTAGAGGCAACTTCCCAAGAAGCTTCTATGAAAGTGCAAATGGCGATGATTTGGGATGGAACGAATACAGATTTATCGTAAATTACAACTTCTAAAGGAGCAATAATGAAAACCGAAATTATAAAAAGGCTAAAAGAGAATCCAAGACTACAGGAACTTATAGAAAAAAGAGAGCGCTTTGCATGGACTCTGGCCATTGTAATGCTTGTAGTCTATTACGCTTTTATATTAACCATAGCATTCAGCCCTCTTACTTTAGGAACTCCTTTAGATGAAGGCATGGTAACAACCATAGGTATTCCTGTGGGTATATCTATCATTATTATAGCCTTTGCTTTAACAGGTATCTATGTCAACAGAGCAAACAGAGAGTTTGATCAAATCACCAGAGAATTAAAAGAGAGCATAAAGGATCTGGAATGAAAAAAGGGATAATGTTGTTGATTCTCCTTGGTGTTTCGCTTTTTGCCGGCGGAGCAATTGATGGAGACATGGGAAAGAGAGCTCTTAATATATCTGCCATTGTTATGTTTTTGCTGTTTGTTGCCCTCACATTGGGTATAACATACTGGGCAGCAAAAAGAACAAGAACAGCAAAAGATTTCTATACTGCAGGCGGCGGTATTACAGGATTCCAAAACGGCCTTGCTATTGCGGGCGATTATATGTCTGCAGCTTCCTTTTTGGGAATTTCCGGACTGGTCTATCTTAAAGGCTTTGACGGTCTGATATATTCAATCGGTTTTTTGGTAGGCTGGCCGATAATTCTCTTTTTGGTCGCTGAAAAACTGAGAAATCTGGGAAAATATACATTCGCGGATGTGGCATCATACAGACTAAAGCAGACTCCTATAAGAACACTTGCCGCATTTGGGGCCATAGCTACAGTAACACTATATCTTATTGCTCAAATGGTAGGCTCCGGTAAGCTTATACAGGTTCTTTTTGGACTTCCTTATGAGATAGCGGTCATATTGGTAGGCATTTTGATGATTTTATATGTTACATTCGGGGGTATGCTGGCAACAACCTGGGTTCAGATTATAAAAGCCGTTCTGCTGCTTTCAGGAGCAACATTTATGGCAATCGCTGTTATGGCACACTTTGGCTTTAATATGGAAGATCTCTTTAAAGAAGCTGTCAATACCCACAAAGACGGTCTAAAAATTATGTCGCCGGGAGGCTTGGTAAGTGATCCTGTATCAGCCATATCTCTGGGAATAGCACTGATGTTCGGTACCGCAGGCCTTCCACATATTCTGATGAGATTTTTTACTGTAGCCGACGCCAAAGAAGCAAGAAAATCTGTATTTTATGCAACAGGATTTATAGGGTATTTTTACATACTTACATTCATCATTGGTTTTGGCGCCATTGTACTTATCTCCACAAATCCGGAATACCTCGATGCAGCCGGCAAACTAATCGGAGGCAACAATATGGCAGCTATACACCTCTCTCATGCTGTTGGCGGAAACTTCTTTTTAGGATTTATCTCTGCTGTTGCTTTTGCTACAATCTTAGCAGTTGTTTCCGGTCTGACACTGGCAGGAGCGTCAGCAATATCGCACGATCTGTATGCAAGCGTATTCAGAAGAGGCAAAGTAGATGAAATTACCGAAATGAAAGTTTCAAAAATAGCAACTATTGTTATAGGTATTGTCACTATTTTACTGGGAATTGCATTTGAAAAACAAAATATTGCCTTTATGGTCGGGCTTGCATTTGCGATAGCCGCAAGCGCCAACTTTCCTGTACTTTTCCTATCGATGTACTGGAGCAAACTTACTACGAGAGGAGCAGTGCTGGGAGGAGCGCTTGGTCTTGCAACTGCTATAATATTGGTAATTTTGGGCCCGACTGTATGGGTAAGTGTTTTGGGCAATCCAGAACCGATTTTCCCATACAAATATCCGGCTCTCTTTTCAGTCAGTGTGGCATTCATAGGAATATGGATATTCTCTTTGCTCGACAATAGCGAAGATGCCAAAAAAGAGCGGGAAGCTTTTGAGGCTCAATACCTGAGAGCACAAACAGGCATAGGCGCCGAAGGAGCGGCCAAACATTAAAAGCGGCTTTTTTGCCGCTTTAATCGAGGCAAATAATGAATGATATAATAAAATTTTTATCTTCAATCCATCCTTTTGATGAATTAAATGAACAGGAACTGGATTTTATTGCACAAAATATCGATATCGGCTATTATAAAGAAAACAGCGTAATACTTGAGAATGATGATATTCCTGAATTTTTGTATATTATTTTAAAAGGAAATGTCAAAGAGGTGGACAGATATGACGAAACTGTCTACATTTATCATGAAAAGGATTTTTTCGATACAAAAGGATTGCTTGAAGATAAAACGAAAAACAGATTCGTAACTATAGAAGAGACCATAACCTACGAGCTTTCGAAAACCGTTTTTAAAAAAATCATATCTTCAAATAAAAACTTCAAAACTTTTTTCTATGAAAGCGTTGCGCAAAAACTTCAAAGGCTGAAAAATATAGATAAAAACAGAGAACTCTCCGGTTTTTTAACTGCCAGAATAAATGAAGTAGTTCTCAAATCACCTCTGATAATAAAGTCCGACACCTCTATTTTTGATGCAATCAGCAATATGCAAAGTTGTAGAAAAGAGATAGCCATCATTGAAAATATTGAAACTTACGGGGTGGTTACAGATAGAGATTTGCGAAAAACGGTTTTAAAAAAGTTGGGTTTTGATGAGCCTGTAGAAAAAATTGCAACTTTCCCTGCTATTACAATCAACAGTGAGGATTTTTTATTTAACGCTCTTTTAAAAATGACAAAAAAAGGCATTAAACACCTTGTAGTCAAAGATAAAGGTCAGATTATAGGTACTTTGGAACTTGCAGAGATACTGAGTTTCTTTTCAAATCAATCTTATCTTATTACTACAAGAATAGAAAGTGCCCGGACTTTGGAAGAACTAAAGAGTGCTTCACTTAATTTTATAAATGTTATAAAAACACTCTCGGCAAAGGGAATAAAAATAAGACATCTTTCAAAACTTTTGCATGAACTTCACAAAAAAATATATGAAAAAGTTTACATTTTAAGTTTTCCGAAGAGTTTTAGAGAAGCTGCAACTCTTTTGGTTTTGGGCAGTGAAGGAAGAGCAGAACAGCTTATAAGAACAGACCAGGATAATGCACTCATTATCAAAAACGGCTATTTTAAAAATGAAATTTTAGAATACGCAAAAGAGTTTTCACTAGGTTTAATGGCTCTTGGCTACCCAAAATGTCCGGGAAATATTATGGTTTCAAATCCCTATTGGTGCAAAGAAGAGAAAAATTATAAAAAAATGATAGACAAATGGGCAATGGAACCCCGTGAAGAAGATTTCATCAATATATCTGTTTTTCTTGATGCCTACGTCATTTCAGGTGATTTAAAGATTTTGGAGGAGCTGAAAAATTATCTTTTTGACAAAGTAAGCGAGAATTTTTCATTTTTATCAAATTTTGCAAAACAGGTTTTGGCTTTTGATACTCCTCTTGGATTTTTCAATAATTTTATGGTTGACAAAAGCCATAATGACGAAATTGATATAAAAAAAGGCGGTATTTTCCCCATTGTCCATGGTGCAAGGGCTCTATCTTTGCAATATAGAATAGAAAATACAAATACTGTCGAAAGAATCAAAGAGATAAACAACCTAGGGATAATAGACAGAGAGTTTGCAACAGAACTTATTGAAGCCTATGATTCGCTGCTAGATTTCAGGTTGAAAGCAGCGTTTGATAAAATAGACAAAACTTTGGAAATTGACAACTTTATAGATCCCAAAAAGCTGTCCAAAATAGAAAGGGATATTTTAAAAGATTCATTCAAAATAGTAGATGAGTTTAAAAAATTTTTGACATACCACTTTAAATTAGAGATGGTGAGCTGATGAACAGGCTTTTAAAATGGTGGTTCAGAAGAAGATTAAAAAGAAAAGAGTTTGAATTTCTGTTTGATAAAGAGGTAGAAAATGAATATGTTGTAATAGACACCGAAACAACAGGACTGAATATAAAAAAAGATGAAATTATCTCAATTGCAGCTATTGTGATTAAAGATAACAGGCTTTTAACAAGCAAAGCATTTTATATAACATTAAAACCAAGTGTGGAACTTAAAGAAGAAAATATTAAGATTCATAAACTGAGATATTGCGATTTAAAAGATGGAATGGAACCGGAAGTTGCAATTGAGAGGTTTTTATATTTTATAAAGAACAGACAGCTTGTAGGATATTTTCTGGAGTTTGATATTGCTATGCTCAATAAATATGTAAAAAGGAGTATAGGTGTACCTTTGCCAAACAGACAGATAGAAATATCCGGCCTATACCATGACAGAGAGCAAAAGATTATACCGCAAGGTTTTATAGATTTGAGATTCAATACAATTTTGGAAAAACTGAATATACCGAAATTTTCAGCTCATAATGCGTTTAATGATGCGATTATGAGCGGTTTGGCATTTTTAAAATTAACCAATTAAGGAGGAAAAATGGAAACAAAAGTTTTTGAACCAGGCTCTGAAATCAAAGAAAGAGCAAGAATCAAAAGCATGGAAGAATACAGGGCTTTGGTAGAGGAAGCCAATAAGGATTATGAAGGATTTTGGGGTAGACTCGCAAAAGAGAAGATCGATTGGATAGAGCCTTACAAACAGGTATTGGACGATAGCAACGCACCTTTTTACAAATGGTTTATCGGAGGAAAACTCAATGTCAGCTATCAATGTATAGACAGACACCTGGATAAAAGAAAAAACAAAGCTGCTATCATATGGGAAGGGGAACCGGGAGATAAAAGAATTATTACCTATCTTGAACTCTACTATGAAGTAAACAGATTCGCAAACCTTCTTAAAAACAGATTCGGTATCAAAAAAGGGGACCGGGTAGTTATCTATATGCCTATGATTCCGGAAGCTGCATTTGCAATGCTTGCCTGTGCAAGAATAGGCGCTATTCACTCTGTTGTATTTGGCGGATTCAGTGCCGAGGCTTTAAGAGACAGGATTATTGATGCCAAGGCAAAACTTGTAATAACTGCCGACGGAGCATACAGAAGAGGAAAACCCTATCTTCTAAAACCTGTTGTTGATGTTGCTTTGGCAAAAGATTGCGAAAGTATAGAAGCTGTTTTGGTCGTTAGAAGAAACAATGAAGAGATAAAGTGGCATGAAGGAAGAGACTATGACTATAATGAGCTGATCGTACAGGAGTCTCCAAACTGCGAACCTGAAATTATGGATAGCGAAGATCCTCTATTTTTACTATACACTTCCGGAAGTACCGGAAAACCTAAAGGTGTTCAGCATTCACAAGCCGGCTATATTCTTTGGGCACAAACAACTATGGAGTGGGTATTTGACGTAAAAGAGAACGATACATACTGGTGTACGGCTGATGTTGGCTGGATAACCGGACACACTTATATCGTTTATGGACCCTTGGCAGCAGGTGCCACAACTATGATGTATGAAGGGGTTCCTGTCTATCCTGATGCGGGAAGATGGTGGAGAATGATAGAAGAGTACAGAGTCAATCAATTCTACACTGCACCTACAGCGATCAGACTTCTTCACAAAATGGGAGAGAATGAGCCAGACAAGTATGATCTAAGCTCTCTAAAGATTTTAGGAACTGTGGGTGAACCTATCAACCCCGATGCATGGATGTGGTACTTTATGAAAATAGGCGGTGGTGAATGCCCTATAGTCGATACTTGGTGGCAAACAGAAACAGGCGGACATATGATCAGCCCACTGCCCGGCGCCACACCTATAAAACCAGGATCTGCCACATTCCCTCTTCCGGGAATATTTGCAGAGATTATCGACCAGGAGGGCAATAAAAAAGAGCCAAATGAAAAAGGATACCTATGTATCACAAAACCTTGGCCAAGTATGATCAGAACTATTTGGGGAGACGACGAAAGATTTGTAAAAAGCTACTATAGCACATGTAAAAAGAACGGAAAGCCTGTCTACTTCTCAGGCGACGGTGCACTCTACGATGAAGAGGGATATATCTGGATCACGGGAAGAATGGATGATGTTATCAACGTTTACGGCCATAGACTCGGTACCGCTGAGATTGAAGCTGCCATAGGACACCATCCGAGAGTTGCTGAAGTTGCAGTTGTCGGCAAACCTGACGATATTAAAGGAGAGAGTGTTTTTGCATTTGTTGTGTTAAAAAGCGATGAAGGTGTTGCGGATGAACTGGAGATAATGAAAGAGATAAACAAGGTCATAGTAAAAGATATAGGCCCTATTGCCAAAGCTGATGAGATAGCCTTTGTTCCTGGACTTCCAAAAACAAGAAGCGGAAAAATCATGAGAAGGATTCTAAGAGCTATCGCAAAAGGAGAAGAGATCAAACAAGATACTTCAACACTTGAAGACCCAAGCGTGGTAGAAAAAATTATTGAAGTAGTCAAAAGATAAGAGGGGTTCCCCCTCTTACATCCTGCAGCTTCCCGAGCAGCTGCCTGAATTTACGTTGAAATCTTCTTCGAAACCGCACTTTTCACATTTGTAGACAACACTCATAGTCCCGCTGCACCCGCCGCTTTTGCTTCTTTTTACAACAATACTTTTTTCGTCGCACTCAGGACATATTCCCTCAGTGATTTTGAGAAGCTTTTCACTTTTTGCTTTCAGATAAAGAAGATAGGCAACTACACAAAGCGCACTTAACAGAAGTAAAACTATTACGGTGTACACAACAAGTCCTTTGGGGTATCAATAATCAGCCGCACAGCAGCAATGTCACTCTTTTCCGAAAACCGAGGATGATGTTGAGATGGTCTGCAGCATATATTTTGCATCCAGATTTCCTCTTTTGTCCGCTTTTTTCCACCATTTTATGGCCAGGTCTATATCTTTTTTGGTTCCCTGCCCCTCATAATAGATCAGCCCAAGAAAATACATAGCCTCATCGTCACCACTTTTTGCCAATTCTTTAAACAGGGGCAAAGCCTCTTCAAATCTGTCTTTTTCATACAGCTCTATAGCCTCTTGCAGCATCTCTTTCCTTTTTGATTCGCAATTTACAATTTTAAATTGTTAACCGTTATAAAATTTATCTCTAACCCATACTAACACTCACACCCAAACTTCTACTCCATCTCCGTAAAATGTAGTTTAAGCCCCTCTTCAGTCATAACAAAACCGTTAACTATAATCTTTCCTTCATGAACCATCCTGTGATGTTTGGCACACAAAGGAATAAGGTTAAATCTATGGTTTGCTTTGAAGTGCTCTATCATTCCTTTTTTATCAGCTTTCGATTTTGGCTCGATATGGTGCACCTCATCCACTATATCGTTGCATATGGCGCATTTGGTCAGGTAAACGGATCTGTTATATCTGCTTCTTCTCTTTTTTTTCAGAAGCTCAGCTTCGCTGAACTCTTTGGTAAGTTCCTTTCTTATCCTGTAAGCCTCTTCCAGAAATCTTTTGTCTATATGCAAAGCTTTTGCAAACTCAAGACCGTAAAGAGTACTTCCGCTTCCGATTTCCAGTTTTCTGTTATATATAAGCCTGTCGTTTTCTTCATCATAAGTGACACCCAGATGCAAAAAGACAAGAGACTCTATCTCTTTGACGCTCCTAAGCTCCGTCAACTGATGCAGGTGTGTAGCAAAAATAAAAAAGCTTCCTATTTCACCTAGCCTCTTTATCGCAGCACCTACAATTGACAGAGCCGAATATGTTTCTGTCCCATGGCTTATCTCATCTCCCAAAATCAAAGAATCGGATGTGGCCCGATTGAATATGTTTTTAAGCTCCAGCATCTCTATCGCAAAAGTTGAAAGCCCTTTATATAGATTGTCTTTTGAAACAATTCTGGTAAAAATTTTGTCAATCAGAGAAAAACGCATACTTGCAGCCGGAACGAAAAACCCGGCCTGTGCCATGATAACGGCAATACCTACACTTTTCATCAAAGAGGATTTCCCGCTGGAATTGATTCCGTACAGCAAAACACCTCTGACCTCTTTGCCCCCGCTTGCTTCCATCGTGATATGTTCGTGAGAGAGATTTTCGGGCTTCTTTCCAAAAAGAAGATCATTGGGGATATATATGCCGTTTTCCTCTCTCGCCTCTATAAGCGGATGCCTGAGCCCTATAAATTCCAAAGTCTGCTCATCTGCTATTTCAGGTCTGTTGTATCCGTTCAACACAGCGCTTTTCGCACCACTGATAGCAACATCGAGCTCCCCTATGAAAACTATGAGTTTTTCCAAAAGCGCACTGTATCTGACTTCCAACTCTTCCAGGACATCCGAAAAACTCTTTTTTACAAGCACGATAAGCCTGCTGTGCAGTGCCGCATACTCTTTTGATATAGCATCAATCAGTTCCGAACTTATTTTAACACTGTTTTTAAGTTTTCTGAAACTGAAATCTTTTAAAAAGTGGTGTTTTCCGTCAATCGTGACAAAACTCTCGAGAAGCTCTTTTTCTATCATGGAAAATCTGTTTTTCGTAAGAGTAAAGTAGTATCCCTCGCTTTCAAGCCATGCAAGGCTTACATATCCTTCCTCGGAACTGAAAAAAGAGGAGATATGCTCCTGAATTCTTTGGAGTTTCGAAAAAAGCTCTTCCATCTCGCCTTCAATCCTGTCTATAAAGATATCTATGCCGGGATTGAAGATATTGCTCGATATCTGGTCTCTTCTATATTTTGCACTCTCTTCAAGATCAAATATCTCTTCAAGTTTTTTTCTGAATCCATACACTTCATCTATTGAAAAATTGGCGATTTCAAGCCCCTTTTTCTCCGCTTCGGCAAAAATTTTCTCTATGGAGTATAAAGAGGAGTGCAGATAGTTTATCTCGAAAGGATGTATCTTTTTCAGCTTTATACGGCGCAAAATCCGTTCTATGTCATATACCTGCTTCAGCAGTTTTTCAAACCTCTCGTAAGAATCTGTCAGATTTTCTATCAAAGAGTATCGTCTAAGAAGCTCTTTTTTATCTCTTATCGGATTTAGAAGCCTCTCTTTGAAGAGCCTTTTGCCCATAGGGGTAGATGTGTTGTCAAGGAGCTTCAAAAGAGTCATTTCGTCAGGATCCCTGGAGACTATATTCAACTGTTCTATGGCATTGTTTCCAAGATATACAAAATGTCTGTTACCCAGAAAAAGAGGCCTGTTGAGTTTTTCTATGATCGCAGGATCGTGGTCTATGATGAAATCGAGCAAAAATGCCAGAGTTTCGCCGGCATACGGATACCTTTCAAGGTCAAGATACTCTATAGGAGTCAAAATGGAGTTTATAGAAAAGATCTTTGCAAAAAGCTCGTTTTGATAATTTATTTTAAGCCTCTGTCTGTTGATACTGTATGTGTAATGTTGTTCTATCTCGAGATAATTTAGAACAAACTCCCTGTCGATACCTTCGCAGTCGAAGGTCAAAACGATTTCGGATGTATGATATGTCTGCAGAAGATTGAAAATCTCATCCAGTGCAAAAGTCTTGTCATCTCTGCTGCCGCACACTTCGTTAACGAGACACTTTCCGGTAGTTACATCCACCGCTGCAAAACCTGCATAGTATATGCCTCTGTTTTCACCTATCAGCAGGGATACTATATAGTTTTCGGTAGGTTCTACCTGATAGTCAAAATTTGTTCCGGGCGATATGATGTTTGAGATATATCTTTTTACATTGGGTGGTTCGCCTTTTTGCCTGACAATGACCAGAGTATATTTTTTACTCTGTACCAGTCTGTTAAGATAGCGCTCAAGTGATACAGAGGGCACTCCCGCCATCAAAGGGTTTGAGACGGAATTTTCCAAAATAGCTTTGTTTTTTCGAGTCAGCTGGATATTTAGAAACTCCGCTATCTCTTTTGCTTTGCCGATTTTAAGCTCATCGTTATTGACTTCGTAAACTTCGAAAAAGGAGCCTATCTCCATCAATACAACGGTGTTTGAGCCATATTTTTTCTCAAAATATCTTTGCAGTTCAAAGTATATATCTGTAAGAAGTCTTTTTCTGTTGTTCAGCAGTTCGTTAAGCGCTTTTGTATCCAGATCCAATCCGCAGTGCCCTTTTGAATTTTACTTTATTATACCCAAGGTTTGGTATAATCGCCTTTAACAAACACCAAAAAAGGCATAAAATGAAACTGTGTGTCGCTTTGGACCTTCCAGACAAAAAAGAGAACTTGAAACTGGCAAAAGAGATAAAAGATTTCGATATTTGGCTAAAAGTGGGCCTTAGAAGTTTTATAAGAGACGGCAGAAATTTTCTAGAAGAGCTCAAAAGCATCAATCCGGATTTCAATATCTTTCTGGACCTCAAGCTCTACGATATCCCCAACACTATGGCAGACGCAGCCGAAGAGATAGCCAAAATGGGCGTTGAGATGTTCAATGTTCATGCAAGCAGCGGCAAAGTGGCGATGGAAACGGTTATGAAAAGATTGGAAAAATTTGAAAAAAGACCTATCGTTTTGGCAGTAACTGCCCTTACATCTTTTGATAATGAAAGTTTTAGAAAAATCTATGGCGAAGATATAGACAAAAAAGCATCAGAATTTGCAGTTGATGCCTACAGATGCGGACTTGACGGTGTAGTATGCTCGGTTTATGAGAGTAAAAAGATAAAATCCGCCACTTCAGAAAAATTCATCACCCTTACACCTGGTATCAGACCTTTCGGCGAAGAGGCCGGCGACCAAAAAAGAGTGGCAGATATCAAAACTGCAAAAGAGAATATGGTTGATTTCATCGTTGTGGGAAGACCGGTATACAAAGCCGACAATCCCAAAGATATTGTGGGAAAAATATTGACAAAACTCTAAATATTGCCTATAATTTCATTCCGTTTCAAGGACAGGTGGGTGAGCTGGCTGAAACCACCTCCCTGCTAAGGAGGCGTATCCATTACGGGTACCGAGGGTTCGAATCCCTCCCTGTCCGCCACTATAAAACTCGTATACAAAATATTTTCCCACACTTTTTTTTCTCCGGTTTCTGCAAAATCTGGCTAATATGATATAGTATACATAAATGAATGGAGTATTTCATGAAATATATGATTCTCGGTATCGCAACTTTTTTTCTACTCTCCGGCTGCACAGTCAAATATGAGAATATCTATTCAAAACTACCAGCTTTTCAGGAAGGCTATAAAGATGGTTGTGAAAGCGGCGAAGAAGCAGCATCAAACAGCTTCTCGCAAAAGAAAATCGATATAAAAAGATACAATAACGATTCTGTGTATAAAGAAGGATGGGATGAAGGCTATTATGATTGTTATTCTGACAGAGAACTTGAAATCTGGATGAGACATCCTGCCATATTCGGATATTGATATATGAAAATATACGTTGACGGGGATGCATTCCCAAATCTTCTCAAACCTATACTTCATCGTGCAATCAAGCGTCTAAATATAACCGCCTTCGTTGTATCCAACAAACGCATCAATATAGGCAAATCGAAACATATCACCTACATTATCGTTGGTAAAGGTATAGATGAAGCCGATCATTATATAGCCGAAAATGTCAAAAAAGGCGATCTTGTCATAACAGCCGATATTCCGCTGGCTGATCGGGTCGTCGAAAAAAAAGCACACGCCATTGACCACCGCGGCGAGCTCTACAGCGAGGAGAATATAAAACACTATCTTGCGATGCGAAATCTCATGGAACAGATTCGCGACTGCCAGGAGATCACCAAAGGGCCTGCACCGTTTACACAAAAAGATGCACATGCTTTTGCCAACCAATTGGACAGATTTTTAACAAAACACTATATCAAGAGAGTCTCTGTACAATTTAGAGGAATTTATGAATAAAAAAATTGAACCTACTCTTTTGAAGACTTTAAAAATGCTCCGAAAATCATCAAAACAAATCCTGCAGCAAACAGCATATATGACGCACTTTTTTCCACTTCTATACATCCAACAAGAAGCTGATTGAATGCTATCACCATAAAAGCAAAACCCAGTAGATAGACAAACTCTCCTCTATGACATTTTTTGCACTTCATCGCATTCCTCTTTAATTAAAGTTTTGTTATTATAGAACCCTATAAATAAAAAAACAAGAGTTGCAATGCCAAAACCTAAAATTTTGCTTTTGGAAGACGATATCAATCTCAGTGAAACGGTAGCCGAATACCTTGAAGATGAAGGATATGAAGTAGATACCGCCTACAACTCCGACGAAGCCGAAGAGAAAGCATACGAAAAGAATTACGACATTTTTCTGCTGGACGTCATGGTCCCGGGGATAAACGGATTTGAACTTCTGAAAAAACTGCGTAAAGAGGATGATACGCCGGCTATTTTCATAACATCGCTAAACTCTATTGACGATCTTTCGAAAGGATTTGAGAGCGGATGTGACGATTACATCAAAAAACCTTTTGCACTCAAAGAGCTTAAACTCAGGATAGATACTCTTTTGAAAAGAGGATTCAAAACAAGAGGAAAGAGAGTTAAAATCGACGAAAACTTCTCTTTTGATATAGAAAATTCAGAACTATATAACAAAGACAAAGAGATACCTCTAAACAACAAGGAAAAAAAACTGCTGAAGCTTTTTTTACAGCATAAAAATGAACCTTTAAGTCACGAGACTATATATGACCATCTATGGGAATACCCTGAAACTCCAAGTGATAGCTCACTCAGAACATATATAAAAAATCTCAGAAAAATACTCGGGAAGGACAGAATTGTCAGTATCAAAAAGTTTGGCTACAAATTTACTGCCGATTGAAAGACGAACGCTTCTTGCGTTTTTGTCTCTTTACACTTTTTTGACTCTGGTAATTTTGATTCTCGTTTCGGTCATGTATTACAATTTTCAAAAGGATTTGATGCTTAGCAAAACACGCCCAAAACTTCAGGAGTATGCAAAAGAGCTTATCTATAGACTCAAAGAGATGCATTACAACTTTCCCGAAGACAATCACTATCCCAGATACAGCAGTTTCAAATCCGCCATATATGACGCAGACTATGTAAAAATTTTTTCATTACTTGAAAAAGAAAATGTCAGATTTGACAAGTCGATATATAAAATCGGAGATAAAATTCATCTCATAAAACAGCCCGACGCATACTATTTGGGAACAAAATATGTCGTCATAGAGGTAGATGATGATGAGTCGTGGCTTAAAGAGACAAAAAGAAATATCATTTTTTACGGCTCTTTGTTTCTTCTTTTCATGGTAGGCCTGGGTCTGTTTTTAACCAAACTTTTCTTAAAACCTATGAGAGATACTCTTATGCTTCTTGATAACTTTATCAAAGACACAACCCATGAGCTCAATACTCCGGTAAGCGCAATTTTGGCAAATATCGAGACAATAGACAAAACAAAACTCGATAATAAAACGGCAAAGAAAATAAACCGTATAGATATAGCGGCAAGGACGATTTCAAATATCTATCACGACCTGACTTTTTTAACACTGAACAGAGCATTTGAATCTCTAAAAGAGAAAATAGATATGAAATCTCTGATAAAAGAGCGTGTAAATTTCTTTAAAATTTTAGCCGATTCCAAAAAAATAGATTTTGAACTCTATCTGGATGATTCTTTCATCTTCGCCGATAGAAAAAAGATAGCCAGACTTATTGACAACATCTTATCAAATGCAATAAAGTACAACAAAATAGGCGGAAAAATCAAAATAACGCTGAAAAAAGGATATCTTTGCATAGAAGATACAGGTATCGGCATAGAAAAAGAGAAAATGGATAAAATATATGACAGATATATAAGATTTGACAAAAGCGAAGGAGGATTTGGTATCGGACTCAATATAGTCAAAATGATAGCCGATGAATATAATATAGATATAAAAATTAAATCAGAAAAAGACAGGGGAACAAAGGTAATACTAAAATGGCAAGAGTAGTAACTGTTTTGATTTTACTTACAATTCTTTTGAATGCAAACGTATATGAAAAAAACTGTGTCAAATGTCATCAGAAAAACGGAGTCTCTTTAAAAAAACTTTTCTACGAATACCTTCTCAGATACAGCAGCGAAAGAGGTGTAAAAAGAAAAATATACGAGTACTTGAAAAATCCGGATGCAAACGCTTCTCTTATGCCAAAAAGATACATATCGGTCTACGGTACAAAAAAGAGGTCGGACCTTTCCGATAAAGAACTCAAAAAAGCCATAGACATATACTGGGAAAAATACAAAGTTTTCGGCAAACTCAAATAATCTTTGAAAAAAATTCTCCATTTTCAATTACTACACAATCATTCCACAATTTTCTCCTACAATTTTCATATACAAAAAAGGAGGGAGAAATGAGAAAGATAGCAGGTATCATCCTGACGGCGATACTGATGACCGGCTTTGTTTCTACTGTAGCTTTTGCAGACGTCGCAAAAGGTCAAAAGCTTTATCAAAAGAAACTTAAAAAGCCGTGCGGTATGACCGGTGCAAAATTTGCCGCTATGCACACCCAGGATGAATGGGAAGAGATAAAAGAGAGTGGCAAATTTAAAGAAGAGATTCATAAAATCTGTCCAAAGGTAAAACCTGAATCCATAAAAGAGAAATGGATTCAGCATCTGTATGATTTCGTATACGAATATGCAAGTGACAGCGGCAATGTTCCGAGCTGTTAAAAAACAGGAACAAAAATTAGTTAATCAATAAAAGATGATTAACTCCCACACCAATCATAAACAAGGAGGATAAAATGAAAAAGATTGCGATTTTGGGACTTATAGCTGCAGGAGCAATAAGTCTGATGGCGGCTGACGGTGCTGCTCTATATAAAAAATGTGCCGGATGCCACGGTGCCAAAGGTGAGAAAAAAGCTCTTGGAAAAAGTGTGGCTATTGGCGGATGGGACAAAGCAAAAACAGTCGAAGCTCTTAAAGGATACAAAGAGGGAAAAAGAAACATATACGGAATGGGCGCACTTATGAAAGGTCAAGTTGTATCATATAGCGATGAAGATATTCAGGCTGTAGCAGAATATATAGAAAAATTAAAATAGAGGATAGGCTTTTGCCTATCCTAGATGAGAGTTTACCCAGTGAACAATCTGCTGCGAATTCAAAGCTCCCGACACTCTGTCTATTTCACGTCCTTTATGAAAAAGAATCATTGTTGGTATTCCTCTGATACCAAACTGTGCTGAAATTTCAGGATAATCTTCAGTATTTAGTTTGCCAAACCTTACTTTAAGAGCAAATGCACGTGCAGCCTCTTCAAAAGCAGGTGCCATCATTTGACACGGTCCGCACCAGGGTGCCCAGAAATCTACCAATACGGGAATATCATTTTTTGCAATATGTATATGAAAAGATTCGGGATTGAGATCAACAGGTTTTGTATCCAATAGATCATTTCCACATTTTCCACATTTTGCTTTACTATATCTGCTCTTTAAAGGCAGTCTGTTAACTCCGTTGCAATTTGGACACACTATATGAATATACTCTGCCATTTTTATTCTCCCGGTTTATTTTTATGATTTTAGCATAATAGAACATTTTATTTAACTATTTAATACTACAGACTAACATTATTCTAATTTATATTTATTATAATACATACAAATGAATTTTGTCTATATTCGGAGAATTTGATGAAAAAAATATTTATCTCTCTTCTTTTGGGGATTTTGGGAATAGTGATCAGCGGATGTAACGAAAAAGAGAAACAGATAAAAACAAATGTCATTGAAAATTCCGTCAAAATAGAAAACAAAAAAATAGATAAAGAAAAGCTAAAAAAAGAGCTTGCAAATATCGATACCGTAGAGTATCTTGAAAACTATATAATAGATGTTATAAACAACGGCTCAAACAGACTGGATTACAAAGCCGGCTCTATGGATGCGGGTTTTGCCTCAAAAGAGGATGCTCCCAAAATTGCCGCGTATGTTGTTACACTTTCAGGCAAAAAACCTTCCGTTCCAGAATACATAAAAGAGGGAAATATGCTATATAACGGTAACTGCGGAGGCTGCCACGGAGATGACGGGAAAGGACTCGGCGGCTCTTTTCCCGACCTTACAAAAAAAAGATTTTCAGGAATTGAAAAGAGAAAAAAAGAGCTCATGTTACTGCTGTCAAACAGATAAATCAATCCTGCAATATCTCTACTTCTTTTATCTCAGCTTTTCTTCCAAATTTCATTATAAGGTGTTTTGCATCTATCCATTTTTCCAATTTTTTTGAATCGACCTTAAAAAAACTGGCAATTTCAGCCGTTGTAACATGAGGAATAAATCTCCTTCTGTTCAGTTTTCCAAATGTTATCCAGTTATAAACCGCCCAAACAACAAATGCTGTACCCAAAACTGTAATAACCATGCTGTAATTGGTTATCACAAGTTTTATCTCATCATAAAGTTCAGGGGCAAAAGACTCCTTGCTAAATATGTGTAGTCCAAATATCCACCATAAAAAAGCGGCAACAAGAGGTCTGAAAAGATAGAGCCAAAAAACCCAGAACAGAAAAGTTATGATCCTGTCTCTGAATTTCAACTTTAGATCTCTGGCATCGGGGGTATCTATTATTATTTTTTTATAATCAATCATTTCTACTCCTCAATCCTCTATCAGGGCTCTCCCAGACTGCTCTTTTACCCGGTTCTTTTAAAACCGCTTTAACAAATCCGACAACTGTGGTAAAGGCATTTATAAGCCAAAAGGCTATAGGGTACCATATCATCCAGTAGTAATATTTTGCAATTCCTTTTTCATATCTAGAATCGATACCGAGACTAACGGCAAACTGTAGCATAAAAGTGATCCCGAGCAGCGTACCGTGCACGGAGGGAATAAGAGTCGGAACATTTACACCCTCTGGCAATTCAACAAATTTGCCCAAAATCCACAAAGATATAGTCAAAACTGCTGAATATGCCCAAAAAAGACTTAAAAAATATTCCATATATATACCCCACATACGCCTGCTTTTTATATCTTTCATTTTTGAGGCGTATTTCAACAGCACTTCGGCTCCTCCCTGAGCCCAGCGCAATCTCTGTTTCCAAAGGCCTTTCAGAGTTTCCGGCATCAAAATCCAGCATAGGGCGTTCGGCTCAAATCTTATATCCCAGTGACTAAGCTGTAATCTCCAACTTACATCAATATCTTCCGTAACCATATCGGTATGCCAGTACCCCACACTGTGCAATGCAGATTTTCTAAATGCTGCCACAACACCTGAAATTGTAAAAACTCTTCCGTAAATCCTCTGTGCCCGTTTTATCATTCCTACGATTGCTGAAAACTCTCCCACCTGAATTTTTCCCAATATAGTCGAACGGGTTCTTATCCTGGGATTTCCTGTAACCGCACCTACTCTTGGGCCTGTAAGAAAATGTGTCATTATCCAGGTTATGGCATCGGGATCTAAAATAGCATCGCCATCTATACAGACGAGATATTCGCCTTTTGATATCATAGCGGCCATGTTTAGCCCCATCGCTTTACCCTGATTTTCCTCAAATTCCAAAACTCTAAGTTCCGGAATTTCATGTTCGAGTTTTCTTAAAATTTCACCTGTTTTGTCACTGCTGCCGTCATTGACGGCTATTATTTCATAATGAGGATAATTTAGTTTTGTCAAATATTCTATAGTCTCTTCTATATGCTCTTCTTCATTATAACAGGGCACTATAACCGATACCATAGGATAGTCAGAAAGCTGAGGTGGTCTGTCGGGTCTGGTTTTTCTCTCCCAGTGATAGTAATAAAAAATCGCCCCGACCATCCATACATATGCCATAAAAAAGGGATAATAATATGAAAAGTTTATCAATCCCTCCGTAAAATTGACAAAAAAACTGCTAATTGTTTCAAAACTCATATATTATCTCCTATTAAAGGGAAAGGTCTGTAGCGACAAAATAGAATGAACCTCTGAGCTTTTTGGATGATTTTTTATAAAATCATCCGGATAATAACCGAAATTTATAGCCCTGTTAAACTGCAAAATCTTCATCTGCCTGACCAAAATCTCAGTATCGATCGGTTTCTTATGATTCCAGTCTATGCTTTGAAGTTCAAATACACTCTTTTTAAGTCCATTGGGATAACTTTTTACTTTTTCTATAAGTTTTTCAAGCCATATTTCCGGATTTTTCGCCTTCTCCATATACGGCATAGCCATAATCGCTGTATAATCATAGGCTTTTAGAAATTTCTCAAAAGATTGTGCGAACCACTCTTCGCTTTTCGGCTCAAGAACAGGCAGAGCATAAATATTCCTTGCACTTTTAAGGGTCGGTCTGTAAAGTTTTACAATACTTTCCAACTCTTTTGTGAATTTTATAATTTCATCTGTTTTAAAAGCCGTCCATTTCGCAAACAGTTTTTTATCTTCTATTATTCTCTTTACAGCAGAAGGAAAGCCTGCTCTCTCATAAACTTTGATCGCCTCTTCGCCGGCATCCTCAAAATCGCTCAAAAAAGCATCATCATGAAACAGAATACCGTTAAAATGAGAATATTTAGCCAAATCTTCATATATCTCTTTTATAATTTCTCTCGCTTCTTTATTAAAAATAGACAATCTTTTATATCTATCCGGATCTATAAAAACTTTCTCACTTTTTTTCTGCAAAGTTTTAACATAAAGATTCTTTTTCCCTTTGATATCAAATGCCAACACAGGCATCCAAGCATAAACCGATTCTACATTACATCTTGTTCTGATCTGCCATGCCACCCTGTTAAACAGATCAGCTCTAAGAGGCAAATGTCTATTTGGAAAATACAAAGCATCAGCTACACCGTCTCCGTCAGGATCCGCAAAAGCTTGAAGATAGACAGTGCTGATTTGATAATTTTTTATCCTGTCTAAAAGTATGCCGAGATTTTTTTCCTGCTGTTTAGGATCTGGATCGTAGATATAATCGAGATCTATATGTACAACTCTTTGAATTTTCTCTTTGTCGGGATTATAGAAACGCCAAACCAAATCACTCAAATCATCATTGGAAAATATTAGAATTCTTTTTAATCTATCACTATTTTTTAGACTATTTGAACCGTCATCAAGTGTAAAAGCTATATCCATTCCATATTTTTTTGCAATTTTAAGAGCTGCCTCGTTATATTCACCAAAAGGCCAGACTATAGCTTTCGGTTTTTTACCGATTTTCTCAAAAATCAGCTCCGAGCTCTTTTTTATATCCGCTTCCACTCTTTTTAAATAACTCTCGTCATCTTCATATGTTCCACTCTTAGGGTTATATATTCTCGTAGTAAGCGCAGGCTGAACATTTCCTTGCGGATTACCTAAAACTCCTTTGTGCATATCATAACTGTGTGAAGCGATCTCTACTAATCCGGAATCGCTCATCTCCTTTATCTCTTTCCAGGTAAGCAGCATGTTTCTGGGCTTTCTTTTGTCTCCATACATAAACGTTCCCTCTTCATCACTCTCCATCCACTTACCTACTACTGCAAGAACAGCCGGATAGTTGAAAGCCTTCAAAAGAGGATAGACCCTTGTATAAAAATTTTTATATGCATCGTCAAAAGTCAAAAGTATCGCTTTTTCGGGCAGAGGTTTTACTCCATTTTTAGCGGCTATCAAATCATCTATACTCACTGGATGATATCCGTGATTGCTTATCCAGTTTAACTGCTGAATAAACTTGTCTGTAGAAATACTCATTATGTCTCTATCTTTTGGATTGTCTTCAATATTGTGATAACAAAGAACCAAAAATCTGTCTGAAGCGCAAAGAGTTGCAAATAGTAGCAGAAAAACCGCCATTTTTTTTAACATTTAAAACCTCCAGTCCAGAGCGAGATAAAAAGAGGTATCATACTCTATGCCATTATCATAGAATGGAGTTTCTGTTATGCCGTAAAACATTCTACTTCTGGATATTCCGTAAATCAGGTCAAATCTGTCATCCGCTTCCCATCTGTGTTCATATCTTACAGCCCAAATTGTTTCCGAACCCGATCCTTTGACCCAATAATCGCCCAGAGTGATTCCTACCACATGCGAAAAAGCCTTTGAATATCTTCTGTAAAGATGCCACACATTTTCCAAATCAATACCCACATATCTGTCTCTTATGGGACTAAAATAGTAGACGTCATTTTCGGAGTTATATGAAATCGAATAATAAAAAGTTGAGTTTAGTTTATAATAGGGTCCTGTCACAATTCTCTCATAGTGTCTCAAACCAAAACTTTCTCTTCTGTTTGTGTCGTTAAAATCCATTCTTTCAAACTCTATATTTGTTTCTCGCGACTCATTGACTCGGTATGTGAGAACAAAATCGGCTCTGTCAGCATAAACACCGTTTTTCAAAGCTCTTAAAGGAGTGTTTTTACTATATTTTTCATAAGAACCATAAAATTTCCATTTGTCATTGAAACAGTAATCCGCATCGACAAACCATCCCGACTTGTCAATATTTTCATTTCTTACAAAACCTATATTACTCTTAATATCGTTTTTTCTATACTCAACAGCCATACCGTATCTGCTGTACTTTTCTAAACCCTCATAAACATCAGCTCTTGAGAAGTAACTCAAAACATATACTCTATAGTTATAGTTAATAGGTTTGGAGTATAGTTTTGTTTCAATATAAAAATGATCACTACCTATCTCTTTTCCGCTGCTTGATCCCACAGCGGTATCTACGGTCAGTTCATATCTGTTTTTATATATATCAAAAAATTTTTTTGCTCTTTTTACATGAATATCCTCCGGATAAGTGCGATAAAGTTTATAAATAACTTTTTCACTCTCCTTAAACCTTTGCAAATTGAGAAGAGATAAACCTTTGATAATATTCGCGTTTTTATGATTTATATCATATGAAAGAGCCATCTCTGCCTCTTCGTAGCTTTTTCTAGGCCAGCCCCTATCTTTATAAACATTGGAAAGTTCCGCTTTTATATCGATATTTGCCGGCGCTATCTTTGACAAATTTTCAAGCCTTTTTTGAGCCTCATCCATATAATCGCTGTAATACCTTGCAAGAGCAGCCGTTATAGCAGATATAGTTTTGTTAAAATTTGGTGTATCTCCTCTCCATGCAGGCTCTTTTTTGTCAACTTCATCTATCCATTTCATAGCTTCTTTGAGTTTAAACATCTCCACGTATGTATAGAAAACTGCAATTTTAATTTCGAAATTTTCCGGACTCTCGGGCATCGATTGTAAAACTTTCATATAAAGTTCTTGTGCTTTTTCCGGATTTTTAAGATAAAGATAAGCATCGGCAGCTGCAGCAAGAGTATAAAACGGCATTTTTATATCTTCCTTTTCTAACTTTTCATACTCTTTTATTGCATCTCTCATTTTAAATCTATCTCTTAGTGCCACCACTTTATCAAATCTTGCCTGTAAGATGTTTGGATTTTCCTCTTTCAAAGAGCGGGCTTTAGACTCTGCGATAATTGCATCAAGCATCCGAATCGCTTCATCCGTTTCTATAAATCTCTTCTCTTCATCAGCTTGCAAAAGCTCTCCCCATCTGACCTTGAATGCAGCTTTATCCTTTCTTACTCTATACCAGTCATTTTTACTAAATAGTTCCGGTCTCTTTTTCATATATTTTTCCGCGAGATAAGGTAAACCCACCATATCAAGCATTCTTGCATAACCTTTCAATCCCTCAGCGTGGTTACTATTTTTCTCCAAAACTTTCTGATAAAGCACAAAAGCCTCAAAATATCTTTTCGACGCTTCCAAAGCATAAGCAAGTGCAAATATCAGATCGGTATAGTTTGAAAATTTTTTTCTATAATTTTTTACTCTTTCTATCGCTTCTCTTAACTTTCCTTCATCGGTAAGAGTAAGTACAAGCCCTGTATGAAACTTGGGATTATCAGGAAACCTTACTGTTCCAAGTTTATATAGAAATTCAGCTTTTTTGAACTCTTGTTTGTTTCTGTAGGATTTTGCCAATGCATCGAGAGTATAAAAAGGCATTTTTAAAGGATCCAGACCGATTGACAAAGCTATAGCCTCATCATCGCGCCCTCCCCATCCAAGAACCGTAATATAGTCATATAAAATCGGCTTGAAATCAGGATTTCTTTTATAAAGCTTTTCCAGCTCTTTTATCGCCTGAGCTATTTTTCCGCTTCTGGCCATCTGAATTGCATATTCATAATTTAATGCAATCTCTGCCTTTGCCCTTTCAGTTACTGCAGTAAAACATAGTAAAAGAAAAATAAACAGAAGATTTCTCATTATCAAACCCTCTTTATCTGTATAGCAACATTTTAGACGATATTGCTTTATAGAAATATTAATCCATATTAAATTTTATAAATTAATATAGAGAAAACACTTTTGTCAAAACTATTACCTAAAAATTTTTATTAAATCGCCGATTATGTTAAAATGAAAAAGGTACATTAAAAGGATCTGCCATGGCATTTTCTGTCGAAGATATTCTGAAAGCTATGCCTGTTTCCGACCAGAGACATTTGAAACAGATGTGGATACTTCGCAAACTGAAGAAAAAAAAGAAGAAAGAGGAAGAGAAAAAAGAGGAAAAGAGAAAAAAACCAAAAGACGGACATATAGATATATATGCCTGATATTTTCTCCTGTTTTTCTTCACTTAAAGCCGTTTACTGCTATAATTTTCAGAAAATTTCATCAAGGATTACAATATGAAAACAGCACTCATTATAGGCGCAGGCGGCGTTGGAAGAGTTGTAGCGCATAAATGTGCCCAAAACAGCGATATTTTTGAAAGAATAGTACTTGCCAGCAGAACACTGGCAAAATGTGAGGAGATACAGCAAGAAATCAAAATAAAATATAACAAAGATATAGAAGTTGCAAGAGTCGATGCGGACAATGTAAATGAACTGATAGATTTGATAACTCTTGTAAAACCCGATATTGTGATTAACGTAGCGCTTCCGTATCAAGACCTGACAATTATGGAAGCTTGTATGGAAACAAGAGTTGATTACCTTGATACTGCAAATTATGAACATCCCGATACGGCAAAATTCGAATACAAAGAGCAGTGGGCGCTACACGAGCCATTCAGGCAAAGAGATATCATGGGACTTCTGGGAAGCGGATTTGATCCTGGAGTTACAAACGTTTTCGTTGCCTATGCTCAAAAACACTATTTTGACGAAATCCACTATATAGATATTTTGGACTGCAATGCAGGAGACCACGGATACGCCTTTGCAACAAATTTCAATCCGGAAATCAACATAAGAGAGGTCAACTCAAAAGGTAAATACTGGGAAAATGGAAAATGGATAGAGACAGAACCTATGGAGATAAAAATGGTCTGGGACTATCCTAAAATCGGTCCCAAAGAGAGCTATCTTCTATATCATGAAGAGGAAGAGTCTCTGGTAAAACATATAAAAGGGCTCAAAAGAATAAGATTTTGGATGACATTCAGCGAAAGCTATCTTACACACCTGAAAGTCCTCGACAATGTGGGACTAACAAGGATAGATCCGATAGAAGTAGACGGGTGCAAAGTAGTGCCCCTGCATGTTTTGAAAGCTCTGCTTCCTGATCCTGCTAGCCTCGGCCCTAGAACAAAAGGAAAAACCAACATTGGTGTGGTATGCGAAGGTATAAAAGAGGGAAAGAGAAGAAAAATATACATATACAACATATGTCAGCATGAAAAAGCTTACGAAGAGGTTTATAGCCAGTGTATAAGCTACACTACCGGTGTTCCGGCGATGATAGGAGCAAAACTGATGCTTGAAAAGAGATGGCACAAACCGGGTGTCTGGAACATGGAACAGTTCGACCCGGACCCTTTTATGGAAGAACTGATGAAACAGGGACTTCCATGGGAAGTTATCGAGATGGATCCGGATGAGACGAGAGAGTGTTAGTGTTACTGTGGGTGTGAGTGTTAGTGTGGGTGTGAGTGTGAGTGCCAATCACCAATCACGAATCACGAACAAAGGAGCTTTTTGAAAATAGAGAGAATCAGCAAAATAGAGACAGTTTTGGACCAAATTCCTACACCCTGCTATGCGTGTGAAGAGCATCTTTTGGAAGAGAATCTAAAGCTTTTGCGTTATGTAAAAGAAAAAAGCGGCGCGAAGATTCTTCTGGCTCTCAAAGGCTTTGCCATGTGGAGCACTTTTCATCTAGTTAAAGAGTATCTCGACGGTGCATGTGCAAGCGGCCTTTGGGAAGCAAAACTGGCGTATGAGGAGATAGGAAAAGAGGTACATACATACTCTCCGGCTTTCAAAGATGACGAGATAGAAGAGATAGCCTCTATCAGTAATCATATCGTTTTCAACTCCTTAAACCAACTGAAAAGATATAAAAATATTGTCAAAAAAATAAATCCCAATATCTCTGTAGGAGTTAGAGTCAATCCTGAATATTCCGCAGCTCCTGTTGATCTATATAATCCCTGCGGTGCATATAGCCGTTTGGGAATTGTTAGAAGCGAATTTAAAGAGAGTGAATTAGATGGTGTAGAGGGTATGCATTTTCATGCCCTTTGTGAAGAGAGTGCAGATGCTCTGGAGGCTGTCTTGAAAGCTTTTGAAGAAAAATTCGGCAAATTCATACCAAGATGCAAATGGATAAACTTCGGTGGCGGACACCACATAACCAGAGAAGACTACGAAGTAGAAAAACTCATATCTATAATAAAAGATTTCAAAAACAGATACGGCGTTGAAGTTTATCTCGAACCTGGAGAAGCCGTTGGATGGAAAACCGGCCCTCTGATCGCGACAGTTGTGGATATAGTTTACAACGGTATGGATATAGCCATACTCGATACTTCGGCTGAAGCGCATATGCCAGATGTCCTGGCTATGCCTTACCGTCCTGAAGTCCGATACGCAGGAAAACCCGGAGAAAAAAGATATACTTACAGACTGGGAGGAAACAGCTGTCTTGCCGGAGACATCATAGGCGATTACTCCTTTGATACTCCGTTAGAAACGGGACAAAAACTTATATTTGAAGATATGATACACTACACTTTTGTAAAAAATACCACGTTCAACGGTATCAGACTTCCCTCAATTGCACTTTTGACAAAAGAGGGAGAGTTTAAAATAGTAAGAGAATTTTCATACGAAGATTATAAAAACAGGCTCTCATGATTATACAAACTATATTGTTTCTTGTACTGCTTTATCTTCTATTGGTTTTAAGACTCTATCTCACTCAAGACAGAAAAATATTTCATCCGGAACTAGCTCCCAAAGAGATAAAATTACCTAAAAATGCAAAAAAAATATACTATAAAACTTCTGACGGGATCACTTTGGAAGGGGCTTTTTTAAAAAACAGGGAAACAAATCCCCTGGTACTCTATTTTGGAGGCAATGCCAATAATGCACTGATGTTTTTGGATATTGCTCAAAATATCAAAGATTTCAATTTTTTGGTTTTCAACTACAGAGGGTATGCAAACTCCACCGGAAAACCGAGCCAAAAGGCTATTTTCAAAGACGCTTTGGAAATCTATGACAACTTTGCCAAAAATAAAGAAGTCTATATTGTCGGAAGAAGTCTGGGATCATCTGTTGCAGCCTACCTCGCAAGCAGACGCAAATCAAAAGGGGTGCTGCTTATCACACCTTTTGATTCGATTCTTGCAATGGCAAAAGAGAAATATCCCTATCTGCCGGTATCATTGATACTCAAACACCCATTTGAAACATGTAAATATGTGCAAAATATAGACGAACCTATTGCTGTTATCGAAGCACACAACGACGAAGTTATACCAGATATTCATATAGAAAATCTTAAAAAAAATATCAAAAATCTGGTCTTCGACAAAGTTATTCATGATACTACACACAACAATATTCTAATCAATCCAGATTTTTTGATAATATTAAAAGATGCGCTTAAGACACTTAGGAGCGAAACATGAAAAAAGTTCTCACTGTTTTTCTGTTTGCCTTGCTGCTGTCAGCTCAGGAATCAAACTACTCCAATATTTTGATAGATGCCTATGCCAACGCTGCCAAATATATCAAAAAACTCTCTGGCATCGAAAAACCTGATCCAAGTGTTATGAAGATAGTTAAAATTTTAAAGGGCTCCGTATCTGAAGAGAAAAACGTGGAAGATATTTTGAAAAAGTTTACAAAATACAATCAAAAAGAACATATCCTCTCTCCGGAAGAGATCAAAGAACTAAGAGAGACGATAGATATTTTACTGCGATATAAGTATCCTTCGGTTGCATCTGCAAGTACATTTGTATTTGCTACAATATACATAAAGCAGCAGAAAGGTTGACTTTGAAAACAGAAAAAAAACATGAAAAATATAAACGGATAAAATATATCAGAGAGCTTGAAAGATTCGTTAACAAAAGTGTAAATTACCTGGGACAAAAAGATATAACTAAAAAGAGTTTCGCCGATTTTATAGATAAAATTTTCAAAAATCTTGAAGAGATAGACAAAGTGATACTCAGCAGTGAATATCTCAGTGAATTGGAACAGTTCGCAGAAAAAATCGCTAATATTCCTGGAAGTGAAAAAAGTATTGAAGAGATAAAAAACGAAATATTGTATGAAGCAAACAGATTAAGAAAACTGAAAAGAAAAAAGAGCTACTCCAAAGATAAATATAAAAATTTAACTGATGATTGGGAATAGGGGTAACCCCCCTATTTAAAACAGTGACAAAAGCACACCTGCTGCTACAGCAGATCCTATAACCCCTGCCACATTCGGTCCCATTGCATGCATCAAAAGAACATTGCTTGGATTCTCTTTCATCCCTTCTTTATTGGCAACCCTTGCAGCCATAGGCACAGCCGATACTCCAGCCGCTCCTATAAGCGGGTTCACTTTGTGTTTACTGAACCTATTCATAACTTTTGCCATTAAAACGCCTGCCGCAGTTCCAATGGAAAAGGCAACAAGGCCGAGCAACAAAATACCTAGAGTTTCAGATACCAAGAACTTCTCTGCCGCAAGCTTAGCACCAACAGCAAGACCCAGGAAAATTGTAGCGATATTGATAAGTGCATTCTGTAATGTATCTGAAAGTCTTTCTACAACTCCTGACTCTCTAACAAAGTTTCCAAATGTCAATGCACCTATCAACGGTGAAGCTTCGGGAACTATCAAAATAGTTAACAAAAGAACAGTAATAGGAAACAGTATCTTTTCTAGTTTTGGAACTGTTCTTAACTGTTCCATTTTTATACTTCGTTCCTCTTTTGTTGTAAGTGCCCTCATTATCGGTGGCTGAATGATTGGAACAAGCGCCATATATGAGTAGGCGGCAACAGCAATAGCACCAAGCATATCCGGTGCGAGCTTTGAGGCTATAAATATAGACGTAGGGCCGTCAGCACCGCCTATTATACTTATGGCAGCTGCCTCTTTGAGACTAAAGTCAAATATTCCCGTATATTGCGATAGCGCAAGAGCACCCACTAATGTTCCGAATATTCCAAACTGCGCGGCTCCTCCCAAAAGAGCAACTTTTGGATTTGCAAGCAGAGGACCAAAATCGGTCATAGCCCCCACTCCCATGAAA
Source organism: Nitrosophilus alvini (assembly GCF_015100395.1). Lineage (NCBI taxonomy): Bacteria > Pseudomonadati > Campylobacterota > Epsilonproteobacteria > Nautiliales > Nitratiruptoraceae > Nitrosophilus > Nitrosophilus alvini. The sequence goes on along the minus strand of NZ_AP022847.1, from coordinate 445,082 downwards.
ATGATAAGAGGAAAAAGTTCGTTTGCAATACCGGCATTATATAAAACCCCTAAAAATCCGTGAGGACCTGCAATATCTGCAATCGGTATATTTGCGAGAAGTCCGCCAAAACCTATGGGAATGAGCAACAAAGGTTCAAATCCCTTTGCAATAGCCAGATAAAAAAGAACCAGTGAGACGCCTATCATGATTATGCGTCCCCACGTATGAACAAAATCATCCCCTTTTTTACCGTGGGCTTCTTTCTCTTCACCATATATAAAAGCATGTATTCCTGTTGTTTTATAAAAATTTGTTAAAATCTGAGTAAAACTTTTGCTCTCATACTCTTCTTTTTGTACCTCTTTTGTTTCCGCCGCATTTAGAGCTAGTGAAAAAAAGAGCAAAAAAACAGTCAACGTTTTTATTAAAACTTTTGCCATTTGACTCCCTCTTATTCTATAACTGCCAGAAGCTGTCCTGACTCTACGGTATCACCTACATTTACGTTTATACTTTTTACTACCCCGTCTTTGGGAGAGTTTACCTCTATCTCCATTTTCATTGCTTCAAGTATAATAACAGGCTCGCCTTCTTTGACCTTTTGTCCTTCATGTGCCAATATTTTAAATACAGACCCGGGAACAGAAGCTTCCACTTTTACACCTTCAGATGAGGATGGTTTTGAAGATGAAGAATCTTTTTTCACCTCTTTTATCTCAAAATCGCCGCCTTCACCTTCCATAACCTGCACACTGTATTTTTCCCCGTCAACAATTACCGTATAGCTTTCAAGCTCGCCTGCTTTTGCAACCGCTTTTTGCTCTTTTTCCATATCACTTTTTTTTCGGACCATAACTTTACCGTTTCCTTTCAGAAACTCTATCCCTTTAACATCACAAATAGCGGCTATAAATATATTTTCATCTGTTACCGGAACTCCTGCGTCTTTGAGCATTCTTTTGGCATGTTCAACACTCTTGTTCGGATCTTCGTTTGCAAGTTCGAGCGGATTTTTGTCAGTAGGTTCGAGATTTAGCTGTTCAGATGCTATTTTTACAATTTCCGGATCGGGCTGGACTGGAGTTTTTCCAAAATATCCAAGAACCATCCTTCCATATCCTTCAGCAATTTTTTTCCATTTTCCAAACATTACATTATTGAATGCCTGCTGAAAATAGAACTGGCTTACAGGCGTCACAGATGTTCCGAAGCCGCCTTTTTCGACAACTTCTCTCATCTCTTTTATGACTTCCGGATATTTATCAAGCATATTGTTGTCTCTCATCATCTGCGTATTTGCAGTAAGTGCACCTCCCGGCATAGGCGAAAAAGGAATCAGTGCTGATACGGCCTTTGCCTCCGGCGGGATAAAATAATCATGCAGACACTCTTCAAGAGTCTGCTCATATGAGAGTATCTTTTCAGGATCAAATCCCAGGTCAAAATTCTTTCCTTTCAAAGCGTGCCACATTGTAAGAAAATCGGGCTGTGAGGTACCTCCTGATACAGGCGAAACGGCAAGATCAATACCGTCGGCTCCGGCTTCCAATGCCGCCAGATAACATGCCACACTTGCTCCGGCTGTCTCATGGGTATGTAGTCTCAAGTGAGTATTCTCAGGCAGCTTTTTTCTCGCCATTTTTATCGTTTCATAAACTTTTTGCGGATTTGCAGTACCTGACGCATCTTTGAAACAGAATGAATCAAAATATATCTCTTTTTCAAGTATCTTATCCAGTATTTTCTCGTAGAACTCTACATCGTGCGCACCGCTACATCCGGGAGGAAGATCCATTATAGTTATGACAACCTCGTGTTTAAGTCCGTGTTTTATGATAAACTCTGAACTTGCTTTGAGATTATCCACATCATTCAGTGCGTCAAAGTTCCTGATAGTGGTTACTCCGTGTTTTTTAAAAAGTTTCGCATGCAAGTCGAGTATATCACTGGATACGGTATCGAGCGCTATACAGCTGATTCCGCGGGCGAGTGTCTGAAGATTTGCTTCAGGTCCTGCCACCTCTTTGAACCTGTCCATCATTTCAAAAGCGTTTTCATTCAGATAGAAAAAGAGAGTCTGAAACCTTGCACCTCCTCCCATCTCAAAATGTCTTATACCCGCTTCTTTTGCAGCTTCAACAGCAGGTAGAAAATCATTCATCAAAACACGTCCGCCAAAAACAGACTGAAACCCGTCCCTAAACGTTGTATCCATTACTTCTACAATTTTTTTAGCCATATAAAATCCTCTATCGATGTTTTTTTCTATATGTATGCAGCGCAGCAGATATTACAGCTGTTATTTTGCTTTCATCTTTTTTGTTACTTTTCTTTTGTGTTGTTACAGTTGACACTGTTTTTGATGCTATTTTTTCTATAATTTTTGCCTGAATTTGAAGAACAAAAATAAGCGTTACGAGAAATAGAAAAACTATTCCCATACCCAAAAACATAAATTTAAAACCTTCAAGTGTCAGATTAAGCTCCATTTAACTACCTTTAAACAAAATAGTTACGTATTTTATAAAAAAAGTGCTATCAAACTTATAAAAGAGAGTAAAAAAGATTATATACGGATAAAATGTTTAGTTTATAAACAGTAACATACCTCAAACAGGAAAAAAAATTATATAATATTCTGTAAAACTTTTAAGGCAAGGGGGTTGTATTGGATAAAGAAAAAGCTATGAAAGAGTTAAAGGCATATGAAAAAATAAGAAATGAATTTTACTCTTATCTCGATTCCAAAATACCTAAAAAAGAGAACGGCATGTTTGACTTTGAAAATGCTGAACAGCTTGATGCCAAAGAGATATACGAACTTTTTTATAAATTAGATTACCAGGCAAGGAAAATAAGAGGAATGGTTGTAAACCTTTTGGGTTTAAAGGCTGAATAGTGAGTAATCTATTTGACGAAGCCGCAAAAGAGTGGGACAATAACCCCAAACGTCAGGCTATAGCAAAAGCTGTTGCAGAGTCTATAAAAAAGGTTGTTAAGCTTCCCAAAGAGATTGACGTGCTTGATTTTGGCTGCGGAACCGGACTGCTCTCTTTTCTATTGGCAAACGAGGTAAAATCTATAACAGGAATAGACACTTCACAAAAGATGCTAGAAGCATTTTCGCAAAAATCATTAAAATATCCCAATGCTAAAGCACTCTTTATGGATATAGAACAAAAACTTCCTAAACAGAATTTTGACCTTATCGTAAGTTCAATGACTCTTCATCATATTAAAGAACCTGAAAATCTCTTCAAAAGACTGAAAAATATTTTAAAACCAGGCGGACTCTTATGTATAGCCGATCTTGAAAAAGAGGACGGCACTTTTCATGACAACGGCAATGAAGGAGTGTGGCACTTCGGCTTCGAAAAAAAAGAAATTGAAAAATATCTGAACAAAAGTGCACTCTCATTGGTCTATTATGATACGATACATATCGTAAAAAAAACAAAAGAGTATCCTATATTTTTAATGTGTGCAAAACGGTTCTAAAATGAAAAAACAATTTTCTATTTTAATAAAAGGGCTCAAAGATTCTTTCAAAGATCTTCTTCCCATAATTGCCGTTATAGCTTTCTTTCAAATCGCCATTTTGCATCAGATACCAGAAAATATCATCTCGACAGCGATAGGCCTGGGTATAGTCGCATTCGGATTAGCCGTTTTCATTTACGGACTCGATATTGCCATATTTCCCCTGGGTGAAAACCTGGCACATGAATTTGTCAAAAAAGGTTCTCTTTTTTGGCTTCTCTTTTTTGCCTTTTTGATCGGCTTTTCCACAACTGTAGCAGAACCGGCACTCATAGCGATAGCTCAAAAAGCGGAAATCATCTCTTCAGGCAGACTTGATGCTTTCTGGCTGCGGATAGTTGTGGCATTGTCTGTCGGTACTGCGATAACTCTCGGAATATTTCGCATAATACTCGGTCATCCTATACATATCTACATAATATTTGGCTACATCATAGCGGTTTTGATAACATTTTTTGCTCCAAAAGAGATAGTCGGACTCGCTTATGACTCAGGAGGCGTTACGACTTCTACCGTTACCGTACCTCTGGTCACTGCACTTGGCGTTGGTATAGCATCCAATATCAAAGGAAGAAATCCGGTGATCGACGGTTTCGGTCTCATTGCATTTGCATCTTTGACACCTATGATATTCGTTCAGCTTTACGGAGTAGCAGTCTACAATTTCAGTGAACCTGTCGAAACCGCCACAGCAGCCATTGCGGCAAAAGAGATCATAGAAACTAGCATAAATATCCATCCGCTTATGGCGATGCTGTATGATTTTCTCAGTATTGCAAAAGATGTTATACCGATAATTGCAGTTATTCTTTTTTTCCAATATTTCATCATAAAAAAACCGCTATCAAACCTGCACAAAATAGCAGGCGGGGTGTTTATGGTCATACTTGGACTATACGCCTTTATGGTAGGTCTGGATATGGGACTTTTTCCTCTGGGCGAGTCAATGGCTTTGCAGTTGACGGAAAAAGGGAATATATATCTGGTGTATCTCTTCGGTTTTTTGATAGGTTTTTCAACTACTATGGCCGAACCTGCACTCATTGTTGTAGCTGCAAAAGCAAAAGAGATAAGCAGCGGCAAGATAAACGATTTTTGGCTTAGGATCTTCGTAGCTCTCGGAGTTGCAGCAGGTATTGCTCTTGGGTGCTATCGGATAGTCCAGGGCGATCCTATTCACTACTATCTCATAGCAGGATATATTGTTGTTATAATAATCACATATTTTGCGCCGAAACATATCATACCTATCGCTTATGACTCGGGAGGCGTTACAACTTCTACCGTTACCGTGCCGCTGGTAGCCGCACTTGGGCTTGGGCTTGCAACAAATATAGAAGGACGCGATCCTTTGATAGACGGTTTCGGTCTTATCGCTTTTGCATCGCTTTTTCCGATGATAACAGTCATGGGATACGGAATAGCCGCACAGAAAATCATCAAAAAAGAGGAGCCGAAATGAAATTTTCCGTACTTGTAGCCATAGTAGACAACGAACTGGAAGAGAAAGCTATAGAGATAGCTAAACAAAACGGTGCCGGAGGAGTAACAATTCTAAACGGAAGAGGCAGGGGACTCAAAGAAAAAAAGATCTTTTTCGGCCTTACATATGAGGGAACCCAAAGTATACTGCTCTTTATCCTTGAAAAAAAGATATCTGTAGATGTAATGAAAGCCATGATAAAAGAACTGGAACTAAAAAAAGAGGGAAACGGCATAGTGTTCAGCCTTCCTGTAGAACACATCGCAGGTATTGATGTAAGCCAGCTATCAAAATTTAAAGATTATGTCATAAACGATATATAGGAGAAACCATGGTAGTAAAAGAGATAATGAAAAAAGAGGTTGCAACCATATCCCCGCTAGCAAGCCTCAAAGAAGCTCTGCAAAAAATGAAAGATTTGAAAGTAAAGTCCCTTGTAGTAGAAAAAGTAAAAAAGAGTGATGCTTACGGTATCATAACCTATTCTGACATCATCAAAGCTATCATCGCGGAAGAGGGAGGGATAGACCTTTTCAACGTTTATGATATATATTCCAAACCTGTCATTACAATAAGTGAAGAGATCGATGTAAAATATGCTGCACAGATGATGATAAAATACCATGTGCGCAGACTCCTGATAACAAACGGCGAAGAGATTAGGGGAATTTTATCTATGAGTGATATGCTTGATGCTTTATGGGAAGAGATGGTAGAACTTAAAGATTAGAATCTTTATTTAACAACTCTATCAGCCTTTTAGCATTTTTAGGAGCATTGCCTTCATAATCGTTGTCAAAATAACAGAAGATCTTTTTGCCTTTATTTGTTGCATTTTTTATAAATCCGGCCCATTCCAAAAGGGACTCTTCACTGTAGCATCCCCTGTAGGGCCCGTCGGGACCGTGAAGCCTGATATATACAAATTCTGCAGTTATCTCTTTAGGAGATTCTCTTTTGTTGAAGTCGTATATACAGAAAGCTGCATTGTATCTTCTTAAAAGCTCATATACCTCTTCTTCAAACCATGTAGCGTTTCTAAACTCAAAAGCAAATCTGTATCCCACTGGCAAAATATGCAGAAACGCGGCAAGAAGGTCTATATCGATTTTAAGCGAAGGAGGAAGCTGAAACAAAACGGCTCCCAGTTTAGCTTTCATAGGCTTAATCAGATGCAAAAATGCATAAAGATCGTTTTTACAGTTTTTGAGTTTTTTATAATGGGTGATAGAACGATTGGCTTTTAAAGAAAAAACAAAATTGTCCGGGGATTTTTCAATCCAATGCTCAATCGTTTTTGATTTTGGCATATGGTAAAAAGTACTGTTTATTTCGAGTGTATCAAATTTTTTTATATAGTAATCAAAAAATTTCGTTTTCGAAAGATCGGCTGGATAAAAAACCCCTTTCCAGTGTTCGTAGTAAAATCCGGATGTTCCTATAAAAACAGCTCTATCTGGCATATCTTCCCATCAACACGGCCTCTCCTATTATATGTCCCCTCATCGCATTTAAAAGATCTGCTTTGGTTATTCCAGGATCTAACTCCATTTTCGTATCTAGAGCATAAAGCTTTATAAAGTACCTATGAACTCCGCCGGGTGGACATGGACCTTTATATCCTATCTGTGAAAAGTCATTTACACCTTGTCTTATATCCATATCAAGATATGGAGCTTTGGGTACATCTTCCGGCAGACCTTCAAGATTCGGAGGAATATTGTATATTACCCAGTGGACAAATGTACCCATCGGTGCATCCGGATCATCCATTATAATGGCAAGACTTTGCGCACTTTGCGGTATGTTTTCAAAAATAAGCTCAGGAGAGACATCTGCTCCGTCACAAGTATATTTTGTAGGTATAAAACCGCCGTTATCAAACGCCGGGGAAAATATATTCATCTCGTTTCCTTCCCCTGCCGTCACATCGGCAGTTGATAAAAATAGCAGACAAACCAAAACAGATAACCAGCGCATTTCTCTTTTCGGTACCTTTTTCTGACTCTTTTAAACTGTTCCATTCTCTGCAAAGAGAGACAGATTGTTTATATTATGTAATAATAAATATTAATCGAGACTTAATTAAAACCAATCAAGAGACAACTTTCATAAAAACGGAGTCAGAAAATTATATCTATCTTTTATCTTTTATATATTTTGCATATAGAGACAAAATCCGCCTTAAGCCTTATACCGGCTTCTTTCACGGCACAGGCATTTAATAGCGGTTTTATATCTCTTCCTATATTAAGGGAAATCATTGCACCGTATTTAAGATAGAGAGGGTCATATACAAAAGAGAGGATTTTTTTTAATTTCGCTATTTTTGCAGCTCTGATTAACTCTTTTTTGGGACCACTGAGAAAAATCACAGCTGTTGCAGGGATGTCAACTGTAAAAATTCTGTATTCATACATTTTAACTTTCAGAGGATATTCCAAAATCCTTTTTCCATAGTTTTTTTCTATAAATTTTTTCATCTTTCTTGCGATATAAAGATCTTTTTTCTCATATAAAATAGCCAATATCACAGTTTTGTTTACTAGTTTCTTTTCATAGTCTTTGTCAAAAAAAATGATTTTGGGATAGACTTTGGCTTCAATTTCAACTACGGTATCGTTATAGTAGTACGCATTGGCATATGAGACAAAAAAGAGAAGTAAAACTGTAATAACCTTTTTTAATACGTTTTTACCAGTTTTTGATGAATTTGACATAAAAAGTTCTGCCTTCCCTATGATAATCGTCCATATATGTTCCCTTTTTTGCAGGATAAACAACATCCGCATCGAAAAGATTTTTAACACTCAGTACAAGTTCGCTTTTTTCACCAAACTTCCAATCTACAACCTGATCAAATACTACATATCCTCTTAGACTATCTCTTGTATCATCAGTTGCTCTTTTTCTCTCCGAAACATATTTTATTACAGATGAGAGTCCAATTCTTTTGCTTGGCCTGTATATTAATGCCCCTTTTGCTAAATGCTTGGCAATATCAGGAAGAGCTCTTCCTTTTTCATCTTCCGCATCAACAAAGGCATAGCTGGCAATTGCCGTTATACCGGAAGAATATCTTTTCTTATATTCAGCTTCAATCCCTTTATGTATACACTTTCCTTCTACATTTTTATATATATTTTCTATCAACTCTATACTATCTATCTGTTCCATATAATAGAAGTTGATATTGAATCTTCCGCTTAAACCCTCTTTGTATACCCATCCTATCTCAAAAGTATCCGTTTTTTCGGGATCTAGATTTTCGTTTCCTATGATTTCCGGGATTTTTTTGCTGTATAATTCCATCCAAGATGGTGCCCTGAATGCTTTCTGGTAAAGCGCCTTTATGTTATTCGACTCGTCTACTCTATATACAAGAGATACTCTCGGATTGAAACTGGAACCGAAATCGGAATAAAAATCTGCTCTTGCACCAAGAGATATATCGAGATTTTTTGCTGCTGAAATTATATCCTGAAAATAGAAGGCTTTGACTCTTCTTCCTATATTTTCTTTTATAAAATTCTCCTCCCCTGTGTATTTTGTATACACTTCCGTAAAAGGCGCACTGTACTCTTTATAAGAATCAATATCGTGACTATAGCTCAAAAATGCTCCGAAAACGATATCGTGGTTATCAAAAAAACTACTTCTTGCCATAGCATCGGCATAAAAGGTCTCCTCTTCGAAATATGCTCCGGCAAGAACATCATTTTTATATGTGTATCCGCTGTAAATATCATACCAGCCGGCAGGATAGAGCATATACTCAACATCGATGGTATATCTTCGGTACCCTGCTTTAAAAGAGTAATCCAAATAATTGTTGATTATATCTTTATATTCCATCTGGGAAAATAGAATAGAATGGGAACTTTTTCTGTCATAATCTCCTTCCAGAATATTCGCAAATCCATAAAAATTGCCATGCTCATAATATTTGTAGCGGGAATTAAAAGAGATCTTCCCTTTCCTCAGAAATAGTCCAGCAGAATACCCCTCTTTGTCTTCATCAGTTTTTCCGGGCGAATAGGAGTTTGCTTCGAGATATGTCCCGTAAAGCGCATCCCTTCCGCTATCAAGACCCTTTTTCTCTCTTGTAAAATAAAAATCGAGTCCTGCAGAAAAATCATCTTTTATATATCTTTTAACAAAACCGGTAGATCTGTTTTTATAAGAGCCGGTCTGAAGAAAAAACAATGCTCCTTTATCATGACGGCTCGCTTTCGTAACTACATTTATTACACCCATATAGGCGTTCGTTCCGTAAAGGGCGGAGCCGGGCCCTCTGATGATCTCTACTCTCTCTATAAGCTCTGCGGGAAAATCAAGATAGTAATAGATAAGCCCGTAAAATGTATCTGTCACCTCTACACCGTCGATCATAAGTTTTATCTTCTCTTTTGTTTCGACTCTAGTTCCTCTGATGATAACGATATCTGCTCCCCCAGAGCCTATGGATATCTCTATACCGGGAACGAAACTGAGAAGATCAAGCAGATTTCTCGCTCCGAGCTCTTTTATCTCTTCATAGGTATAAACACTCATTACAGAGGGTACATCACTAAGATTTATTTTTGTTCTAGTAGCAAGAGTAGTTGCCTCTTCCAGATCTTGTAGAAAGTTTTCAATATTTTGCGAAAAAACTGAAGTATATATTAAGCCCAGACATATTACCTTTTTAACTATCTCTCCCAACCGGACTCCTTATCATGAATAGACTCTAAAAAGCGTTATTTTGCTACTTTTTTCACTCTCCTTAAGAAACTCTTCAAAATCTTTCGCACACATCGGCTCTCCAATATAGTTACCCTGGGCTATATCGCATCCATATTTCTTTAAAAATTCAAGCTGAGCGGCAGTTTCGACACCTTCGGCGACAACTTTGAAACCGAGTCCATGCCCCATAGCTATGATAGTCTGCACAAGCATCGCATCATCAAGATCATTGGGTGTATCCTTAACAAAAGAGCGGTCTACTTTGATTGTATCTATCGGAAACTGTTTCAATATAGAAAGAGAAGAGTATCCTGTTCCAAAATCATCAATAGAAATACTCACTCCCATTTTTTTCAATTTTTTTATTATTTCTATACTTTTCGTTTCATATTTCATCGAGATGTTTTCAGTAATCTCAAGATCTAGACAGCAAGGCTCTATTTTGGTCTGTTCCAAAACCTTTTCAATGGTTTTTGCCAGATTCGCATGCTGGAACTGTCTACCGGAAAGATTTACTGAAACTTTTATCTTTGTCAATCCTTTCTTCTGCCACTCTATATTCTGCCTACAGGCTTCATGCAATATCCACTCACCTATTTTTATAATTGTTCCGGTATTTTCAGCCAGTTTTATAAATTTTCCCGGGCTTATAATACCCAGAACAGGATGCTTCCATCTCAAAAGTACTTCTGCACCTGTAACTTCACCCGTTGCAAGACTGATTTGCGGTTGATAGTATAGAACAAATTCATTATTGCTGAGAGCTTGATGAAGATCGCTCTCGAGTCTTAACTGTTCTCTTATTTTTTTATTCAGTTCGGAGGTATAAAGCTGATAATTGTTTCTTCCCTGCTCTTTTGCATGATACATTGCCGTATCCGCATTTTTTATAAGTTCATCAGCACTTACAGAATCATCCGGAAATATACTTATTCCTATACTTGCAGAGGTATAAAACTCTTTGTTTTCGATAATCCATTTTCTGTTTATGGTTTCGATGATTTTTTCTGCCACATTTACCGCATCGTCAATTTTATCTATCTCCGGAAGCAGAAGAATAAACTCATCTCCCCCCACTCTTGCCAGTGTATCACCATCTCTTATGCATTTCAAAAGCTCGCTGCTTACAGATTTTAAAAATTTATCGCCAATCTCATGCCCCAGCGTATCGTTTATAAGTTTAAAATGGTCAAGATCCATAAAAAGAACAGCCAATCTATACCCGTGTCTTTTTGCCATAGATATGGCGAGATTGAGGTGGTCTTTGAGCAGAAATCTGTTGGGAAGTCCTGTCAAAGCATCATGAAAAGCCTGAAACCTGATGGTTTCTTCCGCTTTTATCTGTGCTGTTATATCGAGAGCAGTTCCGATCAAAAGAGGTTTTCTGTCATACTCCCTTTTGCCGTGTATGTTAAGATACTTTATTTTATCCCCCACTTTGATTTTACATACAATATCAAAATATTCACCCTTGGTGATCGCATTTTTGAGTGCTTTGACAAAAGTTTTTCTGCTACTTATATCGATATAGCCGAGCATCTCCTTGACAGTTACTCTTTTTTTACCTATTTTGAGCCCTGTTATATTGAAAAGTTCCTCACTCCAATAGATATTTTTACTTTTTATATCATACTCCCAACTACCGATATGTGCGATTCTCTGTGCGTTTAGAAGATGTTTTCTGCTTCTTTGAAGTGTCTCATTGAGTTGCTTAAGCCTCTTTGTGTAGTTAATAATCTTGTCAACAAGATGCTTGGAGGCGTTGTTTATTATTACTATCTCATCGGACCCCTCAATTTCTGTAAAAACATTTTTCGGATTTTCCGGATCGAACTGTTCAAGTTTACGAGCAAGCGATTTTAACGGTTTAAGAAGTTTTGCCAGAATAGAGAGTATCAAAACCACAATCAAAACAAAAAATAGAATAGAAACCGCTATAAATTTATAATAATCGTTTATCATTTCTTTATAGTGTTTGTTTGAATAAACTATCTCAAGATAACCAAGATGCTTGTTTGTAAGAGGATCTGTCAGCTTTATCCTTTTGCTAAAGCCGTCCAAATTTTCATTATCCGATTTTACGCCCTCATTTGAACTTATACGAATCATCTCTTTTTCAAATCTGTCAAGTATGCTAAATGATAGGATATTCCCATTCAGTTCCTGCATCTTTTTGAGTATCTCTCTTGCCCCGTCCCAAAAACCGAGACTTACATTCATAGCTAAAGATGTAGAGTGGGATTTAAGTATCTGCTCAATTTTGTCCTGTTCTGCATTTATAAAATTTTTCTGAGCAATTTTTATGTTTGAAACATTAAGATAGATAATATATATAGATGACATTAGAATAATAATAAAAGAGAGTTTGAAAAAAATGGAATGTCGATTCATCAGCCTGCCTGTTGAAAAGCTAAAAAGTCAAAGGAAATTTTTTATTTTTCACTAAAATGTCATACTTAAAATAACAGTATCATATAAAAAAAAGTTTTAAATTGTCATAAAACCTGTTTGTTTAAGAAAGCCGCAGTTTTTTTAAAAAACCCTAAAGGATAATTTTTATAAAATAATACTCAGCAACAAAAGCGCTCTAAGGTAAATAATGAGATTTTTATTATTTTTTATACTTATTTTTACTGCTACTCTTCTATTTTTTGAAAAACCCTTTGACAGCGACTCTCTTTTTGAAAAATTTATATACATTCATTCACTGGCAACAGCTTTTTTAATAAATCTATTTTCAAATACAAAAGATTTATATTTTTCAATGAAACATGACTATATTTATATCTCTATTTGCATATTCTTTCTTTTTACAACATCAGTTTTTTACAAAAGAAAATATAAAGATGCCAAAACCAAATATCTTAAACTGAAAGAAGCTTCAAATAATATTTCCGAAGGTATTCTTTTTTTTGACAAAGATGGAAATATAAAAGAGATAAACAGTGCCGCAGAAAAAATTCTCACTCTTGACAAAAATCCAAAACATCCCCACTGCCTAAATAAAACTGTAAAGATAGTTTCTGAAAAAAAGATAAAAGAACCTTTCGTTAAATTTCTATTGAAAGAGTACGATAAAACAGATCAAATTAGAAAAGAGTTTAAAGGCACACTTGATATATACGGCAAAAAGATTACATGCGACTTTGTTTTAATAAAATTTGAAAGCAAAGAGAAGTATTGTCTAATAATCAAAAAAGACTCAAATCTTGTAAACCTTTCAGCAAACAGTCCTTTTTATGATCCTTTAACCTCACTTCCTAATCGTACCAATTTTCTGAATCATTTACAACACGCGGTCATAACAGCAAAATTAAAAGAGGCAAATTTTGCTGTTCTTTTTATAGATCTGGATTTTTTTAAACTGATAAACGACACCCTTGGGCACCATTTCGGCGATAAGGTATTAAAAGAGGTGGCAACAAGAATTCGACTCTCACTTCCTTCAAACGCAATACTTGCAAGATGGGGCGGAGATGAGTTTACAGCACTTATACCGGAATATAAAAACATAGCACAGATATCATCTATCTGCAGAAAAATCATCGAAAGTATATGCAAACCGTTCAATATAGAAGGACATGAATTTCATCTATCTTCCAGTATAGGAATAAGCATTTTCCCCATAGCGGCAAAAGACCCGCAGTCTCTTATAACCAATGCTGATATTGCCATGTACAGGGCAAAAGAGAGTGGAAAAAGCACTTTCAGTTTTTACACCGAAGAGTTGAACAAAGAGATAAACGAAGATATTCTCATAAAAAACGCCATAAGAAAAAGTATAGAAAATGAAGATTTTATGCTCTATTATCAGCCTCAAATAAATCTTGAAAACAAAAAGATAGTAGGAGCGGAAGTTCTTCTAAGATGGATGCATCCCAAACTAGGCTTTATTTCTCCGGAAAGATTTATACCCATAGCTGAAAATATGGGAACAATTCTAAGTCTGGGCGAATATGTTCTGAAAAAGAGTTGCGAACAGATAAAAAAATGGCAAAAAGAGGGACTTGTTCCCGTAAAACTGGGCGTGAATGTCTCTTTTAAACAATTTCAAAATCAGAATATCGCAAAAAATATTGACGATATCTTAAGAAAGTATGAGGTCAGTCCCAACCTGCTCAAAATAGAGATAACCGAAAGCATAGCTATGGAGAACGAAAGCCTCACTATAAAAAAGATTCATGAACTCAAAGAGCTTGGTCTGGAGATCTCGCTAGATGATTTCGGAACCGGATATTCATCTCTGTTCTATCTGAAAAAACTCCCTATCGACACTTTAAAAATCGATAAAGCTTTCGTAAAAGGTCTGCCACAGAGCCATGAAGATATGACGATAATCAGTTCCATTTCACAGATAGCCCGTACACTCGGCTTTACTCTTGTTGCAGAAGGAATCGAGACAAAAGAGCAATACAGTTTTATCAAAAAGCTTGGGTGCGATACGGGACAGGGCTTTTATTTCGGTCGCCCTATGCCGGCTGAAAAATTTAAAGATTTTCTTCTTTACGCATAATCGAGCAATAATGTAAGGTCTTTTTTCTCTATTTTTACATTTGCCTCTTTTTTAAGTATCTCTTTCGCACAAAATGCCACACGCGTTTTAGCATGTTTGAACATGCTTCTGTCATTGGCACCGTCACCTACAGCTATAGTGTTCTCTTCGGATATACCAAGAAGACCCTGAAGTCTTGCAAGCATATCTCCTTTGCTGAAATCAAACATCATATCGCCACCGACAAGCCCCGTAAGTATTCCATCTTTCGAGTGAAGTATATTTGAAAAATCTGCATCAAATTCTAGAATCTCTTTTGCATATGTGGTGGCGTTTCTAAATCCGCCACTGAAAACCACTACTTTATACCCTCTCTTTTTAAGCTCTTTTATTGTCTCTTTAGCTCCCGGCATATATGGAAGGTTATGACAAATCTCATCCACTTTACTCAGTTCCAACCCTTCCAAAAGTCTCACTCTCGTTGTCAAACTCTCAAAAAAATCGAGCTCTCCTTTCATAGCCATTTCAGTAATAGCAGCCACTTTTTCTTTTAATCCCAAAGCATCTGCCAAAAAATCTATAGTTTCCCCATCCATTAAAGTGGAGTCAAAATCAAATACGCATAGTTTCATTTTGTTCCTTGGTATTTCTTTTTGCGTTTATTTTTGTACTCTAATAGTTCCGATATTTGCCGAAACTGACACCAACCCTCAATCTGATTTGGTATAATACAAAAAATTTCGTAATATGAGGATAAAATGTTTGATACGCTCGTGAAAAAACTTAGAGAGGGCAAGTATATAACGCTTGAAACCACTCCTGCACACCTGCCTACGTTCAACCCTATTATTGAAAAAATAAAAAATCTGAAAATCGCAAATCAAATAGACGGATTTACTACTACAGACAACCCTTTGGCAAGACTCAAATACAACTCTATCCTTGCAGCTATAAAACTGCAGAACGAATTTAAAAAACCAGCCATTGCCACAATAAGTATGAGAGACAGAAATAAACTTGCTCTACAATCCGACCTTCTTGGGGCAAACGATTTTGATATAAGAGCTATCCTCGCCCTTACCGGCGACAGTGCAAAGATAAGCGACCAACCGAATACAAAAGGGGTTTTTGAAGGGGACAGTACCCTTCTGCTCGATATCATAAAATGTTTCAACGCCGGAATCGACTACAGCGGCAAACCATTTAAAATAAAACCAAAAAAAATTTATCCGTTTGCTGTGAGCAATGCATATGCCAAAAATCCAAAAACTCTTTTCAAAAAATTTCAAAAAAAGATCGACTACGGAGCAGTAGGAATAATAACACAACCGGTGTTCGCCAAAGATAATGCAAGAATGCTTATAGAACTTTTTTATGATGCAAGAGAAGAGTTCAATAACGAAAAGGCAAAGTCCGAACTTATTTTGGGATTTTTCCCGATCACAAAACTTCGCACCGCACAGTTTCTCTCTTCCCATGTACCAGGTATAAATGTTCCGAAAGAGTGGATAGACCATCTTTACAAAGCGAATAAAATTTCGGAAGAGGAAGAGAACAGAGTGGGGTTGGAAATGAGTAAAAATCTTTTTAAAGAAATTTTGGAACTGCACCCCAAAATACATATAATGACTGCAAACAGATTCGATCTTGCAAAAAAGATTCTTGAAGAGTAAGTTTTTGTAAAAATTTTTTTTATATATTTTAGGTATAATCGCTTAGTTTAACCTATTTTCCTATAGTAAATTATTGTTAGCAAGGTCATAGATGCTTCTTTTTCGTCTGACAATAGCAGCAGCACTTCTTTTTATACCCGCTTTTTCAAGTCCAGGCAAATATAAAATAATAGTCGCATCATATCTGAAAAAAGAGGATGCAGACAGAGCTTTGCAAAAAGTGAAAAAATTTCTGGAGCAAAACAGTAGTGTTTCAAATCTGAAAAAAAAACAAAACTTTAAGATACTTAGCCGCGCCTCCGGAAAATATTACATTGTCTCGATTGAGCCTTTCATAGAAAAAGATGCTATGCTTTCGGTCCTTGGAGTTGTAAAAAAGCTTTTCCCGGACGCTTTTTGGAACAGATATACTCCATCGTTGACGACAACGGCAAACAACAAAGTTCCCTCAAAAACACCTAAAACAAAAATAGAACAAAAACAGCCTGCAAAAACAGATAAAACAGAAACTGAAAAAAAACCGATATCTGTAGAAACCAAAAAGATACCCCCGCTACAAACACAAACACAAACACAAACAAAAGCAAACACCGAAAATGACAAAGCCGCTTTATGGGGATTTATATTTTCAGCTCTCATAATATTCATATTTCTACTTATTATCCTCGAAACAAGAAAAAAGAATAAAATTCTTTCAAAAGAGAATAGAGAGTTAAAAGAGACTCTTAAAAACAAAGAAGAGTTTCTGGCAAGATTTAGCCATGAACTTCGAACACCTCTAAATGCAATTATAGGATTTACCCATATCGTTTTGAAAAACAACCGCGACCGCGAACTTCACGACAATATAAAAAAGATAGAAAATTCTGCGGAACTTCTTTTAAATCTTATAAACGATATTCTTGATTTTTCGAAAATAAGAGCCGGAAAACTGAATCTGGAAAATAGAGATTTCAATCTTAACGACCTTCTTGAGAATGTTGCCGATATTATATCCATCATAGCAAAAGAGAAGGGTCTCGAATTTGTTTACGATATAGAAAAAGGGATACCCCCTCACCTTGTAGGTGACCCTTTGCGTATAAAACAGATTTTGATAAATCTTCTCAGTAATGCGGTTAAATTTACAGAAAAAGGGGAAGTGGTCTTAAAAATTCGAAAGCTGGAGAATACAGGCAAAAATATTATCCTGGAGTTTGAAGTAAAAGATACCGGCATAGGAATGACGCCAGATCAGATAAAAAAACTTTTCAAATCTTTTTCGCAGGCCGGAAACAGTCTGCCGGGCAGATATTCGGGAACAGGACTCGGGCTTGTGATAACAAAAGAGCTTGTTGAAATTATGGAAGGGAAAATCGACGTAAAAAGTGAATATCTCAAAGGCAGCTCTTTTATATTTGATATTAAACTCAAAGTTCAGGAGAATATAGATAGAAGAATCTACAGACTTCCTTCCAGCACCATGCTTAACAAAAAAATTCTGGTAATCGACAATGAGACAAATATACATGCAATTTCAAATATTCTTGAATATTTCCATTTTCACTTACAGCCTGCATCGACTTTTGAAAAGGCGAAACATCTCATATCTCAAACCGATTTTGATATAGTTTTTGTCGATGAAGATATGATCGATGAAAACGTACTTAATGAACTTGGTATAGTAAAAAAAGAGAGAGGTATAAAAACAGTACTGATAAAAAACCCTTACTGCAAAAACAGAGATGAAGATTATAAAAAATTTTTCGATGCATTTTTGGAAAAACCTTTTACCCATAAATCGGTTTTTGATATTCTGGTAAAAATTCTGCAAGAAAACAAAAATGCGGAAAGAAGATTCGAAACCGAAAGAGTGAATTTTACAGGAGAAAAGATAGTTGTGGCTGAAGATAATGAAATAAACAGGGAACTTATAAAAGGCCTGCTTAGAAACAGCGGTTTAAAAATATATTTTGCAAAAAACGGAAAAGAAGCAGTTGAAGCGGTAAGAGAAGATGATGAGATAAGACTTGTTCTGATGGATTTAAATATGCCCGTTATGGACGGCTACGAAGCGGCCAGAGCCATACGTAGTTTTAAAAGTGAGGATTTTCCCATTATCGCACTCTCTGCAAATACGGCTGAAGATGAAATCCAAAAAATCAGTGATGCGGGTATGCAGGCATATCTAGGCAAACCCATAGATGTTACCACTTTTTTTCAAACACTCTCGAAATATCTCAACAACAAAGATATATCGTCTAAAAAAAGAGTTAACGAAAATATCCAAAAAACTCTCTTTTTGGACGACAGGCTCTCTCTTGAAGGCGAAGAGGGAGAGTTTTTCAAAAATATTTTGAACGATTTTATTGAAATGTTCAAGGATGCAAAAACCGACCTGCAACATTTTGCAAAGAGCGGCAGATTTGAGGAAGGAGAAAGACTTTCGCATGAAATAAAAGGGGTATGTGCAAATATCGGCGCACATGAACTGACCATCATATGCAAAAAACTGGAAAGCGCATTCAAAAAACATGATAGTGAGGAGATCTTTATACTTTTACCGTTTTTTGATATCGAATTTGAAAAGATAGCGAAAAGAAAAGAAGAGTTCAGCTGATTTTATAGCTTTAAAGCCTGTATATTCTTAAAACGCCTTTTTCAAAAACAGCATACTCCCCTTTGCATACAAAAGCGGGAAGATTATAATAAAGACTGTTTTGAATTTTAAAACTTCGGTTTTGGTGAAAATGCCCCTCTATTATAATATCCGCTCCTTTATAGTTTACGGCTCTTTTTTCTATTATTTTCTCAAACCTTTCGATTTTTCTGCAGAGATTTTTGGAATTGTTGTAACACTCTATCCTCCTGACAATAGCATTGTTTGAAATTCTGTTTAAAAATGAAAGAAAATTGAGCACCAATGGATTTTGAATAGTGTTTATATATAATTCATATCTTTTTGTTGTCCATCTGTCTCCATGAGAGATGGCAACTCTCTTTTTTTGCGAAAAGAAATACTGCGGCTGCTCTCTTCTTTTGAAAACTTTTATATTTTTGAAAATCTTTTCCAAAGCAAAGTCATGATTTCCTTCGAAATAAAACGACTGAATATTTAGAGCAATTTTATCCATCAGCCTGAGTATATCTGAATTCTCATCAACCGTTTGTCTGACAGGAGCTACAAGAAGATCGAAAATATCGCCCATCCAGAAAATCTGTGAAGGATTGAACTCTTTTTTTTCTATTTTTTCAAGAAGAGTTTTAAGTCTCTCTTTATTGTTGTTGCGCAGATGCGCATCGGATATAAAAAGCGCACCTTCTTTTAACTCAAGGGACATAGGCAATTTTCGGTATCCCCAAATCTTCAGGAAATGAGTGCATGATGTTGGCATTGACTACCGCCTGCGCACTTGCACCTCTTAATAGATTGTCTATAGCGGAAGATACAAAAAGAGTTTTTCCGTTAGCCATTGAAAATATATCGCAAAAGTTCGTACCAGATACCGATTTTACATCGGGAAGAGTTTCTCTTACTCTTACAAATATCTCATCGGCATAAAACTCTTCCAAAATCTCATTTGCATCTATCTCTTTTTTCAAGGTGGCATAACAGCTTACCAGCATACCCCTTGTAATAGGAAGCAGATGTGGAACAAAAGTAACGTCAAAGTCTTCCTGGGCCAAAAGAGCGGCTTTTTCTTTTATCTCTATCGAGTGTCTATGCTTTATAGGATTGTAAGCAAATATATTTTCGTTTATCGTTACATAGTGGGTCTTTTGGGTACACTTTTTGCCGGCTCCCGATACTCCGCTTTTTGCATCTATTATCAAAGGATGGGAGCTCTCAAGATATGGAAGAAAAGGTACTATCGCTAAAAGCGCAGCCGTAGGGTAACATCCGGGATTTGCTACAAGATCCGCACTCTCGATATTTTGCCTGTAAAACTCGGGAAGCCCGTAAACAGCATCTTTCAAATGCTTTTTATCGATATGGGGGCAGTAGTATTTTTCATAATTTTCCAGGCTCAGTCTGTAGTCAGCAGAAAGATCAACCACTCTAACACCAAGGTCCAGCAACTCTTTTGCAAATCCCATAGATGTTTTATGGGGAAGCGCTAAAAATGCCAGATCACATCTCTTTGCTATCTCTTTGGCATCCGCTTTTTCAACGCTTTTGGCAAATACCTCTTTAAAAGCGGGATGCATAGTCTCGATATCTTCTCCCCCTTCGCTAGTAGCGAGATAAGATATTTCAAATTTGGGATGATTTAAGAGTATCTTTATAAGTTCTAGTCCAGTATATCCGCTGGCCCCGACTATTGCACACCTTATCAAGAAAATCCTTTCGCTGTTAAAAATGGATAAAATTTTTACTTTTCAAACTCAATAGGCTTGTAATAAACCTCTTCTATTTCAAAGTCCATCTCGCCTTTGGGTAGTTTTACCGTAACCTCATCACCCTCTTCTTTGCCTATAAGCTGTCTTGCCAAGGGAGAGTTGAATGATATCAACCCTTTTTGCGGATTGCTTTCGCTAGCTCCAACTATCGTATATTCTATCTCTTCGTCCGCATCCAAATCTATAAGCTTTACGGTAGAACCGAAACTTACTTTGTCATGCGGAAGTTTTGAAGGATCTATCACCTGGGCACGGCTCAATATGTCGCTGATCTCTGCTATCCTTGCATCCGTAAAGGCAAGTTTTTCTCTTGCGGCATGATATTCTGCATTCTCTTTGAGATCTCCATGCTCTTTGGCTTTTTCTATCTCTTTTACTATCAAAGGTCTTTCGTTTTTAAGTCTTTCAAGTTCATTTTGAAGTTTTTCGTAACCGAATACGGTCATAGGCTCTTTTTGCAATTTGACTCCTTGTGTCAAAAAGTTTCAAATCATTATAAAATTATATCCAACTTTAAGCGGCTTTTGCTACCGCAACATATCCGCCACTCTTTTCGCACTTCCGTGCTTCAAAACAGTTCTAAGCCTCAAAGAGTTTTCGAGAAACTTTTCGCGGTCAAGCTCTTTATAATATTTCAGTAGGTTTTGCACATTTACCTCTTCTTGCAAAAGTTCAGGATGCACACTCTCCTCGTTCAAAAAATCCATTATGATATTTGCAAGCCCTACATGTTTTAGTTTCACAAACATTTTTGCAATCATATAATCTATAGCTTTTGCTTTGTATACAAGTACAAAAGGCGTTCCTATAATAGCAGCTTCCAATGTTGCCGTTCCGCTGCACACATATGCAAAACTGCTCCTTAAAAGTACCTCTTTAGCATCTGTGATAATTTCAAAACCGCTCAAATCTCCATATATTTCATCAATCTCTTTTTTTGAAAAATATGAAGGTACGGCAATAAGTTTTTCACCATCCAACTTTGCCGCAACCTCTCTGAATACAGGCATGAGTTTTTTTATCTCGCTTTTTCTGCTTCCGGGCAGAAATGCCGTTATTTTATCTTCAGATACGCTTTTTTTGACATCCTTTATCTCATCCAAAAGAGGATTTCCCACATATACTGCTTTGTTGTAAAATTTGGGCTCAAAAGGCAAAATAGAGGCGAGATTGTTGCAGTTTGCTTCAACCACTTTTACCCTTTTTCGCTTCCATGCCCATACCTGCGGAAGGATATAGTATGTTATCTCTTTTTCGGGATATTTTTTCTTTATCGCTTTTGCCAAAGGAATATTAAACGCCGGGGAGTCCATAAGCAGTACTTTATCCACGTCACCGGCCAAAAAAGCCATCTCATCGATAGCCTCTTTTGCTTTCATTATTTTTGGAATTACATCCAAAAAACCCATCACCCCGAACTCTTTCGAAGAGTATAGAGGCTCTCCCAGACTATCGTCAAATATCCCGGAAATCTCCACGTCTCCAAGCTCTTTTAGCACCTCTTTGAGGTGAATATTTGCAGATGGTTCCAGCGCGGATACAAGAAGTTTCATAAAAGTTCCTGTTCTGTTTCAACGATTTTACAGTTTTCGATATAGTTTAAAGAGAGTTCTTCTCTTTCAAAGCTTTTTAGGTCAAGATGAACTATCGTTCCTTCCTCTGCTATATAGATATCACACTCTTTTTTGGCAATCGCTCTTGGATTTTTGAGATTTTGTAAAATTGTTCGAACATCTTTCGATACGGGGTCGAAAACTTTCAGCTCACCCTTTTTCATATCCGTTATAAAAACCCTGTAGGCTCCGCATCCCCCTTGCCCAGCTGCGATCCCGCCAAAGATACCTGCTTTCAAATCGCCTGTATCTATCACAATCTTTTCGTTTTCAATATGACACAATCTGCCTTCAGTATCGGCAAAATAGAGATCATCGGACAAAAAAGCCATCAGGATTTTGCCTTTGCTTTCCACAACGGCGAAAAGCTCCGTTTTTCTGTTTTGTGTATTGAACGAAAATATTTTATTGTCGGCTGTTGCTATATATAAAATACCATCTTTGAAAGCCATATTGAAAGGACGGTTTATGCCATCCGTTATCGTCGATTTTTTTGAAAATCTGTCACTTATCCTTATGACTCTCTCCTCTTTGATATCGCTTATATAAAGATCCTCGTTAACAAACAGAAGCGATGCAATCGTACCAAATCCTGCTATTATATATTTCACATTTCCATTGAAGTCAGATAACAAAACCGTTGATCTGCTCCTATCGGAAATGGCAATATATCTGCTGTTTACAGCAATAGTTTCAGAAGAAAACTCTGCTGTATTCTTTTTTTGTTTTTTCATCTTTTTAAAACATCCTTTTGGATAAAATAGACATATACGTCAAAAAACACACGATAAGCATATCAAAACAGCAAAAGGTGACAGTTGTCTGCGATACTCTCTTTGCTTTCAATCTACTTCTTTATTTTAGTTGGCTATTTTAGCAAAAAATTTCTGCGCAATAAAATAGACGAAAAGACTCTTATTGTAATTTCTGTCTATATCCTGCAGCCTTTTTTGACATTTTGGGGACTCCTGAAAAGAGATATCGACCTCTCGCTTATCGCAACTCCTGCTGCATTTGCGACGATTACTATTACTGTAATGATTTTTCTATTGATCGCTTCAAAAAGACTTTTTTCAGACCCGAAAGAGCGATCCATCTTTATCATAGCTTCCGTAGTCGGAAATACCGGAAATTTGGGTATCCCTTTGGGAATCGCACTTTTCGGCGAAGAGTCGGTCCCATTTACCACCATGATAAATCTGGCAAACATTTTTATCGTTTATACATTCGGTGTATATTTCTACTCGAGAGGAAATTTCAGCATAAAGGAGTCTATCAAAAATATTTTCAGACTTCCGATTTTATGGTTTGCGATTCTTGCCATTATTTTTAACGTTCTTCACATAGAAGTTTTGCCACAGATAGAGAAAATGCTTCTGATGGGTGCGTATGCGAGTATAGTCATTCAATTACTTATTTTCGGCATATATCTCTATGCTGTAAAAATAAAAGAGATAAATATAAAACTTATAATATCAGTCAATAGCGTAAAGTTTATTTTCCTTCCCGTTTTTGCCTATTTTGTTATCTTTCTGCTGCCGATCGAACCTTTGGCAAAAGCTGTTCTGTTTATGGAGATAATGATGCCTATTGCCGTTACAAACGTAAATCTAGCCGCTCTTTACGACTCAAAACCAAAAGAGGTCACTGCTCTTGTATTTATAACTTCGATTCTTTTTTTGATTTTGATATTCGCCTACTTTCCTCTCATCAATTCACTCCTCGGCAGAAGCGCTTTTTGATATAATTCCAAAAAAGTTTATCTTCTTGCAAATTGTTACATCAACCGATAAAGGAAACGTTTCTTGAAAAAAATATTTATAACAAATGATGACGGATTTGAATCTCTGGGACTTAGAGCCTTGATTGATGCGGTGAAAGATATGGGGGAAGTTCTTATTGTCGCTCCGACTACAGAAAAATCTGCATGCGGACACAGTCTGACGCTTACCAGACCTCTTAGATTTATAGAAATTGACGACAACTTCTACAAACTCGACGACGGAACTCCCAGCGACTGCGTATATCTTGCTCTCAATGCGCTATACAAAGAGGGAGTCAAACCGGACCTTGTTATCAGCGGAATAAACAAGGGTGCCAATATGGGAGAAGATATCACATATTCCGGAACCGCCAGTGCAGCAATGGAAGCTGCTTTGCACGGCATACCCTCTTTTGCCATAAGCCAGGTATGCAAAAGCAGATGCCAGGATGTCGAACTGTTGGGTTACGAACTTGCAAAAAAAGTTGCAAAAGAATTAGCCGAAAAAATTTTAAATGGAGGCTTTCCCATTGGGCACAGAAGATTTTTGAATGTCAATATACCGCCGATAAGACCTGAAGAGTGTAAAGGATATAAAATAACAAAAGCCGGATACAGACTCTACGGAAACGATGCGCATCTTCACAGAAATCCACGAGGAGAGGAGTACTACTGGCTGGGTCTTCATCCTTTGGAGTGGAAGCCCTCAAACGACAGGATGTGCGACTTTGAGGCAATTAACCAGAACTTTGTATCGATTACTCCTATAAAAGCCGATCTTACGGCACATGAAGAGATAAAAAAACTTGAGGAGTGGATTTGAGATATCAAAGATGCAGAATGCTTTTCAAGGATGACTTTGAAAAGCTTCAAAATGCCAAAATACTTCTTTTGGGAGTAGGAGGAGTAGGCAGTTTCTGTCTTGACTGTCTTTACAGAAGCGGCGTAAAAGATATAACCATAGTAGACTTTGACATATACGATATCACTAACCAGAACAGACAGATAGGAAGCGAAAACGTGGGAGAGATAAAAGTGGAGGTCCTTTCGAAACTATACCCCGGTGTAAAAGCGATTCATGCCAAAATAGATAAGGAGTGGATAGAAAATTTCGATTTTTCAAAATACGACCTTGTTTTGGATGCGATAGACGATGTAAAAGCGAAAGTTGAAATTGCAAAAAAAGTCTCAAACAAACTTATTTCCTCTACAGGCTCTGCAAGAAAATGCGACCCGACAAAACTTCAAAGCGCTTCTATATGGAAAACATACGGTGACCCTTTTGCGAAAAAGATAAGATATGAACTGAAAAAAGCCGGATTCAAAGGTGATTTTACTGCTCTTTTCAGTCCTGAACCTACTCTATGCAAAGAAAAAGGAAGTTTTGTGGGCGTCACGGGCTCCTTTGGTCTCGCTCTTTGCTCGGAAGCTGTAAAAAGAATACTGAAAAAATAGAAAAAAACTCTTGTCGTCACTCTTTTGATATATAGATTAAGAATAAGTGTTATATAATCTTGACAAATACAAAAAGGAGTGACAATGCTCAGAATTACTTCATTTTTTCTTATGCTCTTCTTTTTTAGTGGTTGCTCTCTTGTATATAACACGGAAGCTCCAAAAATTACTAAAACTGAAAAATTCGTAATCTTGCCATTTGCAAATTTTACACAGACACCCATGGCCGGGTACAGAGTCGCCGGAATAGCAGAGGGAGTTTTTAAATCCTACGGTCTTGTTATAAAGGGAAGTTTGTGGGATATCGATGAGAGGGACTACACTTTAAAAGAGATAAGAGAAATGATCAAAAAGATGGAGAAAAATGATACAGCATACATTATAACTGGGTATGTAAATGAGTACAGGTACAAAACCGGTATAGACGGTGAACCTGCAGTAAGTATAACACTTAAAATATACGATACTGTACAAAAAAAATATATCTGGGGAAGTGTGGCCTCAAAAACCGGCTGGAGCTATCAGTCTGTAAGCACAATAGCACATGAACTTCTAAACGAGATGGCGTATGATATGATAAAAAGAGACAAAGAGAGAAAAAAATTATCTTTCCTCTTTTTTTAAATATTTTTACCAAAAAGAAAAATTTTTATGAAGTTTATAAATTTTTTCGGGAACGGGAAGCTTAGGTCATATTTTGAAGTTTTTCTTATCAGCACTGTATCGATAGCAATAGGATGGTATATTAACCGAGAAGATCCGCTGCTTCTCCAGAAACATTTTTCATACTATCTTCTGCTTCTTTCTATAATTTCACTCTATTACGGTTTTGGTACGGCAATTCTATGTATGACGATTTTTGCTGTATCTCTTTTAATTTTTTACGAGACGTTTCCTTATGAAATATTTTCCATGTATCTGCTTATGGCTTTTATATTGAGCGAGTTTCATTATTACTGGAAAAGAAAACTCCAGGAGTATGATGAAGTAAATGATTATTTGAAAGAAAAACTGGAAGAGACCGCAACAAACCTTTTCATTCTCAAAACTTCTCACGACCAGCTGGAAAAAAACTATATACTTAAACCTCTGAGTATCAGAGAGACTCTCAAAGAGATAAAAGAGATGCTTTATGAAAACGAAAAAAACTATTTCGAAGAGTTTTTAAAACTCACAGGAAGAGTCTGCGGTATAGAGTCCGCATCTTTATATATAAAAGATAAAGAGGGGAATTTTAATCCGGTTTCTACTTTAGGCAAAGAGAACATTCCATTTCACATAAATGATCCTCTGCTAAAAAGTGCACTTGAAGAGAAGTCAACGGCATATTTTACGGTTGCACATGCTATGAAAAATACAGAATATATTGCAGTTATTCCCGCTGTAACCAGTCAAAACAGTGTAAAAGGCATTCTTCTTGTTAAAGAGATCCCTTTTTTAAATCTAAACAAAGATAATCTTTTGACAATAAGCCTTTTTCTTTCATATTTTATAAATACATACGAAACAGCAAGAGACTACTCCTATCTAAACAAAAAATTCCCCACAATACCGGAAGTTTTTATAAAAGAACTTGACAAAATAGTAGCACTTAAAAACAGGTTTAAAACTCAAAGCAGTATCGTGATATTCGCATATGAGAACAACAGCATGGGAGAACTGATAGCGGCAAATATTGAGAAATCTCTCAGAGGAATAGACACACTCTATACCTCTATCAACTCAAATAGATATAAAGTAGTCGTACTGCTTCCCCTTACACCCAATATTGGTGCTATGGAATTTATCAAAAGAATAAGAAGAAACATCTCATCAGACTTTGGAAAAGAGTATGAAGAAAATATCTCATCTACCCTGCTGACACTTATAGATAAGGACATAGAAAACATTTTGGCAAAAATGGAGTCTGTAAAATGAGCGCATCTGTATACAAAGCTGCAGGAACATCGATTTTCTTAGAAATAGGAGCATTGGGTGCACTTAAAAGTACAAGTGCTGCGGCGCAGATGGCAGGTTTTTTCACATTTCATTCATTGGCAAGCGCTCTTATAGCATATGCAGTCTGGATTTTGTTGCCAAAAAAATATAAAAATCCAAAGTTTTACTCTTTCTCTCTTATATTTATCGTATGTTTTGTTATGCCGCTATTTTCTTATATCGGATTTATTGTTTACAACATTATCCTAAGAACACAAAAAGAGACTAAACCTCTGCCAATAAATAAAGCGAATTTTTCCGATATAATCGCAGAAAAAATAGTAGTACATAAAAGGAATTACGGAGAGAGTTCTTTAAAAGTTTTTGCATTGAAAAAAGAGCTGCCAACAGAACTCAGACTCAAAGCTTTTTTACTACTGACAGAACTCAAAACCCCGGAAAGCATACAGCTTATCAAAAGCGGACTTAAAGACCCGAACGACGAAATAAGACTTCTATCTTTCAGTGTTATAAACAGACTTGAAAAGGAGTTGAGCACTCAGATACACGACAAAATCTCTCTCATAGAAAAAACAAAAGATAAAAGACAAAAAGCAAAAGCCCACAAGGAACTGGCCAGATTATACTGGGAGTATATCTATATCGGACTTGCGGACAGCGAATATAAAAAATTTATTTTGCAGGAAATCGAAAAACATGCGCTGAGTGCACTTGACGAACTGAAAACTGATCCATTCATACTCATAACACTGGGCCGTCTGTGTCTTATAAAAAAAGATATAGATTCTGCATATGAACTGTTCAAAAAAGCTGTATATATCGGCTCTCCGGAATACAAAACCGTACCGTTTCTCGCCGAAATACATTTTTATAGAAAAGAGTTTGCAAAAGTAAGAAAAATATTTTCAAATCATCCTCATATGCGTTATGATCCGCAACTTTATCCCATTATTGCACTTTGGGAGGAAAAAGTTTGATAAATTTTTTCAAAAAAAAAGAGATAGACGTGCTTATAGTGGCAGAAGGCACATATCCTTATATCAGAGGAGGTGTTTCTACATGGATACATCAACTTATAACAGGTATGCCGGATATTAATTTCGGTATTGTTTTTCTGGGAAGCAAAAAAGAGGATTACGGTGATATTGTATACGATCTTCCCAAAAATCTGGTTTACCTTGAAACAGAGTATCTGTTTGGCAATAGCCACAGGTTTGAGCCGGAAATTATGAACGGCAGCAATAAAAAATTTGAAGATATAATAAAACTTCAAAACTGGTTTAGAAAAAAAGAGCTATCCCCAATGCCGCAAAATATAAAAAATATAGATTTTTATTTGAAACATATAACTAAAAAAGAGTTTTTGTACAGCAAAAATTCATGGGACATTATACAGTCCGAATACCTCTCGTTTACTCCAGAGAGCGCATTTATCGACTATTTCTGGACGGTTAGAAATATGCATTCTCCAATATGGAATGTTGCATCCATTGCATCGAAAATAAAATGTTTCAAAATAGTCCATTCGCCCTCTACGGGCTATGCAGGTTTCCTGGGAGCACTGCTTGGTTTCAATTACAAAAAACCTTTTATTCTTACCGAACACGGTATATATACCAGAGAGAGAAAAATCGATATGCTCAATGCCGACTGGCTTATAGACAACAGAACAATTTTTCAAAAAGAATTGGGAACTATAAGCCATATAAAAAATATGTGGATTAAATTTTTCGAAGGTATAGGAAAAATCTCCTATGAAGCCGCAAACCCCATAATATCCCTTTTTGAAAATGCGAGAAAAATTCAGATAGCGTACGGGGCAGCACCGGAAAAAACAAAAGTAGTTCCAAACGGAATAGACATTGAAAAATTCAAAAAACTGCGCCACTTGCGAAAAGAGAAGATTCCAAAAGTCATAACCCTCATAGGTAGGGTCGTTCCTATAAAAGATATCAAAACATTTATAAAAGCGATGCGTATAGCAGCAAACCGTATCAAAGATATAGAAGGCTGGATAGTGGGTCCCGAAAACGAAGATCCCGACTATGCAAAAGAGTGCAGGCTTTTGGTAGAGACTCTGGGACTAAAAAACCATATCAAATTTTTGGGATTCCAAAGAGTAGAAGATATACTGCCCAAAACCGGAATTTTAACCCTGAGCTCCATCAGCGAAGGTATGCCTCTTGTGGTAATAGAGGGTTTTGGAGCGGGTGTTCCTGCAGTTACCACCGATGTAGGCTCATGCTCTCAGCTTATCTACGGGGGAATAGACGAAGAAGATAGAAAAATAGGCAGTGCCGGCGAAGTTGTCCCCATTGCAAACCCATCCAAACTGGCTCAGGCCTACATAAAACTGTTCGAAAACGAAAATCTCTGGGAAAAATGTCAAAGTAACGCAATAAAAAGAGTCGAAACATATTACACTATGGAGGTTTTTCTAAATAACTACAAAAACATATACACGGAGGCTATTCAAAATTGGCAGGTATAGGATTTGAACTTAGAAAGATTTTAAGCGAAAAAAGACTCTTCTCCATACTGAAAGCTTACGGCTACTCCGCAGCGGTCAGCTCCGGTCCCTGGCTAATATCCATAATAAGCATTCTGATTGCTGGATTCATTGCAAAAATATATCTAAAAGACCAGCAGATCGTAACACAGTTTCAGGTAACGATTACCTATCTTATAGCTATCAGTCTGATATTTACAAGCTTTTTCCAACTCTCTTTTACAAGATATATAGCCGACAGGATATTTGAGAAGAAGATAAACAAAATCCTTCCCAATCTTCTCGGAGCAATCGGATTTAATATGGTTTTCGGATTTTTTTTCATCTTTCCTTTTGCACTGATTTTCATTAATAGCGCAGGGGTTCTTTACTCTCTTCTTTTTACATTTTCATTTACAGTTCTTTGCGGTATCTGGATAGCAAATGTTGTACTTTCCGGACTTAAAAACTATAAATTCATAATTCTTTCTTTTTTTCTCTCCTATTTTTTGATTTTGGTACTTGTTTTTACTTTCGGCAAACTTGGGCTCAATGCACTTTTGGCATCTTTTTTTGCCGGACATGCTATGCTCTTTTTTCTTCTGGCGGGACTTATTATAAAAAAATACCCTTCCGATAAACTTGTAGAATTCGATTTCCTGAACGGCAAAATGTTCCGTTCTTTGATATTTACCGGATTTTTTTATAACGCAGCAGTCTGGGCCGATAAATTCATCTTTTGGTTTCATCCACAAACCAGCGGCCATGTTTTAGGCTTTTTAAGAGACTCTGCCATATACGATCTGCCCATTTTTCTTGCATATCTGGCGATTGCGCCCGGAATGGCAGTTTTTTTACTTAGAGTTGAGACAGATTTTGCGCAAAAGTACGAAGAGTACTATTCTGCTGCAAGAGAAGGTGCAACACTTGCTCATATCTATAAAAGCGGAAATGAGATGATAGAAGCTGCAAGAACGGCACTAATCGAAATAATAAGAATACAAAGTATCATAACAATTATGCTAATAATATTTAGTGAACCCATCTTTAAAATGCTCGATATGCCGCTTCTGTATCTGCCGCTTTTTTATATAGACCTTGTTGCCACGCAGCTACAGCTCTTTTTTATGTCTTTGCTTGCTATAATGTTTTATCTTGATAGGAAAAGAAGTGTTTTTATTCTTACTTTCTTCTTTTTGGTTCTGAATGTGGGGTTGACTTTTCTTTCCATAGAACTTGGCCCCTATTTCTTCGGTTACGGATTTGCTCTATCACTGCTTATCGTCTCAACTGCAGGCATGTACCTTTTAAACAAAGATTTCGAAAGGCTTCATTATGAAACGTTTATGCTGCAGTAAACTATTTATTGCTTTTTTCCTCCTGGCAGCATACGCACTGGCAGCACAAAGAGCTGTTCCCTCGTCTGTTGCACTCTATTATGATCAAAATCCGCCCAGAGAGATATTCAGACTTTTTGACTGGATAGTTGTCGACCCAGACGCAACAGCTATAAAGAAAAATAGAAAAGAAGCCGTAATTTTTGCATATGTAAGTATAGGAGAAGTTGAAAAAGAGAGAAAATATTTCAGCAAAATAAAAAAAGAGTGGATTATAGGCCAAAACAGGGACTGGAAAAGTTTTATAACAGATATAAGAAAAAAAGAGTACAGAGATTTTCTAATAGAGACTGTTTTGAAAAAACTTAATGATTATGACGGATTTATGTTCGATACACTTGACTCATATCAGCTTGTACTAAAAGATAAAAAAGAGCGAAAAGAGTATGAAAAAGCTCTTGAAATTTTTATAAAAGATGTCAAAACAAAATTCCCCGAAAAAAAGATTATAGTAAACAGAGGTTTTGAAATACTGGAAAATATCAAAGAAGAGATTGACGCGGTTTTGGCAGAGTCTCTTTTCAGCGGAATTGATACAAAAAATATGCAGGTCAAAAAGATCGGTGCCGAAGATACAAAATGGCTAAAAAAAAGGCTAGACAGAGTAAAAAAACTCGGCTTGCCGGTTATAGTTGTAGATTATGTGGAGCCAAAAAACAGAAAAGAGGCAAAAGAGATAGCAAAAAAGATAGAAAATAACGGTTTCATTCCTTATGTTACAGACAAACACCTTTCAACCGTAGGAATAAGTACTATAGAGCCTATTCCAAGAAAAGTACTTATCCTCTTTTACGGCAGTGAAAAAGAAAAATGGAAATATGATGCACACCTACTCTTTTCCATGCCTCTTGAGTATCTCGGCTTCATTCCGGAACTTTGGAATATTAAAGAAAAAGGTCTGCCTGATACTTTTTTGGCCGACAGATATGCCGGTGTGATTGTTGCACTGGAAGGAACGGTACCGGAAAATCAGGATGAATTTTTCAATTGGATTTTACAAAAGAAAAAGGAGGGCATAAAGATACTTTTTCTAAACGATTTCGGATTTTCGGATAACTCCTATTTAAAAAAACTTAATATAAAAGTTTCAAAAAATCTTTCAACTCCATTTGAAAAATACCGTATCTTACATAAAGACAAAATCGCAAACTTTGAAACCGAACCTCTTATTGAGCATACCTACTATCTTCTATATCCACAAAAAGGAGAGGTTCTTATAGAAGCTGAAAATTCAAAGGGGCAGAAGTTTGCAACTGCCGCAATTACGCCATGGGGAGGATATGCACTTCAGGGGAGTTGTACGGTAGAGCTTTTCGGTGATACTCTTTGGGTTTTAAACCCGTTCCAGTTTTTCAAAAGAGCCCTAAGACTGCCGGATATTCCAACTCCCGATACCACAACTGAAAACGGCAGCAGAATAATGTTTGTCCATATAGATGGTGACGGTTTTATGGAAAGGGCTGTTTGGGATCAGAAAAAATTTGCATCTCAGATACTATATGAAGAGATTTTAAAAAAGTACAAAATTCCTCACTCTGTATCGGTTATTGAAGGAGAAATCGCCCCATACGGGCTTTATCCCGAAATATCGCCAAAACTTGAAAAAATTGCCCGCAAGATATTTTCTTTACCTAATGTTGAAGCGGCAAGTCACAGCTTTTCACATCCTTTTATATGGGAATTTGCACAAGCAGAAAAAGATGGATATACTCTCTCTTTGAAAAATTATAGATTTAATCTTAAAAGAGAGATACTTGGTTCTATAGATTATATAAACAGACAACTTTTAAAAAACAAGAAAACTCGCCTTTTTTTCTGGACCGGTGACTGTCTGCCAAACAAAGAGGCACTTAAAATATGCTATGAAAACCAAATTTTGAATATAAACGGAGGAGATACGATCATAACGGATGAACATCCCTGGCTTATATATATATCGCCGCTTGGACTATATAGAGGAGAGTTTTTCCAGATATATGCCCCGATACAGAACGAAAACATTTTTACCGACGGCTGGACAAACTACGCCGGTTTTAAAAAAGTTTTGCAAACATTCAGACTTACCGGCTATCCCAGAAGAATCAAACCGATTAATATCTATTACCATTTTTATTCTGCCTCAAAGCAATCTTCTCTTAAAAGTCTGAAAGAGATTTATCTATGGGCTATGAATCAGAAAACGATTCCGATATATACATCCGAATGGATAAAAAAAGTATTGGACTTTGAAAATATAGCCATTGCGATCAAAAAGGACAAATGGATAATAAAAGGTGACGGTCATCTAAAAACTCTGAGACTTGAAGGCTTCAAAAACATCGATTTTGCTGCATCAAAAAATATTGTCGGGGAAAAGTATGATATAGGCTCTACTTACGTACATTTAAATGATTCCGGGGATTATGAACTTAAACTTGGCAAAGAAGAGAACGCTTTTTCTTACATCATAGAAGCAAACTCTTTATTGAAAGATTTCAAACGAAACAAAAGAGGCTTCAAGGCTGTTTTTAAAGGGTATATTCCCATCAAAGTCAAAATTAGGAAAAGAGAAGAGTGTTCCTATAAAGTGATTGGACCAAAAGACTACAGAGTTTCTGAAAAAGAGAATATGATTATTTTTGAATTTGAAAAAAGCAAAGAGGCGACAATTGAAACCGAATGCAGATAAAAACAGCGTAAAACAGCAGAAACTTTTTGAGTGGTATGAGATAGCCGGTTTTTTTGTTATTGTTATGGCTGTGCTGTTGCTGCTGTTTCCTGAAGATAAAATTTTGCAGCTTTTAAAAAAAGAGACATCTAACAACACTCTTACTATACAATATATAGAAAATATAAGAAAATTCTATAAAGCGGATTATCGCTTTCTTTTTTTGCTTGTTGAAAAATATCTGCAATCCGGTGAAATAGAAAAAGCCCGAAAAGTCATAGATGACCTTAAAGAGAACTATTTCGATACAGAAACAAAAAAAATACTCCTACTTGAATACAATCTCGAAAAAACGAAATATTTCTCAAGCAGGAAAGATAGAGACAAAACAAGAAAAAATCTGAAAAAAATTCTTTACACCTTTTATAAAAATGCAGAAAAAAAAGAGGATTACAGATTTGTTTACAAAGAAGCACTCTCTTTCTCTTTTTTTGATATCGCAATGAAAGCCGTTGAGAGACTGATAGAGTCTGGAAACAAAATTTTCTGGCTCAATCAGGCTGCATCGATTGCACTTCAAAATTCTGATTTCAATAAAAGCGAAGAGTTTTACAAAGAGCTTCTAAAAATTGATCCGAAAAACAGAAAAAAATATCTAAAGAGACTTGCCTCTTTAATGGTCCAGACATCAAAACACAAAAGAGCAACTGAATATTATGAGAAACTGGCCGCACTAGATAGAGAAAAAAGCCTCTTATGGTATGAAAAAGGCGCATTAACCGCTCTTGCCGGAGGGCTCTATGGAAAAGCGTCAAAACTATATATTGAAGCGATGAAACAGAGTAAAAAAGGTGCCAGAAAAATATATTTTCTAAAGGCTTTAAACTCTTTATTATCCGGAAACAGAACAAAAATGGCCGCAAACCTTATAAAGCGGTACGGAATGGAATTTGCAAATGACAAAGAGACGGCAAAAAGTATGATAAAAGCGGCTCTTGGCGCAGGTGAAACAAAACTGGCACGAAAAATTTCAGTCAAATTGATGGAGAAGTATTGATGAAGTCCGTTTTTGCAATACTCTTTTTATCTTTTTTTCTCTTTTTTTTACCGAATCTGTCTGCACAAAATATCAATTTGGCAAATGCATCGAAAAAAGATGAGAGCTTTAATCTAATGTTAAGAGCATTTTTGGACAGCAACGACCTGGAAAGCGCTTACAGACTTGTGAAAAAAATTGTCAAAAAATATGAACCGAACAATATCTACTACAGAGAGTGGCTCGCAAAACTCTCATTGTGGACCGACAGAGGCAATGAAGCTCTTGAAAACTACTACTATATTTTTAAAAAAAGTGGCAAAAAAGAGCTAAAAAAACAGATACTCGACCTCTCTCTTTCTCTAAAAAGATATGACATAGCAGAAGAGATTTTAAAGAGTATGATACAAAAGGGGGATTTATCAAAAATCAAAGATTTGACATACGTATTCAAAATGAACGCTCACAGTAAAGATGGAATAGCTTTCTTTAAAAAGATATATAAAAAAACTGGCTCCCAAGAAGTGCTTTTTGAGATTCTGCATCTTTTTGAGTCTGAAGGAGATGTGGAAGGAATGTTGAAAACAGCCGAACTTTTATATAAAAAACAGCGGTTTTTTCCTACTGGTACCGCTTTAAAAGTAGCACGTACACTCTATTCAAAAAGAAAAATCAAAGAAGCATACAGAGTATTGCTACAAGCAAAACCGTATACCAAAGATGATAACTATCTTTTTTGGAAAACTCTTTTGCAGCTATCTTTGGTTTTACAGGAGTTTGAGAGTGCCTATGAAGCGTTAAAAAAAATAGAGAAAAGCAAAAAAGCCGATATAGATGATATTACGAAACTGATTGTTTTTTATGAGAAAAAAGGGAAGAATAAAGAGGCAATGAAACTTGCATATAAAAACTGGATAAAATACAAAAATCCAACTCTCTTTTTTCATTTTGTGCGTATCGCTTCCAATCTAAAAAAATGGAACAAAATCATATCTGCCTGTCAGGATATAAAAAATGAACGACTATTAGAAAATCCGTATTTTTGGATCGTTTTATCGAAAGCTTATCAGGAAATCCAAGATATAGAAAATGCAAAAGAGACCTATAAAAGAGGTTTAAAATATACAGATTTTTCAAATGATCTTTTCACATCTTTTATCTGGTTTTTGATAGATACAAAAGAGATAAAAGAGCTCAAACACTATATCTCAAAATTTGAACGTATTGCCAAAAATGGTCATACCAACGCTCTTTTATCAGCATATATAGCACTCAAAAAACATCTAAAAGCGATGGAAATTATAAAAAAAGAACTATCCAAAGAGCCGGATAATATCTCTTTACTTATCCTCTACTCGGATATTCTTCAGATGTATGGAAAGTTTGATGAAGCTAAGTTTGTCAGATTCAAAGCGTATAAACTATCTTTGGCGGCAATGAAAAGAGACAGGAATATCTTAGGCAATAGAGAATTTTTTGAAAATCATCTCAGGCTAGCTTTCTTTTTTGAGCCGGCATACAAAATATCAAAACTTATAAAACTAGGAGAAAATCGTTTTGGAAAAGAAGCAGTTTTACCATACATAATATCTTTGCATCTGTCGAGAAACAGTTATGAATCTGCACAATTTATAATCGAAAGATATGGGGTCAAAAAATGGTAAGATTTTTCTTTATAATTTTTTTAGCCGTTTTTTCTCTTTATGCCCAGGAAAACAGGGTTTACTCTATTCAGCTTTTAACTTCAACAGACAAAGAAGCTGTAAAAAAGATATATGAAAATCTTCCGGACAACATAAAAGATTTTAGTATCATCTACAAAACAGAGAGAAATCTGTCAACTATCAGATATATGATAGATAAAAAAACAACACCCCTCAAAAGATTGGTACGAACTATCGATTTTAAAAAAATTAAAAAACTGCCAGGAGACTACAGTATAGTAAATACAGACCCGCAAAAGGCTAAAAATCTCTTTTTGAAAAAGCTCTTTTACCTTAAAAAAGAAGGCAAAGAGAAAAAAGCAAAAAAACTTTTTAAGATTCTGAAAAATGTTTTCAATGATATTGATATTTTGAAAGAAGAAAAAGAGAAAGAAAAATTACCACAAAAGGTTGCATCTGGCAAAGAAAAAAGTATGAAAACAATCTCTTTAAAATTTCCGGATGACGAGCCGGTTAAAAAAGCAAAGACAGATATCAAAAAATTTGAAAAAAGAGCTGAAAAAAAAGAAATCTCTTTTTTGCCGGAACCATGGATGGAACTAAATATCGCTCTTCACGATTATAATAAGGAAAAACTGCATAAAATTTTACAAAATTATATGGGTATGCTGCCACACAGAGACGAGGTGGAAGCACTTAACAGACTCAAAAGATATGATGAGGCATTGAGCAGAGCTTACGGCTATATGGATAAATACAGATATGATTATCTGCTTTACAAACAGTATAATGACCTTTTATCGGAAAATTCTTCAAAAGTATCAAATACTTTGGATTATACAAAGAGAGGCTCTTTGAAACAGATAACGGATAAAATTTTTGTTAAAAAGAGAGTTTCTCAGACAATTTTTGTTAGTTCTGGTTTTATTTTTTCCAAAAACAAAACACTGGATACCAGTGAGATAAAAAATATTCCCACATCGGAAAAAGAGGCGTTTATAAGAGTAAAAAAACTGTTGCACAGAGGCTATATCTACGCAGAGGCCGGATATAGAAAATCTGTTGAGAATTTCGGCACTGCAAAAATACAATATTTTTCAAAATGTACTGATAAGATAGATACTTCCATAAAAGCTGCCATCGGCAGTAAAGCTGATGAGACTCTTTTTACACTGCTTGGTGGCAAAAAAAATCTCATAGGAATCGATTTTATTTATAGAGTTTCAAATAGACACAACATCAGTGTGTATATGGAAAATGCCTATTACTATTCTCAGGATGACAAAAAGACGGGCAGCGGTAAAAAAATAGAGATAGAAGGCCTTTACAGGCTAAGAAACTCTTATCCTGATTTCACATTTCGTTCATATTTAACAAGTGCCCGTTTCAGCGAAAAAAGCGAAAAAGGTGTAATGAAACCTCTTTCTCCTTATTCAGATTTCAAAGCACTGCCGGAGTCTTACCATGAAGCAGGCATCGGTTTTCTTTTCGGATATGACCAAAAGTACATATATACAAGAAGATGGAGACCCTTTTTGAGTTCCTATTTATCTTTCAACAGCGTTACAGATACAGGATTTGCCATTGAGACAGGAATGGGCGGTCCGCTTTTTAGAAAAGACAACCTGAGTTTCAGTATCGGGTATTCGCAAAACTTTCAGGGAACCGCACAAGATTATGTTAAAACATTGCTTTACTATTTTTATATTTTTTAGAGATGTCCTCAGTTGTCACGAATATCACGAGTTCCTTAATCAAAATAGACTATAACTGAACCGCAAAAACTTTTATCTTTATAAAATTCGACTCTATACATTTTATGAAAACTATCAATAGAGTATCTATCCTGACACTCTTTTTTCTCTATCTCAATATTGTTCTCATTCAAAACACCTTTTTTACTGAAACCGATAACATTTACCCTTATATCATCGGATGCCAAAACTTTAAAATTTTTTTTGACTTTTACAACAGATGGGATCTGTACATATTCTTTTTTGCCGTCGATTACAAACTCCATGCCTCTCTTTTCACAACCTGACTTGAAATATTGGGGATAGAGAGCTGTCAGTTTCTTATAACCCCTGTAAATCACATAGTTTTTGCCACGCTCCACTACTGTTACCAACGGATCGTCGCAAATAAAACTTATTTTTCTCTCGGTTAAAGGGAAGAATCTTATACTTTTTTTGATATTTTTTAAAGGAAGCACTATATTGTCGTTTATTACTATATAATCCAAATCATTTTTTAAAAGATTATTTATAGTTTCGATACTCAGCTCAAACTCTCTTTCAAATTCAATTTCCAAAATCTTCATAAACTCCTCTATCGCATTTAACTGATAATATATCTTAGTTGCAAGATCGTTTATATTTTTGCTGGTTTCGATAGCAAGAGCCGGTTTGTTATGTGTAATTGCAAAATATGTCAAAGAGAGCTTCATCTGTTCATCTTTGAACTTCGTTTTTGTATTTTTAATATGAAAAGCGTGATGGTTTTTTTTCAGTTTTTTGTTGTTAAGTGCACTGTTAACTTTTTGGGCAATTTTATTAAGATCGCCGAATTTACAGCCGTCAATCTCTTCCTGGTCTATTATACATGCCTGTCCCCATGCAAAAGGATTAAATATAGTATTTTCCCACTTTTCTCTATAATAGCCTCTTCCGTCATGCAGATTCAAAATAAGATCTACTTGTTCGTTCAAAATGATTTTTTTTATATCGTTTACTATAGTGTAGTCCGGATCGCTTTTTTTTATAGAAGCAAATTTTCTATTCATATCGCCGTATATACCACGTCTAAATCTTATAATAGAATCAAAATTCAGATTTGGTACAACCCATAGCGCTCCTTTTTTAATATCGTAATATTTTACGAGGAAAGAGGCCGCAAAATATCCTCCGGGCTCATCTCCGTGTACTCCTCCGATAACCAAAAGGGTATGTGACGGATTTGACGACTCTTTTTTATAAAGATCAAAATGAAGCTCTGCACCCCAAACCGAGCAGACGATAAAAAGTGACAGCAAAAGAAGTCTCAAAGCTATCTCTCCACCAAAATTTTCCATCCATCGGCCGTCTTTGAGATATAAAGCTCTTTATCCCCTTCAAACCTGTAACTTCTTGAACGATATTTTTCATGAAAGTTTACTCTATATACTCTTTCGTCTCCGGGCATCTGATAAGGAATGACATTTATATTCTCAAAAATTATTTCTATTTTATCTCCTTTTTTTGATGCAAAAATTCTTTGTTTCATTTTAGAAAACTCTTTGAGATTCTTTCCGTCAAACCTGACAAAATTGGAATGATAAAATCGAAGGTAATTTTTTATATCGCTGTTTTTCCAGGCATATCTCCATTTGTAAAGCATAGATAAAATCTGTACAATTTCCTCTTTGTTAGCGGTATCAGGTTTATCTTCATTAATAAGAAGGATTGTTTTCTTGAGATTGAGCATATCGTCAAGTCTTTGCAGTTCATCGTTCTCCATTGCTATACAGCCTTTTGTATCAGGCTCTCTTTCACAATTTTGAGGCATTCCGTGTATCCAGATACCGTGGCCGTTTTTACCCCTTATTCTGTCAAAAAGATTTGGATATGTTGTTGTAAAAGCAAAAGGACCGTAGTAATCATCAAGACCTGTAAGCTTTCTTGTAAGTCTATAGACCCCTACAGGTGTTCTCAGGTCACCCTCTTTTATTTTATCGCCACTGTTCTTTCCTACAATCACTTTTATTCTTTTAAGCTTTTTAAGATCATTTCCGGCTATTTTGTATATGTCCAATTCCTTTCTTTTTTTACTGCAGACAAGTATATACTCTATATTGCTATAGTATCCGAAACGGACATCTCTATCACCTATTACCCCTTTCCAATAACTCTCTTTTTGAAGTTCCTTATCGAGTACCCTCGCTACAGCATCTATACCTTCCTGCCTGTAAATATCGATAATATTTGCAAAAACAAAAGTTAAAGATACAATAGACCACAAAAAAACTTTTCTCATAAAACCTCCGAAAAATCAGAAAGTAGGAAAGATTATATCAAAGGAAACTTTTAAGCATGTTTATTGTTTTAGGTGAGATTTAACAAGATAGTCTGTTACCGCAAGTGTGGCACGGTACTGCTTTTCGCACTCTTTTTGAACTTCGTTTACAGCTTTTCCTAGCTTAAAAGCACCTGCTTCGGAGACAACAATACCTTTGTCATTGAATCCGCAATGCAAAAACTCTTTGTCCAACAGATTTGTACCTACGGCCATATATTCGGTATTTGATAGAGTCAAATTGTAAAGAGTGGGCATAATATCTTTGTGGGAGCCGGGTACTGATGTGTCAATATGCTCAGGTTTGAAATTTTCCGGCATATAGATATAGAAAGGTATCAATTTGGATTCGGCAAGGTAGTCGTCGTAACTCATAGCCCCTTCTATCGTATTGTTGTCTGCAGTTATGACAACCACACTGTTTTTAGCCAAAGGAGAGGATTTTATGGCATCAAGAAACTTTCCGGCCATATCAAGAGCGTACTGATAGTCATACAGCCTCTTTTCAATAAGTTCCAAATCGCCTCTTAGATGTTTTTTAAGCTCTTCGCTGAAGTAAAGCTTTTTTGATTTGTAATCAGAAGGAACAGTATAAGGAGGATGATTATTTGTAGTCATAGCAAATATAAACTGGGGCTTTTTACTGTTTTGAAGTTTTTTAAGTATATAGCTGTAGAGATGTTCGTCATATACTCCCCAGTCATGTGTCTCTTTTTTGGCGTCAAGATGCAGCTCTTTTAAAACTTTTGCTTTTCCTTCAACATTGTCAAACCCCTGTTTTGCAAAAAATGCTCCCACATTTCTCCATGACAAGTCACCGCCATAAAGAAATGTAGTTTCATATCCTTTTTTTTGATACACTTTTGCCGCTGCCTGCCTAAAGGAGACATTTTGATACATACTCTGCCCATAAGGTACGCTTTTTGGCCTGGCCATTAGGTTCAGCAGCATAGGTTCCATTGATACTATTGTACCGTTGGCCGTAGATATAAAGTTTGTAAACAGAATATCTTCATCGAAATGTTTTTTCAGACTTCTCATTATGTCAAACCGGGTATTTTGATATTTAAGAATGGGCATACCAAAACTCTCTACCATTATGACTACCACATTTAAAGGGTTTTTCTGAAGTTTTTCATTGTAAGGTGTTTTGTAGACAAGATTTTGCAACAGATCTGAACTGTTGATATCGCTTTTGCGGCAATGGATTTTAAAGGCATCTTCGATATTTGACTCAAATCCGGCCTCTTTTATATAATCTCTGTCATTTGTTTTACTCTTTTTATACTGTTTGACTGACTGTACAAAAAGATATATGCTGTTTTTCGATACTTTATTTAAGAAATTGTCAGCTGCTATATCTTTTGTCCAGTGGTATATAGGAAACATCCCCAGTGTTCCTCTTATAGCAAGAAAGGTAATAAGTATAAAAGAGAAAAAGAGAATGGTCTGTTTGATAAAACCGAAATTTTTCAAATTCAGAGGAGAGACTTTAAAAACAAAAAAAGCTACAAGCCTGTAAATAAAATATGTATACAAAGCGGCACCCGAAAAAATAAGCCACAGATTGTAGTTTTTCTTGGCTATCTCCCAAAGCGCTGCAGTATCGTCGTCTATGATACCGAATATCATGATATTTATATGGTCGTTAAAATAAGAAAAAAATCCTATATCGGCAGCCAAAATGAGTGAAATAAAAAGATAAAAAACCAAAAAATATACAAAAAGAACTTTTTTCAACACTTCAAATGATATAAATTTTCTGAATATATACGCAAAAATTATCAACAAAAGAGGTATGGCAAAAACATAACCTAAAATGGACAGATCAAGTCTCAGCCCAAGTAAAAAGGCATTGAAATATTCTACTGCGCTGGCGTCAAAAGATGAGATGGGAGCAAACTTGAAAAACAGATAAAGCCTGAAAAGAGACATAATAACTAAAAAAATAGCCTGAAGCAGTATAAGATTTTTCAGAAGCCCGACAATATATGGAAAAGTTCTATTATACAAACAAATTCCTTTTCAATCAAAGGACTATTTTCAACCCTTTAAAACATGCAGTATTTGCAGTCCAGGCAGTTGGAGAATGGTGCGACGGGCGGGACTTGAACCCGCACGGCCAGAAGCCACTACCCCCTCAAGATAGCGTGTCTACCAGTTCCACCACCGTCGCGTTTAAATTTAAAACAGCTGAAATTTTCTGTGGATTATATCAAAAAAGGTTGCCAAAGGCAAGAGCCTTCGGCAGAAAATTATCCGAGGAATGGATTAGCGTAAAGAGCGATAAGAGCGATAACAAGAGTATAGATAACCTGTGCTTCGATCATCGCAAGTGCAATAAACATCGTAGTCATCAGCTTTCCGCCAAGACCAGGGTTTCTTGCAGTTCCTGCAATTGTAGCCGCTGCAGTATGTCCCATACCAAGACCACCGCCCGCTGCTGCGATACCAAGACCAACACCGGCTGCTACAACAGAGTACGCCTGAATCATGCTTTCGCCTTCACCGGCAAACGCAAAACCAACAAATGCTACCATAAGCAAAAATAGCTTTTTCATAAAAAACCTCCTGAAAATTTGGGCAAAGCCCTTTCCTTGCAAAGTCCGTTCGGCTTGCGTATCCCTACTTATCACTTTGCAGGTGAAATTGTAGAAAAACTTTCGTTAAAAAGAGATAAATTTGGTTATAGAAAAAGGCGAAAAGATTAAAATGCTAAACTGTTTTCACCTTTTTATCATAATTTTTATATAACTACTTTATTACCTCTTTTAGAGCAAGCTCTATCTTGTGTCCTTTTTGCGAAAGAACTTCTACCTCCACTTCATCGCCCTCTTTGACGATATCTTCAACTCTATTAACTCGTCCTTTGGCAAGCTTTGAGATATGTATCAGGCCGTCGATTCCACCCGGAAGCTCGACAAATGCGCCAAAGTCTACAACTCTTTTTACTTTTCCTGTAAACACATCGCCTTCTTTGAATTTAGGAATTTCACGTGCCGGTTTTTCGGCAATAGTTTTTATATGTTCACAGGCAGCAACCACTTTGGGTTTGCTTTTCCCTGTAACTTTGACTTTTCCTTTCTCTTTTTCTATATCAATACTCACTTCAAATTTTTCTATTATCTCTTTTATGGTTTTGCCCGCCTGTCCGATAATCTCGGCAATTTTACTCGGATGTACAGTCAAAGTTTCGCTGCTCGGAAGATTTTCCTCATTTACAACAATCTCCTGCGCGGCTTTTTCCATAATTTCCAGTATATGGATCCTGGCCTCTTTTGCCTGATAGAGGGCCTCTTTCAAAATCCCGGCCTCTATGCCACCTAGTTTTATATCCATCTGCATGGCAGTAATCCCCTCTTTTGTGCCTGCAACTTTAAAGTCCATATCTCCGTCATGGTCTTCCAACCCCATAATATCTGTCAATATTGCGTATTCGCCGCCCTCTATGACCAGCCCCATTGCAACACCTGCTACAAGATCGATTAAAGGAATGTTTGCAGCCTTCAAAGCCAAAGCTCCGCCGCAGACCGTTGCCATGGAAGATGATCCGTTTGATTCGAGTATCTCTGAAACCAGTCTTATGGTTTTATCTTCCTCCACATCCACAACAGGCTCGAGCGCTCTTTTTGCAAGATTTCCGTGACCTAGCTCTCTTCTTCCCGGAGGTCCAATCGGTCTGGCTTCTCCTACACTGAACGAAGGAAAGTTGTAATGAACCATAAAATGTTCGTATTTCGGCCCCTTTCCGGTAAGCAGTTCATACATCTGTGCATCTGTTCTTTCGCCTATGGTAACCGCAACCAGTGCCTGTGTCTGCCCTCTCGTAAAGAGGCATGAGCCGTGGGCCGAAGGAAGAATGTTTGTCTCTATAGTTATAGGTCTTACATCTTTGAGCCCTCTTCCGTCTGCTCTTTTTCTCTCTTTGAGTATCATCTCTCTGACGACACTTCTTTTATATTTGTCAACTACTTTTAAAATCAGCTCGTATTCCCAGTTCTGTTCAAGTGCTATCTCATCTTCGGCAATCTTTTTCGCAATATCCTGAAGGGCCTCGCTTCTTTCGCTTTTTGCCATCGAGTTTATAGCATTATATATACTCTCTTTATATACCTCATCTATATAGACCCAGATATTTTCATTTATCTTTTCATCTTTGAGAGGAACTTCAATCATCTCTTTTGCAGACTCTATAAAAGTAGTTTCATATAGTTTGCAGGCCTCATTCAAAGCCTCTTTTCCGAAAAGAATAGCTTTTAAAAGTTCATCCTCATTGTAACTGTTCGCCTTTTTGACTACCACCACCTCTTCAGCAAGAGTCGGATCAAGCATAGGGTCAACGGCACTTGGAGGAATTATCTGCGGCTCTTCCGAAGAGATAGATCTCATCTCTATCATCAAAAGATCCTCTTTTGTTCCAGCAAGATACAGATCAAGTGTACTGTTTTGCAAATCGCTGAGTTTGGGATTTAAAACCAGTTCTCCGTTAATTTCGGCAACTCTTATACCGCTTACAGCCGTTCTTATAGGAATATCTGACAGATAAAGAGCGGCGGAAGCCGCATTCAGCGCAAGAACCTGCAGGTCGGACTCTTCATCTGCACTCAGAACAAGGACAGTAATTACAACAGGATTCATAAAACCTTTTG
Organism: Nitrosophilus alvini; assembly: GCF_015100395.1. Lineage (NCBI taxonomy): Bacteria > Pseudomonadati > Campylobacterota > Epsilonproteobacteria > Nautiliales > Nitratiruptoraceae > Nitrosophilus > Nitrosophilus alvini. The sequence goes on along the minus strand of NZ_AP022847.1, from coordinate 400,108 downwards.
GAAACAGGGGTCTTAAAGCTCTGTCTACAATTCTTGATGTAAGTGTCTCAAAATCTCCCGGTTTTTGCTCTCTTTTTACATATCCTCCCGGAATTTTTCCTGCTGCATACGATTTTTCTATATATTGAACCGTTAAAGGGAGAAAATCCTCCTCTACAGGATTTTTATCCATAACTACTGTTGCCAGCAGAACGGTTTTACCGCTTTTAAGCAAAACGGAACCGTTTGCCTGTCTGGCAACTTTTCCGATATCATAACTCTCTTTGAGATTGTTCATCTCAAACTCATAAACACAATGCATCTTTTTCCTTTCAATCGTTTTTCAAAATCTTTTCTACCGCCTCGGCATCAAGTTGCGGCAGCTCTTTATAATAGTGGCTAGTTTCAATATACGCACCGATTTTATGAAGAGAATATATCTCATCGACCACCTCTTTCAAACTCTCTTCCACACTTGCAGGAATTAGAGGTGTGGCGATATATACATTTCTGGCGCCTGCGGCTATGGCTGTTTTTACAGCTGTCATAAACGTCATACCAGTTTCACATCCCTCGTCTAATAGTAAAACATTTTGCTCTTTAAGTGAACTTATCATCTCTCCTTTTCTATATTTGTATATATATTTTAAGATGTTTTCTTCATATTTTCTTCCTGCTTCTCCATATATAAAATCAAGTTTTATATCAAAAGAATCTCTCAATGCCTCATGTATGACTATCTCTTCCGTTTCACTCACCATTGCTATAACACACTCTTCATTATTCGGAGCACTTATGGGCTCAGTAAAGATAAAATCCGGCTTTATACCGACTCTTTTTGATATATATTTTGCAAAATAGACTCCGCCGGGAGAGACAGCGATAGGCTTGAATTTACGTTCTTTCAACTCATCCAGTGGCAATATCTCTATAAGCTTTTTAAGAGCCTCTTCTCTGTCTTCGAAAAATACCCTAGAATCTAAACTTGTCTGCATGATTTTCTCTCGGAAACTGTTTCATTATCTCTTCGTCACTAAATGAGAACCTGTAATTTTCTATATACTCTTTCAAAATTTTATACGCAATATTTATCTCTTCCATTTTTTTATTATTACCGCCCCTGTCAGGATGATATCTTTTTGCAAGCGTATGATACCGTTTTTTTATATCGTGTAAAGAGACCATAACAGGCAATTCAAGAGTTTCAAGAGCTTTCTTTATCTCCTCTTTTTTGCTCATTTCAGATATGTCCCGGCACTGCCAGCAGTTCCTAATAAGGCTTTGAGATCGTTGTCGATAAATCCTATTCCGATACCGAAATAGAAGTTGGCAGCTTTGGAATTCAAGAAATTATCATATCCTAAAACCGCATCAAGATGCTTTAAAAATCTGTATCTGAATCCAAGTTTTAAATGTGCCTTGTCTCCCCTTACATCATTAACGGCATTGAAATCATAAGCATCAAAAGATATTTTCATCTTATCATTGTACATAAAATAATCGATTCCAACTCCTCCCGTACTCTCAATCAGACCAAGACGCATCAAAACATCATCAAACCTTCTCCCGTACTGAGCGGATACAAGAACTTTCTGATCTTCGTGAAGAGTCGGTTCTATAATATTTCCGCTGCTATCTTTTCTCGTATAGTCATCCATAGATACAATATCGAGCATATAATACTTTGTAGGTGACGGAAGATAGTATATACTGGCATAATTTTTATAATAATCATCACTATTCATATATTCGGTCCTAAATGCAACCTGAAGCTGGCTCTGACCTATCGCAGTAAAATACTTATCAAGTTTTTTGAACGTCTCCCCGCCGCTGCTGAAAAAAGTATCTGCAGATTTAATTGCATTCGAAAGAGGTTTTTTGTTCTCTTTTATAATATCTTGAAGATCTTCTTCCAAACTCGCAAATCTTTCCATAATATCCGGCAGTTTTCTCTCTAGATTTTCTCCAACATTTTCCAAAGAAGATGCGATATTTTCAACTTTCTTCATTATTTGAGGCAATCTCTCATTTACGTTATCAGCAGTCAAAGCAAACTTATCAGACATCTCACCAAATTTGCGTCCCGCATCTGAGAGTTCTTTTGCCATGATTTTAAGGTTTCCAATCGACAGTTTCAAATTTTCCCTGTTTTCACCAATAATTGCTTTTATAGAATCGGTAATCTCTCTTAAATTCGCAATACTTTGTTTCAAATCATCCCCGTTGGCTCCTTTCATATCGGCTCTTAACTCTTTTATAAACTCTTTAAACTCTTTTGCCGCCTCATCAATACTGCTGCTTGTCTCATCAAAGGAGGCCATGATTTTTTGTTTTACCAGATTCTCTTCAGGCTTTACATATTCTTGGGAATTTCCTGGAATTATATTGAGATATTTATTGCCTAACATACCTTCTTGCATCAGCTGTAGTGTTGAATCTTTCGGAATTTTTACATTTTCATAGATAAAAAGGTCGGCTTTCACTTTTTTGCCCGCAAGAGACATATCTTTTACATATCCCACTTCCACACCGTTGATTCTGACTTTTGAATTCACTTCAAGGCCTGAAGCATCTTCTAGATATGCATAAACCGTATATCCTTTTTTGCCTAGATTGGCAAATTTGTTAACCTGTGTGCTCAATAAAAAAAGGAAAAGAAGTCCTATCGCTACAAAGACTCCCACTTTGGCTTCAGTTTTCATTAATTATTTCCTTTATCATACTGGGTCGACTCTTTAAATGTATATTCTACTCCACCCAAAGGAATAAGATTTATTTTCAAAAATATTGCCCTGTTGGTAATAGAAGAGCTTCCTGCTGATGTCAAAACAGGCTTGACCTCTTCTGCGTAACTGAATGTATAACTCCAGCATTTTTTAAACATACTCCAGCCGATTTTCCACTCTTTTGTATAACTTTCGCTGAAGTCGTAATCAATTTTAGCAAATAGTTTATATTTTTGGGATAAATTCTTAGAAATATTGGCTGAAACATAATTTGAATCTCCGGAATTGATATTGTCTTTATAAAAATGTGATAATCTAACACTATAATCTTTATCATTATATCTAATAGTAGTAGTCATAGAAGAGACTCTGCTATTCTCATGAGAATAGAATAGATCATTTACAAGACTTAGTGAAGAGTTGATCTTATATCCTATCTCATTTTCCAACTCTCCATATTTGTAATCTCTGCTATAGAAGACCGGTTGGATTATCCTGTGATAAAGAAATTCGTTTCCTTTTATATCGTAGAAATACTGTTTTAAAGAGACTTCCATCCTTTTTTCTTCACTGTTGACCGTTATGAAATCTGCCTTATACCCAATATCTTTTTCATAACTCGGCACAAATAGAGAAGATGTCAGATGCAGAGTATGCAAAAAGTTGTCATACGGCTTTATCAGATCAGAAAAAATGGAAAATTTGTGATAGTTTCTGAAAATCCTGGTATTTTCACGCCATATGTCTGTATTTGAGTAGTCAACATATGTAAAATAGATATTTTCCGAAACAGAAAATCCAAGATAATCATCCAAAATAGAGAAATAAAATCCTACAGGAATGTCAAACTCATGCTGCTGAGCATTTATTCCTTCTTCCCGGTAAAGATTTTTATATTTATAATCCAAAGAGTAGAGAAGATTTTTGAAAAGAAAACTGTTTAGATATTTATGATACTGCAAAGAGGGCAGCATCTGCATTGTATAATCATTGTCCGTTTTTGAGGTATCAATAAAATATTTGCTATAAAATCCTAGATAATGGTCTGCCTTATTATAATAGTAGTTCAATCTGGAAATCACTATATTACCCAAATTTTTATAGCTGTCGCTCTCCTGCAGATTGAGATAATCTATATCGTTCAACCAGTTTATATCGATATAAAGACCATCTTTCCCCCCCATTTTTTTTCTTGAAAAAAGTTCGCTTCTTTCATAGTTTGCTTCAAAACCTACATGATTTTTATATATGAGGTTGTGCTCCTGTTTATAATCGTCATTTTCCCTAAAGCCACCAAATCTGAAATAGCCTTTTGAAACAGGAGAGTCAACAAATCTAAACGTTGTATAGACTCCTTTCCCTCTTGTTGTTCTTATCTGAGGTACAATTTCAAGATCCCACTGCAGATCGGGTGCAAAATATATCGGCTGAAAGTAGAGAAAACCTTCGCTGCCGGACATTCCCATACTGGGTCTTAGAAGTCCGCTTTTTCTTTCTTTGGAAGTAGAAAATCCCAGATAAGGAGTATATAAAAGAGGTATATTACTGGCATACAGTCTCACATTGTAAAGATTGATCCATTTCTTCTTCGTATCGTACTCTCCGCTGCTAAATTCCAGTCTCCAGTCAGGGTCGGCCGGATCACAACTAGATACTATACTATTATCTAGTTCATATATACCTTTTTGAGCACAAGACTCCTCCGCGCTTATCCATAGCCTGCTATCAAGCTCCATATAAAAAAAAGGTTTTGTGTATATCTTTTCATTCGCAAGGTCAAAAAGAGCATAATCGGCGATTGCATGATAGCGTGACCCTTTTATAAAGTCTATATCACCAAAGAGTTCAATAGTAGAACTGTTTTTATCGTATATCGCCTTTTGGGCCTGGATGTAGAAATCCTCATAAAATATCACTACATCTTCCTGGGCTATTATCTTCCCATCAAGAGCAGATATATCTTTAGCAAGAATCTCTACAGGCACATCTTTTGCAAAAACAGCCACAAAAGATAAACATATAAGTACAAAAAATCGCAAACTACGCATCTACCACCAACGTTCCGGCTGTTTTATCGTGAAGTGCCTGATAAAATCTGTCAAAAAACGCCAATAGAAAACCGAGATAGAAAATCATCTCGCTGACTATTCTGAAAACTGCTCTATTGAATGCCTGTACAAAAGAGGGAGTCTCCAAGTCACCGACAGAAATAACTCTTTGTTTCATAAAAAATTTTCCAAGCGTTGCGGAATACTTCCATACAAAAAAAGTATGGTATGCTATTTTTATCGTTACTATTTCTAAAAAAAAAGCATTTGTCAAATTTATCATCTCTTCCACATTCCCGTTTTTGGGAAGCATATCCCATATAATCGCAAGAAATAGAAAAGTGACAATCATCTCATCTATTGCAAAAGCCAAAGAGCGTTTTGTAAGCGAACCTAGCCTAATACCGCTCTTATCAAGCTTTCTTTGCAGATCCGTCAAGATTTGTCTCTTAATGCCTGATATGCTATATCTGTTCTGAATTTTTTGCCAGCAAAGTGAACCTGTCCACAAAGCATATAGGCGTAATCCCTGGCCTCTTTGATACTATCGCCTATTCCTACGCAAACAAGTACTCTGCCTCCTGTTGCGAAAAGTTTCCCCTCTATTAAAGAGACTCCCGCATATGAAATATGCGCATGCTCTTTAAGTTCTTCATGCACTATTTCATCAACAATAATTTCAGCCGGCTTGCTTGATCCGTACGGATAGTTCTCACTTGCCATAACCACGCCCACGGCATATTTGTCATAAAACTCGATATTTAGCTCATCAAGCTTCTTGGTAGCTGCTTTCATAAAAAGCTCACTCGCAGGAGTTTTCATAAGCGGCATAAGAACTTCACATTCCGGATCTCCGAATCTTACATTAAACTCCAGTGTATAAGGTTCATTGTCTACTATCATAAGTCCGGCAAAAAGGACACCTTCAAAAGGGGTACCGTCCTCTTTCATACCTTTGATTGTCGGTGCGATGATGCGTTCTTCTATCTTTCTTGAAAGCTCTTCATTGATAAGAGGAGTAGGTGCATATGCCCCCATCCCGCCGGTATTTGGTCCTTTGTCTCCGTCAAGAAGTCTTTTGTGGTCCTGAGCAGCAGGAAGTATTACATAATTTTCACCGTCACTTATAGCAAAAACAGAAAGCTCAAATCCGTCAAGATACTCTTCCACTACAACTCTTTTGCCGGCTTCGCCAAAACTTTTTCCGCTCAGCATCTCTTCGGCAGCTTTTTTGGCTTCCTCTTTTGTCTGTGCTATTATTACGCCTTTTCCGGCACAAAGACCATCTGCCTTTACAACGACAGGCTCGGAAAGTGAATCTATAAATGCGGATGCCTCTTCAAAACTGTCGGTTTCTATATATCTTGCAGTGGGAATATTGTGACGTGCAAGAAAATTTTTCATGTATATTTTGGACCCCTCAAGAAGCGCTGCTTTTTGTGTAGGGCCAAATATTGTCAATCCTCTCTTTCTGAATATATCCACAATCCCTTCTACCAGAGGCGCTTCGGGACCGACTATCGTCAGATCGATTCCTTTTTCTTCCGCAAAATCCGCCAAAGTTTCGTAATCTTCGGTTTTTACATTCTGTCCAAGCTGAAAAGTTGCCCCGTTTCCCGGTGAAAAATAGATATTATTTACATTTGGGTCTTTTTTGAGGGCAAGTCCTATAGAGTATTCCCTGCCGCCGCTTCCAACTACCAGTACGTCCATCTTGTTCCTTGATTTTATAGTTGATTACCCGGGTTTAGTAGTTAACCCGGCTTTAAAAAGTCCAAGTCAAATAGTTAAACAGTGCATTATAAACCGCTTAACTATTTGACAAAATAAAAAACCCGAGCGGGCGTTCACGCTATGCAATGGTCCCAAATGACCAAAGATGAAGGAATGAGCCCTGCTTTAGGCGGCAGCTTCTCGCCTGGCGTCCCAGGCTCAAACGAAGTCACCGACACACCGCAGAGCTACGCTTCCCTCAAAAGTTCGATTGTCGGACCCCCATATCGCGGGTAGCGCACCGCTCAGGTTTTAAATATATTATATTAGATATTTGCTTAAAAGACAAAAAGAAGTCAACGAAGGGCTTTTTCTTCTCTTAAAAAATCGACGGTTCCCTGCAGAGTTTGAACCGGAGAAACGATACAATCGATATCCTTGGGAATAAATGAGGCCGTCTTTTTGCCGATTGCGACCGCTTTGTAGCTTTTATCCCATTTGAAACATTTGAAAAAGCATCTTATCGTTGAAGGTGAAGAGAAGATAATATAGGAGTTTTTTTCAGGTTTTTTCAGGCTTTTACAATCACTGCATCTCGTTTCATAAACAACCGCCTCCTCTACATAAAATCCATGTTCTCTTAAAACGGCTGTCAAATTCGAAACCACCTCTTTTGCTCTCAAATAGAGAAATTTTCTGTTTTTATCAAATTTTTCTGCAATCTCTTTTGCAAAATCGTCGCCGTAAAATCTTTTAGCGACAAATTCGACCCGGCCACCTAACTCTTCTATCTTTCTGGCAGTAGCGTTTCCAATAGCTAAAGAGGGGATATTTTTCCATTCATTACAAATTTTGTCAATGGCGTAAACACCGTTTTTTGAAGTAAAAATAAGGTAGTCATACTTTTGAAGGTCTACAGAGATTTTTAAAAAATCAATCTTGATAACGGGAAGCTTAACAGCTCCCGTTATCTCGGTATTAGACAAAACATAAACTCTCATCTTTCTTTCGCTGCTCAAAAAGAGGCTACTCCCACTCTATAGTCCCCGGCGGTTTAGAAGTTATATCAAATACGACTCTGTTTATTCCGTCAACTTCATTTATGATTCTGCCGCTGATATCTTCGAGTAGATCATGCGGAAGATGTGCAAAAGTAGCAGTCATTCCGTCGGTACTCTCCACACACCTGATTGCAACGGTATTTTCATAAGTTCTCTTATCTCCCATAACGCCTACACTTTTAACATTGAGTAAAACCGCAAATGCCTGCCAGAGTCTGTTGTAGTATCCTGCTGCCTTTATCTCATCAAGCAAAATGGTATCAGCACGCCTTAGCAATTCCAAAGACTCCTCTGTAACTTCTCCCATAATCCTTATAGCTAGTCCGGGTCCAGGAAACGGATGACGGTTTACCATTTCACTGGGAAGGCCCAGTTCAAGCCCCAGCTTTCTTACCTCATCTTTGAAAAGCTCTCGTAAAGGCTCTATAAGTTCAAACTGCATCCAGTCAGGTAGCCCGCCGACGTTGTGGTGAGACTTTATCGTCTCGCTCGGACCTTTGACGGAAACCGACTCTATTACATCCGGATAGAGGGTTCCTTGCGCAAGATATTTTATTCCTTTGTGTTTTTTTGCTTCCTCTTCAAAAAGTTCTATGAAAGTATGACCTATTCTTTTTCTTTTCTCTTCAGGATCTGTTATCCCTTTCAAAGCTTCCAAAAATCTCTCTTTACCATCAACGGTAATAAGAGGAACATGAAGAATATTTTTGAAAGTATGCTCTACCTTCTCCCTCTCCCCTGCCCTCAGAAGACCATTATCTACAAACACCGGAACAAGCTGATCTCCTATTGCTTCATGCAGCAGTGCCGCAACTACTGAACTGTCAACTCCTCCGCTGAGTGCACACAAAACTTTGTCTTTACCGACTTTTTTTCTTATCTTTTCAATCTGCTCCTTGGCGAAGTGTCCCATATCCCATACATCTTCTACTTTTGCTATCTCTCTTGCAAAGTTTCTGAGGATTTTGGTTCCCTCTTCGGAGTGTGATACCTCGGGATGAAACTGCAAAGCATATATATTTCTTTCCTCGTTTGCAATAGCCGCATAAGGGGAGTTATCGGTATGGGCAATTCTGACAAAACCTTCAGGCAGTTCCTCAACTTTGTCAGCATGGCTCATCCATACAGTCTGACCGTTCTTCGTATCTTTAAAAAGAGGCGAAATATGCCCGTGCACTTCATCAAAATAGAGTTTTGCCTTTCCGTACTCATGTGAAAGGGCTCTTGCCACACTGCCGCCGAAATCGTATGTAATAAGTTGCATACCGTAGCAGATACCCAATATAGGAAGACCAAGTTCATATATTTTTTTGTCAATTTTGGGAGCATCTTTTTCATATACGCTTGAAGGCCCTCCGCTTAGAATTATACCTTTGGGATTTTTCGATTTTATTGTTTCTATATCTTCAAAATAGGGATATATTTCACAATACACTTTCTCTTCTCTGAGCCTTCTGGCTATCAGCTGAGTGTATTGAGAACCGAAATCAAGTATTACAATGGGAACATTCTGCATTAATTTTTCTCCTTACTATCAATTACACATATATTATCAATAAATTCCCAGTATTTCAAACTGCAAATACCAGATTGCTATGGATACGATATATCCTATCGCTATAGTCCAAGCATATCTCATATGTGCACCGAATGTATAGATACCTCTGAGTCTTCCCATAACTCCAACACCCGCTGCACTTCCGAAACTTATCAGACTTCCGCCTATACCTGCAGTCAGAGTTACAAGAAGCCACTGGTCAAGACCCATTTGAGGATCCGCTTTTAAAATTGCACTCATAACCGGAACGTTGTCGACAATCGCCGATATAACACCAACACCTACATTTCCTATACTTGGCCCAATAATATCATAAAGTTTTACAATATACTCCAGATATCCCAAAAAGTGTAAAGCACCGACTGCAGAAAGAATACCGAAAAAGAAAAGAAGTGTATCGTTTTCTACGTGTTTCATATTTACAAAGACATCAAATCCGCCATTTTTATTTTTTCTTTTCAGCTGATATGAGTAGAGTTTTAGAAGCGAAAGTCCAAACATCATTCCCCACATAGCAGGAAAGTGGAAAAACTGATGTCCCATAACGGCGGTAAATATTGTAAAGATTCCCAGCCAGATAACAACTTTGGCTCCGGGTTTCAGTTCCGCTTTAGGCAAAGATGCATCAAAATGCGGCTGTCCGTCTGGAACAACTCTGGCAAGAAGCCATGCAGTAATAAGCCATCCTGCTATAGAAGCTGGAAATAGAAAAAGGAAATCTACAAATTCGCCTTTACCGGCGGTCCAAGCCATAAGTGTGGTAATGTCGCCGAAAGGACTCCATGCACCTCCCGCGTTTGCAGCCACCACTATATTTATAGCGCCAGGGACCAGAAATTGGTTATTTGTTTTATCAATAGTGAAAAGAACTGTAGATAAGATAAGAGCTGTTGTAAGGTTGTCCGCAACCGGCGATATGAAAAATGCCAACACACCTGTTATCCAGAAAAGTTTTCTATAACTGTATCCTTTCGATACAAGTTTGTACTTCAAAACATCAAAAACTTTTCTTTCTATAAGAGTTTCAATATATGTCATCGCTACAAAGAGGAAGAAAAATATCTCGGCAATCTCCAGTATCAGTTTCTCCATCTCATCATGGAGAGGATCCGGATCAAGACCGTTGATTGTAAAATATATTCCAATCAGCATAAATATAAACGTACCTATAAATAAAGCCGGTTTGGCTTTATTCATGTGAAACTTCTCTTCCGCTGCTATAAAGTAATAGCCTATCACAAATATAACTAAAGAAGCGTAACCCACCCAGGTATGGGACATTGCCAACTCATGCATAGAGTTTCCTTTCAATGAATGTTTCTGATTTTAAGCAAAACAATAACACTTTTTTCTTTAATCTTCAATCTTCGATATAATGAGCTCCGATCGATTCTTTTCTGGCAAGTGCGCTTTTTACTATCTCTTTGGCACAAAGCAGTCTCAGCTTCAAAAATCTTCCTATATCTTTTTTTTCACTCTCACATATAAAATCAAAAGCGCTTTGGAGTTTCTCTCTTTTTCTTATAATTCCTACTTTCTCCCACATAACCCGTCTGAGTTCATTTTTTATATCTTTATCATTTTCTTTGATTAGCTTCTCTCTCAAAACCGGAAATTTTTTGCTTTTCGGCTCAAAATTGTTAATTAAAGCAACTTCTACAGCCCTTCTGGAGAAAACTAATCCTTCAAGCAAAGAGTTACTCGCAAGTCTGTTTGCACCGTGCACCCCTGTACATGCCACTTCACCTATAGCATAGAGATTCTCGAAACCGGGAACTTTTCCGTAAAGATCCGTCTTAATGCCTCCCATCGCAAAATGAAAAGCAGGTGAAACCGGCACTTTCTGCCTGGGCACATTAAAACCAAGCTCTTTGAAGTTTTTATAGATAGTAGGAAATCTGTACCTGAAAAACTCCTCTTCAAAATTTTCAAACGAAAGATAGACTTTGTGACCTTTCAGTTTATAATCATATATTGCCCTGCTTACAATATCTCTTGAAGCAAGCTCTCCTTTAGAGTCATAATCGAAAAGAAACCTTCTTCCCTTTTCATCCACAACAGTTGCACCCTCACCTCTGAGAGCTTCTGTCAAAAGAAGCTTTCTTGCTCTGTGGCTGAGTATAAAAACGGTAGGATGAAACTGCAAGAATTCCATATCTGCAAGCTCTATGCCTTTTTCAAGACAGATTCCCTGCAGATCGGCACTTATAGTATTTGCATTGGTATGATATTCATAAAGTGACCCGACTCCTCCGCTGGCAATAAAGACATTTTTTCCGTAGATATTCTTAAGTTTTCCCTCTTTTTTTACAGTAACTCCGTAACACACCCCCTCTTCTACAAGCAGGTCAGCAACTTCAACGCTTTCAAAAACTTTATGGGAACAGTTCTCTATCAAAAATTTGTGTAGTAGTCTTCCAGTTGCATCTCCTCCTGCATGCAGTATCCTGTTTCTGGAGTGTGCAGCTTCTCTGGTAAACAGTAGATTTCCTTCTTCATCTGTATCAAACTCGAAGCCCCTGTTTATCAGGTCATTTATGACAAGGATACTGTTTTGGCTCATTATCTCGACTGCTTCTTTATTACAAAGTCCGCAGCCTGCTTTAAGCGTATCTTCTATATGGTCATTGATATCTTTTTCATCTCTGGCTGTCGCCACACCACCCTGTGCATAAAAAGTGTTGCATTCCCAGAGAGGCTCTTTTGAGAGAACTGCCACTTTTTTATTTTCGGGAATATTCAGTGCTGCATAAAGACCGGCTATACCCGCACCTACAATAATATAATCGTAAATCATTTTTTACCTGCTGTTTCGGTTTTGTCTTTGTCAGCGGGGTAATACGGGTCAGCTTTATATCCGCAGCCTGAAAAACTGAGTATTAGTGCTATAATTACAATATGAAAAATGCAAAATCTGTTGTGTCTCATCTTTTTTCCAAAAATCAAGATAAATTGAACGAACAGAGGTGTTTTAGAAAACTTCTGAATCTTCTTCCAAAAAGATTCAAAGATGCCGTTATATTTGGATACAAAAAACAGAATACCCTTTATATCGCACTAAAACACCCTGGAATGAAAATGGAGTTCAATTATAATCAAACTCTCATAAATGAACTATTAAACAAACTTAAAATATCTGTAGAAGAGTGCAAAAATTTTGATGTAAAACAGATAAAAACATTTGTAACAAACAAAAAACTTCCTGTTAGAGAAGAGAGAGAAACAAAACTGGCAACATATCTTGAAAAATCAAGCGGAAAATTTGAAAATATGGCTAAAACAGACACTGTTTCCGAAATGATAGAAAAAATAAGAGAAACCATCAGAAAAAATGTCGAAAGCAAATGAGAAATTGAAAAACGATATCAAAAACCTTCCTGACAAACCGGGAGTCTATCAGTACTTCAATAAAGAGGGCAGACTTCTTTATATCGGCAAAGCAAAAAGTCTCAAAAAAAGAGTCAAAAGCTATTTCAGATTTTCACCGCACTTCTGCCCCGCACCAAATCTAAGCCCAAGAATTTTCAAAATGGCAAGTGAAGTGGATGCTCTAGAATATATAATCGTTGAAAATGAAAACGATGCACTTATTCTTGAAAACTCCCTCATAAAACAACTTAAACCCAAATACAATATTCTTTTAAGAGACGATAAAACATATCCCTACATCTACATAAATATGAGCGAAGAGTTTCCCAGATTTGAGATAACCAGAAAAGTTATAAAAGGGAAAAATATCAAATACTTCGGGCCTCTTTCCACCGCAGCAAAAGATATACTCGACTCCATATACGAGCTTTTTCCGCTCGTTCAGAAAAAAGGATGCCTCAATCAAAAAAAAGCGTGCCTTTTCTATCAGATAAAAAGATGTTCTGCTCCGTGCGAAGGAAAAATTTCCACAAAAGAGTATAAAAATATAGTAGATGAGGCAAAAAAGTATATTCTGGACAAAAAAACACTCATAAAAAAACTTGAAGCTAAAATGTCCCGGTTATCGGCAGAGTTGAGATTTGAAGAGGCTGCCGAAATCAGGGACAGAATCGAACGGATCTCAAAAAGCGAAATACAGAGCAATATCGATCTTGCACGAGTAGAAGACATCGATATTTTTGCTGTATACAGCGAAAAAGGCAAAGCTTCTATTGTCAGAATGTTTATGCGGGAAGGAAGAGTGATTTCAAGCTCTTCAAATATAATCAGGTACGATGATACAAAAGGATTCGATGTTGATGAGGCCTACAAAAGAGCTATTCTTGATTTCTATTCTGTCGATTCACCTATAACTTCCAAAAAAATCATCACTGCACACGATTTTTCGGATAGAAAAACTGTAGAGTCTTTTCTTTCGCAAAAACTGGGGAAAAAAATAACAATTTCCACCCCAAAAAAAGGCAATAAGTTAAATCTTGCAAAGCTTGCAATACTTAACGCAAAAGAGCTTTTGAAAAAGCAATCCAAAGAAAAAGATGATATCCTGTTGCAGGTTATGAAACTTTTGAAGCTGGAAAATTATCCGTTTAGAATAGAAATTTTCGACAACTCCCATATTAAAGGGTCAATTCCGGTAGGCGCAATGGCTGTATACGAAAACGGAAAGTTCAAAAAAAATGATTACAGACATTACAATCTCTCTTCAAAAGATGAATATTCCCAGATGAGAGAGATACTTACAAAAAGATGCAACAGTTTTTCGAAAAATCCACCTCCCGATCTTTGGGTTATAGACGGCGGAGAGACACTAAGACGTCTGGCACAGGATATTTTACAAAGTTTCGGCGTAGATATTGATGTAGTTGCAATATCTAAAGAGAAAATAGATGCAAAAGCATACAGAGCAAAAGGAAAAGCCAAAGATTTGATATATACTAAAAATGAGCTCTTTAGATTACAACCGACAGACAAAAGACTTCTCTTTTTACAAAAATTGCGGGATGAAGCCCACAGATTCGCCATAAAGTTTCACAGAGAACAGAAACTAAAAGCCGATCGTCGCATTTCTATTCTAAAAGCAAAAGGTATTGGGGAAGCCAAGCTTAAAAAGCTTTTGGACTATTTCGGATCATTTGAAAATATAAAATCGGCCTCCTTTTCTGATCTTTGCAGTATCATCGATGAAAAAAGCGCAAAAAACATAAAAAACGCAGATTTTTAAGAAAAAGTTTTATAATTATATGATATATTAATCCCATCGTATTAAAATTAAATGTTAACTTTTATTTTAAGGCAAGCAGGCTGTCTGTAGCGGCTTTACCGGAGTACTGTCATGAATAGACCAACACCAAAAGATGAAGAGTTTGTTTTTTCTGAAGGTGTCATAATAAGCGAAACCGATCTTAAAGGTGTCATTACCTTTGCAAACAGAAAATTTTGCGAAATCGCCGGCTACGAAAAAAAAGAACTTATAGGAAAACCCCACAACATCATCAGACATCCAGATATGCCCAAAGCTGCATTCAAACAGATGTGGGAAACAATTCAAAATAATAAAGAGTGGCATGGGCTTGTTAAAAATCTTAGAAAAGATGGAAAATATTACTGGGTCGAAACCCATATAAAACCTATTATAAAAGAGGGTCAAAAAGTTGGATATATAGCGGCACGAAAACCTGCCAACAGAAAAGATATAGAAGAGGCTGAAAAACTTTACCGCTCACTTTTGGAAAAAGAGAAGAGAGAATAGTTAAAAGGACAAAAATTGATTTTATATACGAAGAACAGAGAGCTTGTAGGAATTTCAGACTACAGTCTACAACTATTGGGATACTCCTCCCTAGATGAACTGAAAGAAGATATAAAAGATATAGCCGAACTTTTTGAAGTTAGACCCGGATATGTTTACAATTTTGAAAATTTCTCCTGGCTCAATTTTGTACTACACAGCAATATTCAGACTCCAAGAGCAATAATTCACACGAAAAATAATCATGAATTTGAATGCAAAATCACTGTAGACATGCTTTATATGGATAACGGTGAAACATTTTACTCAGTAAGACTCGAAAACATAAAAGGCGTAAGTAACGAATCCTCTCTTTCACAAAATCATGATACGCCACAGCCTGATCTTATTCTTCCAACAGAGTATCAGGATCAAGAAGAAGATAATTTTCGATTACCGGATCAAAACATAGAAGAAAATCCTGAGATATCGGCTTTCCAGACCGATATGCAACCTCAAACAGATGAAGTTTTGATATCTCAGGACAACACGGATACTCCCGAAATATTTAAAACAGAACAAGCGGAAACTTTTGAAAATGAAAAACTGGATATCAATCTAGATTTTGACACTCCTTCTTCTATAGAGGAGGAGGCTCCCCTGTTTTTTGAAGAAAAAGAGGAACCGGCTACTACAAAAATATCCGAATCCCCTATTTTCGATCCGGAAGATGCTGCTAAAGAGCTAGGGCTAACACCGGAACTTATAACAGAATTTGTCAAAGAGTTTATTAACCAGGCGATAGAGTATAAGCCCAAATTCGAAGAACTGCTTTCAAGCGAAAATATTGAAGAGATACGAAACTATTCACACAAACTGAAAGGTGCAGCAGCAAATCTGCGTATCGAAAAAGCCGTCGAAATACTTTCTGTTATCAATAGTTCAAATGATAAAAAAACTCTGGAAGAAAAACTTTCGGAATTTTACGATTTTATAAAAGAGCTGAAAGAGCAACTGCACATTGAAGAAGATGTAGATACAACTATCTCTTTACCTGTGGAAAACGATACTGTTTTTGAAAAAGATATCAGCGACCATACAAATCAAAATGAAGAAGAGATATATCCTTTCGACATCATAAAAGAAACGGAGCCAAAAGAGCAGACAGAGTACGATACGGAAAAAATAGCCAATGAAATAGGTCTTCCAAAAACGCTTATTCACGAACTGATAAAAGATTTCATAAAAGAAGCAAAAAAACAAAAAGAGACAATATACAGCCTCATTTCCGATCAAAAAAAAGAAGAGTTGCAAAAAACGGCAAAAAAACTCAAAGGAATTACAGACAATTTACGACTCGAAGAGTTCAGTGCACAGCTTAGTAAGCTGTGTGACAACAATGAGAGCGAAAATAAAGCAGACGCAGCCGATAAATTTTTTGAAATGTTAGAAAACCTGAGTAAAACTATTGAAATTTAAACAGATAACAAAGGATTGACATTGAAGAAGATATTTTTTTCTCTCGCTTTCGCAGCAATAGCTCTATACGCTTCAAACTTCAGCAACGCAATCAGGGCATATAAAAGCCAAAATTATAAAGAAGCAAAAGAGTTTTTTGAATTGGCTGTAGAAGAAGGATCAGTTCAGGCAAAATATTTTTTAGGACTTTTCTATCTTAACGGTATGGGTACTCAAAAAGATCTTGATAAAGCAGAAAAGTTTTTTCTTGAGGCAAAAAAAATAGGTAATGCAAGAGCTAACTGCTATCTTGCCCAGATCTATCTCGAAAAAGGAAATGCAAACATCAAAAAGATAAAGAAACTTCTAAAAGAAGGTTTACAAAGCGGTGCACGCGAATGCTCCACGATTGCTCAGAAATATAATATAAATCTAAACTAAAAGGATAGATATGCAACTCAGTCTAATAAGAAAAATGCAGCTAATAAGTCTTCTGCCGCTGCTGCTTCTTTTCTCGTTGTCAGGCTACTTCCTGTACGACTCATATCAGACTTATCAAAAAACGCAGACTTTGAAGAAAGAGATAGAATTCAACAGAGTACTAAGCAATTTAATGACACAGGTCGCTAAAGAGAGGGGGATGACATCTATCTATATCGGAAGCCGGGGTCAAATGATAAAAGACTCACTAAAAAAACAGAGAAGCATAGTTGACAAGGCTATTCAAGACCTTAAAAACTATCTGAAAAAAAATCCCGAATTAACGCTAAGAGTCAAAACTGTTTTAACAAATCTAAAAGAGCTTAACTTTATCAGAAAAAAAGTCGACACACTTAAAATCGGCTTTGAAAATGTATTTTTCGGTTTCTATACGGATATGATAAATACTCCAATCCTTAACAACCTGTCAAATCTTGTATATTACTCAATCAATCCAGAGATTACGGCGATATCTTCCGTATATGTGCAGTTTGTTACCGCAAAAGAGTATACCGGTATCGAAAGAGGCTTCGTCTCATTCATACTTGCCAGATATACGCCAGCATCTGACAAAGAGCTTATTTTATGGAACTCTCTTATAGGGAAAGCAGATAATCTATCCTATAATAATCTCTCTTCGTCTGATGTAAAAAAAGCTCTTAACGATATATTTGGTAGCGAAGACGCCAAAGATATTATAAACGAAGTACTTCAGACCAGAGTAAGTATTCAAAGATCCGTAAATGACGGTTTATACCCTGTTGACCCAACACTTTGGTTCAACCTCCAGACTGAAAAAATCGATGTAATAAGAAATGCTGAAAAAGTTGTAAGTAACGCGATAATAAGCAGAGTCGAACAGGTTTCTCAAATACAGACATATGTTTTGATCGCTTCTGCTGTTCTCTTTTCTCTTTCAGTACTGTTGATGATAGGGGGCTACTTTCTTGCCAGAGACATTACAGGCAACATTAAAAGACTCGAAGCTGTCATTAAAAAGGTTGCAGAGTCCAAAACGATTCGTGATGAAAAAGGAAATGTGGCAGCAGATATCAATCTTGATACAACAGAAGGTATCGCTACAGCATATGAACTTCTGGAAACTGCCCTTATCAAAGCCGAAAGCGCAAAAGAGACAGCCGAAGAGGCAAGTAAAGCAAAGAGTATGTTCCTTGCCAACATGTCTCATGAAATTAGAACACCATTGAACGGCATTGTCGGATTTACAGAGCTACTCAAAAGTACGGAACTAAATGAAGAGCAAAAAGAGTTTGTAAATATAATAGAAAAAAGCTCTGAAAATCTTCTTCAGATTATAAATAGTATTCTTGACCTTTCAAAAATCGAAAGTAACAAAATCGAAATCGAAAATATCGTATTTAATCCTATCGAAGAGTTTGAAAGTGCCGTCGAAGTTTACGCACCTAGAGCGGCAGAAAAAGATATAAATTTAGGCCTTTTTGTAGATCCAAGACTCAGCAATCTACTAAAAGGCGATCCTACAAAAATTAAAGAGGTACTTATAAACCTTATCAGTAACGCTATCAAATTTACCGATAACGGCGGCTCCGTTTCAGTAGAAATACGAAAAAATGCTTCAGAAAACGGAAAAGCAAAAATAGATTTTGTTGTAAAAGATACCGGTATAGGAATACCCGCGGAGAAAAAAGCCCAGATTTTTGAAGCTTTTTCCCAAGCCGATATTTCGGTAACAAGAAAATATGGAGGAACCGGACTAGGACTTACAATATCCAGCGAATTTGTCAAACTTATGGGCGGGAAACTCGATCTTGAAAGCGAAATCGGAAAAGGTTCAAAATTTTTCTTTACTCTTGAATTAGAAGAGATTCCAAGCCTTGACGAAACACTCGAGGGAAAATTCAAAGGTCTAAAAGTAGCTTTCCTGGAAATTCCTGGAATGGAAAAAGACCAAAACAGGTATATCCGCGAATATCTCGATTTCTACGGCGCCAAATTCAATATTTTTAACGATCTGGACGAACTGCTAAAAGAGCACAAAAGATACAATTTTGTTCTTCTGGATTTTGACTACACGGATGAAAACAGGCTGAAAGACTTTTTCATCAGAAATATTCCCACCTCATTGATAGCCAAAATCAGTCATCAGAAAACAACAGAGGGATTCGCTAAAAATTTAATAAAACTGATTTACGAACCCGTTAACGTAACTAAAACGAAACAGTTGCTCCTCGATTATGAGCAGAAGAGTAAAACTTCAAGAAAAACGGTTAAAGAGTTCGATTTTTCAAAAATTAAATTCAAAGCCAAAGCTCTTGTAGCAGAAGACAATATGATAAATCAGAAGCTCATACAAAAAACACTGGAAGATATGGGATTGGAAGTTGATCTAGCCAATAACGGTCTGGAAGCTTTTGAAAAGAGAAAAAACGGCGACTACGATATTATATTTATGGATATTCAGATGCCTATAATGGACGGTGTAGAAGCTCTTCATGAAATTCTGGACTATGAAGAGGATTATAAGGTTCCTCATGTTCCGATAGCCGCTTTAACCGCTCATGCACTGAAAGGAGACAGGGAAAAATATCTAAGCGAAGGTTTTGATGAATATGCCACAAAACCTCTTGTCAGAGATGAGATTGCCGCAATATTGGAGAGATTCCTTTCTGATAAAATAGTTGAAGAAGAGATTGAGCATCCGCTGACAAAACGGCTAAAAGAATCGACACAAGAAGACAAAGAGATTCAAAAAACAAGCGAGAAAGAGACTCAGGAGATAAAAACAGTTGATGAGAATATAAAAAAAGATATACTTATTGCGAAAAAAACTCCTGTAGAATCAAAACTATTTGAAAAACTTATAGACGAACTTGATTTTAGTTCCGATATAGCTGGTAGCTTCAATGAACTCCTTGAAAAAATAAAAGAAGGTGGATACAGACTGATTTTGGTCGACAGGGAGCTTGACGGATTTGATCTACAGGAAATCAAAAATACAATAGAGGCATCAAACATGAAAACACCGATTATTCTTTTTATTGATCCCTCAGCTACGGCAACAGAGGAAGAGAAGTCTATATTTAGCGACGTGATAAAAAATGTTGTAAATAAAGATCTTCTGAGGCTTGTTGTAGAAAAATATATCTGAACATTATGAGTTTAAAAATTATTAAATGAGAGGGTAAAATGAAAAAAATAAAAGTATTGGCAGTTGACGACGATTTTATTAATCTAAAACTATTAAAATCCATGTTGATGAAATCTGACAATATAGAAGAGGTTTATGAAGCAAAAAATGGAGCAGAAGCTTTAAATGTACTCAAGGAGCACAATGATATAGATATAATACTGCTTGATATTATAATGCCGGTAATGAACGGAATAGAAATGTTAAAAATATTAAGAAGCGACACAAATTTAAAACAGATACCAGTTATAGTTCTCAGCACCGATGAGACAAAAAGAGTCGAAGCACTTGACAGTGGAGCAAACGACTTTATAAACAAACCTATCAGGGAACAGATTCTTAAAGAGAAAATAAATCAATATACCGCAACCTGATATCATTTTATATAAAGAGAGCCTTCTAAAGTAGGCTCTCTTTAAGTACCTCTTCTACTCTTGTTACAGGTATGATCTCCAGCGCATCAACAACCTCTTTGGGTATATCATCTAAGTCTCTGTCATAATTTTTTTTGGGAATTAAAACTTTTTTGATCTTTGCCTTATATGCTGCGATAAGCTTTTCTTTAAGTCCTCCTATAGGCAATACCCTTCCTGTGAGTGTCAATTCTCCCGTCATAGCTATATCTGACCTTACCTTTCTTTCTGAAAGAATTGAAGATATTGCTGTAGCCATTGTTATACCGGCGCTTGGCCCGTCTTTCGGTGTCGCTCCTTCAGGAATATGCAGATGAAGATCGTATCTTCTATAAACTTCGCTAGGATCTACTTTGATACCCTCATCTCGCTCTTTTGAAGTTTTGGGTATGACACTCTCATCTATAGGCAATTTTCTCTGATCAATCATAACTTTAACTACACTCAAAGCTATCCTTGCAGACTCTTTCATGACCTCTCCAAGGCTACCGGTTAGCTGAAGCATTCCTTTGCCTTTTATCTTTATTGCCTCTATTTTCAGAACATCTCCACCCACAGCCGTCCAAGCAAGTCCGTTTACCACCCCCACTTGAGGAACTTTATCGGCAGTTTCAATCTCAAATACAGGTTTTTCCAGATATTTATCCAGATTTTTGAGTGTAACGGATATCTTTTTGATTTCCGGATTTTCAAGCAGCTCTTTTGCAGCTTTTCTTGCGATATCTGCTATCCTTCTTCTAAGATTTCTAACCCCTGCTTCTCTTGTATATTTTTCTATAATAACCTGTAAGGCTGCATCTGATATGGAGAGTTCACTTCTTTTGAGCCCGTGTTTTTTCAACTCCTGTGGAATCAGATATCTTTTAGCTATTTCAAACTTTTCCTGAGGAGTATAACTGCTAACGAAAATAAACTCCATTCTATCTCTAAGCGGTGCCGGAATAGTGCTTATATCATTTGCCGTCGCTATAAATATAATATTGCTCAAATCTATACTGAAATTGAGATAATAGTCCCTAAAGTGCGTATTTTGTTCAGGATCTAAAATCTCCAGAAGAACAGAAGTAGGGTCTCCTCTGAAACTTCTTCCCACTTTGTCTATTTCGTCAAGAACCATAACCGGATCCATCTCTTTGGCATCGATAATACCCTGTACTATACGCCCCGGCATTGCGCCTATATATGTTCTTCTATGGCCTCTGAGTTCACTTACATCCTCAAGTCCTCCAAGAGCTATCCTTACAAGCGGTCTTTTTAAAGCCTTCGCAATTGAGTTAGCCAAAGAGGTTTTACCCACACCCGGAGGCCCTGCAAAACAGAGTATAGCCCCTTTTCCTTCGCTTTTTTTGAGTCCTCTGAGCTCCAAAAGCTCTTTTACGGCGAAATACTCTACAATTCTTTCTTTAGGCTTTTCCAAAGAGTAATGGTCTTTGTCCAGCTCTTTTTTGACAGCATTTATATCAAGTTTTTTCTTTGAGTATTTTCCGAAAGGAATCTCAAGCACCCACTCAAGGTAGTTTTGCAAAACGTTTGCATCGGCACTTTCCGGATGCATTCTTGCATATCTGTCTATCTGTTTTTTTATCTCTTTGTAAGCCTCTTCGCTCATGTAACGTTTTTTTGATTCTAACTTTCTTCTGTACTCTTCTATCTCCTCTTCCCGCTGAGTATCGACGCCTAACTCTTTTTGTATCTGTTTTAACTGCTCTTTGAGAAAATACTCTTTATTGATCTTCTCTATTCTGCTGTGTACTTTGGTCTTTATCTCACGCTGAAGCTTACTTGCCTCAATCTCTTCTGTTATATAGTCTATAAGCATCATAAAGCGCTGTTCAACGTCCTCTTCTGTAAAAAGTTCGTATGCATCGCTCTTTTTAAGTTTTATAGAACTGCTGATAAGATCGGCTATTCTATTCGGTTCGTGATTTTCTTCTATTGTTTTTAAAAGATCGGGAGGAAAATAGCTACTTACATTTGCCAGTGTTCTTACTTTTTCTCTCAATACTTCTAGTAAAGCTTCCAGTTTTATTTCATTATACGGCTTTGATGTAATCACATCAACAAGCGCAGTTAAAGGATTTTCACCTATTTTTTGAATTATTTTTCCACGCGCCAATCCCTGGAAAAGTATTTTGATTCTTCCATCCGGCAAAGAGACTTTTCTCATAATTGAACCTATAACACCGGCAGGATAGATAGAATCAAAATCCCTTCCGCCTTCTTTTCCTTCTTTGGCCGGACAAACCATCACCAAAGAGTTCTCGTCCAGAGCTTTTGCCGCCGCATTTATATTTTTGTCATCACTTAAAAAAATCGGGGATATCATAAACGGATATAGAAAAATCTCATCTTCCACAATTATCGGTATTGTTGCTGGAAAAGCATTATAATCGCTCAGTTTCATAAAACTCCTTTTGTATTTACCATCTTGCTACCAATCAAGCATCTTCTCATACCATGCACTCTCTGGTCTCAATATCTCATTATCGTTTATCCACGAAGACTTCAGTCTCTCTTCATATATTTTTGCCGCTTCAGGCTTTCCTCTTCTTTTATAAAGAGATACAATCTCCTTATTCAGTATAAACTCTGCCATATAGAGTTTTGTAAGTATTGTCTGAACTAATGGAACAAACTCGGAATCGGGATATTTTTCAAGATATCCGTTTGCATCTTTTATAGTATCCATTAAAAGTTTCTGGTCACGATAGAGATTTTTAAATCCCAAAAAACTTGCTTTTATTTTTAGATACTCTGCAAACTCTCTTTTTCTGTATGTTGCATATCTTTTTATATACTCATCCAGATAAAACTGTGCAAGAAGATATTCTTCATTTTCCATATGCGCTTTGGCCAGCATAAGCATAGCTTCGGCTAAAAAAGGGGAACCTATATGTTCACTCTGAAGTGACGTAAAATACTCGTCAGCCTTGTCAAGATCTCCGACACTTATTTTTTTTATAATTTTTTGATACCAGTAAATGGCCGGTTTGTTGTATTCTACCTCTTTCTTGGTAGAACAACCGGTTATAAATACCAAAGCCGTCAATAATGCAGCAAAACTTTTTTTCATATGCCCTCTTTGATTTGATTTTGTTTCAGATATTTTACCGTAAATATGGTAATATTTGTTTTATAATATTAATCAAGAAGTATGTGGCTCATAATTACCAGTAAAGGCAGAATATGAATCGGATAACAATCATAGGTACAGGAAAAATGGCATTCGCCCTGATAGACGGATTAAAAGATGATTTTGAACTGGAAGTGATAGGAAGAGATAGCGAAAAACTGGAAAATCTCAAAAAGATGGATATTTGCGTTAAAACCTACGAAGAATTCGACTCTTCAGACAAAACAGTCATTCTATGCGTAAAGCCACATGCCATAGAAGATGTCTCGGACTATTTCAAAAGTGAAGCCAATACTCTCATATCGGTACTGGCGGGAACTAAAATCGAAAAATTGAAAAAAGAGATAAAAGCAAAAAAATATGTCAGAGCCATGCCCAACCTTTCGGCAGTTTTCAAAAAGTCTATGACAACACTAACGGGCGACGACAGTACAAAACTGGATGCAATTAAAATATTTGATAAAATTGGCGATGTTTTATGGGTCTCTTCCGAAAAGGAGCTTGATATAGCTACAGCTATAGCGGGCAGCGGTCCTGCATTTTTGGCCGTAATAGCTGAAGCTCTCGCAGACGGCGGCGTAAAAGAGGGATTAAAAAGAGAAGATGCAAAAAAACTGGTCGAAGGTCTTTTTGAGGGATTCGTACCGCTTTTGAAAAACAGAGTCCCTTCTATGATAAAAGATGAAGTAATGAGTCCTGGCGGAACAACCGCCGCAGGATATGCCGTACTTGAAGAAGAGGGGGCAAGAAATGCTTTCATAAAAGCGGTTCAAAAAGCCTTTGAGAAGACACAGAAATAGATATTAAGGATTATTAAAAGAAAATAGTTTTATACTTTAGATATACAGCATATGTCAACAATTAAGGTGGGTGGTTGGGTTGCAAATCTTCAGTATTCTCTGATATTTGCTTTCCCACTCTTTTTTATAGTTCTTGAAGGAACAAAAATATGAGATATACTTTACTTAAAATTATACTTACTCTACTTGTATCCGGTATCTATTCCTTTGCCGCTCAACTGGCATTTGACGACTTTTCATCAGGACTAAACGGCTGGTCCGGTACAGGCGTATCTGTCGTAAATGAAGAGATGCTGATAGAAAGAGACAGTACAGCTACAAAAACCTACAGTTTTTCATCTGCTTATAAAAACACTCAAGTTATACTTGATTTGGATATAAGAACAGAAGGGGGCTGGGAAAACGGGTGGATATTTCAGGATTTTTTTTATATTTATGCAAATAACACTCTTGTAGGAACTTATAGCTATACCGACGGCACATATCATATAACTGTCTCTTTGTACACCGATGCAAATGCCGAACTGAAACTTGAACTCAGGGTCGATTCTACAGCTAATTCAGAAGTTGCATATATTGATAATATATCAATAAAAACACCAGAACCCTCAATTACTATTTATGATGCTGCACAGCCAGAAGGAGATAGTGGACAGACAACTATCTCTTTCAATGTTACAATAGACCCGGCTCCTACAGGAACAGTCACAGTCGACTATAGCACACAAGACGGAACAGCTACAGTTGCAGATAACGATTATGTAGCAAAATCCGGCACTTTGACTTTTGACAACACAAACACTAGCCGCACAATAGATATCACAATAAACGGAGATACAGTTATTGAAAACGATGAACTGTTCTATATAAACCTCTCAAATGTAACAGGTGAAGGCGTTATAGCTGACTCCCAGGCAACAGGAACAATTCTTGATGACGATGGGACAGATTACAATAACGGAGAAAGAGACTTTGAACTTAGAAATCCAGTCGATACAAGAAATATTGTCGGAAATATCACTCCCATAGGAAACACTGTTCAATGTGTTACTGTAAGCTCTAACAGTTTTGATGCCGAATGTACAACAAACCCGGATGCCACAGCCAATAACTATTTTACAAAATATCTCGATATAGATAATAATGCTACCACCTTCAATTCAACAAGCGCTACTTTGAACATTCCTGCAGGCTCTGAAATAGTTTGGGCAGGACTTTATTGGCAAGGATTTTTACATAGTTGCAACACCTATACCAACGACTATTGTAGATACAGAGACGGAGATACCATTGTTGTAACCAGCGATAATATCGACCTTTCCACTCAAACTCTGGATGCAAACAAGATACTTTTCTCTATTCCTAATATTCAAACTTCCGGTTATAAAGAGATAGTTGCTGATCATCTGGATTTTTCCTATTACTCTAGTGCATACGGAACAATATACTCCGCTTTTGCAGATGTTACAAACGAGCTCAATACAACAAATCCAAACGGAGTCTATACAGCCGCAAACATTCAAAGTATGGAAGGTATGAGGGGATATGGGAATTACGGTGCCTGGGCACTATTTGTAATTTATACATATAACGGTGAAAAATTCAGGAACATCTCTGTTTTTGACGGTTTTAAAGTAACTCATAACGAAACTGAAACGATCAATATATCAGGATTCTATACGCCCACTTCAGGTCCCATCGATTCAAAACTTATTACATTTGCCGGCGAAGGTGAAAATCTTTACAAACCGGATTATGTCACCGTAGACGGGAACTATGTTTCTAATGATGATTCTCCTTATGATAATGTATTTAATTCGACCATTTCAGGTTTTACACATGACCCTTCATTGCAAAACAACAACGGTATAGATATTGATATATTCGATACCAGCAGTTTTATGACAAATGGTCAACAAAGTACGGTAGTAAAAATTATTTCAGAAGGGGATGCTTTTTATCCAAATGTTTTGACATTTTCTACTGAACTGTATCAGCCAAAAATATGTTATCTTGAAACACTCTATGACTCCAATGGAAACGAAATAACTTCCGAAAGCACCATAAGCGTCGGCGATACTATCCATGCCAGACTCACTATAAGAAACGATGACAACGAAATAGCCGAAGATGTTAAAATTATGAAAATATTCGATCAAAATATCACATCTTACAACGAAAATACGACTTTAGTACAAAATATTGGAGAAACCTCTCCTATACTGCAGACAGATACCATAGGCGACGATCTTGTTGATTACAACACCACTGGCAAAACTCTTACAATAAGAATCGGAACCGGAGCCAATAGTGTCAACGGCGGTACTTTCAATCCAAACGATACAGCCTATATAGATTTCAATACAACGGTAAATACTGATCAGCCTTTCAGTTTTTCATACCAGACATCATATATTTTCAATATTGCCGGTCAGCAATTCACCTTTGACGGTCCACTTCCTAAATGTGTCGATTTCAACAACACTATAAGTCCTTATTATCCGGCAGCGGGAACATTCAATGTTGTCAATAAAAACTACAGCGGCGAAACGGTTCCTCTCGACTATCAAGACAGTGTCAATTCACTCTATACACAAATATCAGGGAAAGAGTTTCATGTAAAAGCTGTAAAACTGAAAGACGACCTTGTAACTCCGGAAGAGTATGATGGAATAGTCAGACTCTCTCTTATCAACACTCCGGATTTTTCCACAGCCGCTACCGATGATGAGAAAAACCAGATATGCAAGGCAGCAACCTCACTGTTTGAAAAAGATCTTATATTTGATGATGACGAGTATGTTGATACAAATATCACATACGACGCTGCATCAAAAAACTTGACTTTTAGAATAAACTTTTTAAAAAACCAGTATGACAAGCCCATTGACTGGTATTGTACCGATAAAACCTATAATTGTATCTGGGGAATGTTAACCAGCAGAGTATATACCCAGCCTCAATATATCGGTCAATGTACAGGGGTATATGATCCGGCATATTGCCCTTGTGCCGACGTATGTAATCCGGGTGTAGGAGGCGCATCAGAAAATCAGGCCAGCAAAGAGTGTATAGATTGTGTTTTCGGAAGCGAAATAGCAGGTTCAGTCTGCGCCAGAGACAACTTTTCGATAAGGCCCGAAACATATTCCATGGATATGAATGAAACAAATCTTATAGGCGCAAAATGGTACACCTTGGATATCAACGCAACCCTTTACAATCTTGATACCAATACAACCGGATATTCTCAGACCATTGACGGTTCAGCGGATAAAAACGCTACCACACAACTTGTAGTTCCAACAGGTTGCTCCTTGCCAACAGACAAAGAGCTTGTGAGTACCACTATAGCTTTTACGAATGGTCAGACAACAAACACTCTCTTTAGATACATGAATGTTGGAGATGTGAACCTTTCAGTTCACGATAAAGATTGGACGGAAGTTGATCAGGTCACGAAAAGCGACGGCACTTGGGACTGTATAGAGGCTAGCTCATCAAATACACCGGATTCTTTAGGAAAAGTAGGTTGTCTTATAGAGGGAAGTAAAATTTTCAAGTTTAATCCTAAAGAGTTTAGGAACAGTCTAGATCTAAGCAACAATAACGATCAGAATTTTACATATATATCAAACGATTCAGCTATGAGTGCAGAGATTAAAATTGACATAAAGGCTATTCTAGACGACAACTCTACAGCCACAAACTACACAGCAAACTGTTTTTCAAAAGATATAAACTATACGGTAACCCTGATTAATGACAAAAATCTTACCTGGTCCACATCCCAAGATAGAATAGTTTACTTTGACAACAACTCAACTGCAACCCTGATAAATACGAATAATGAAAAAGCAGACTACAATACATCACAGAGCGTTTTTAAAAGCGGTACGGCCAGCATATCTATACAGTTCAACTTTGATAGAAACCTTTCAATACCCGATGAACCATTCAAAATAAGCAAAAACGATTTTAATATAACCGTAAAAGAAACAGATGGAAATACGACAGGAGCAGATTTTAATAGAACGATTGACCAAAACGCCACATTTATTTTCGGAAGAGTACACGCTCCGGACTATAAAACGGATCAGGACAGTCTCAACGCGGTAATATACTATGAAGTATACTGTAAAACCTGCACTAAAAGTAATTATCCCGGAATTTTTGGAAATGAAAGTTTTGATGATGTTTTCTGGTATGTAAATTTACAGCACAATTCGCCAAGCGAAGGAAACGTAACTGCCTTTACTCCAACGATTTCTACAAATATTACAGTAAGTCCTGGAAACACAACAACTGTAAACAATGGAACAGAAAATCAGACATTCACTTATAACGGCTCATCTTATCCGTATAAGGACAGAATAGATATGAACGCATCATCATGGCTTATTTATAACAGATTCGATCCTACCGCCAATGTCAACAGCTTCTATATAGAATTTACAGGAAAACCAAAAGACTGGGCAGGCATAGGATCTACAGGAAAAACCGTAGATCTTAACATCAGTCAGGATAGTGAACGAAGGATTGATTGGTGAAAAAATCTTTTACGATGATCGAACTTATCATAACGATTGTAGTTATGGCTATCGCCATGATGACCGTTCCTCTTATACTGGCACAAGTAATGAAATCAGAAGAGTTCAGTCTGAACCAGGAAGCTCTTTTGGCAGGTGCTACAAAAATCGGAAACGTAATGACATACCAGTGGGATGAAAAAAATGTCGGGGAACTCGATCTTAAACATGTACTTGACGTTGCAGGTGGCGATAGTGAGCTAAACAGATGGCCTGATGCAAACAGCACTCTAAGAATCGGTCATTTCGAGGGAGAAGATAGAAGAAAGTTTTTTTCGACAATCTTAAGCGCTTCTACAATCGGCATAGACGACTCAAACGAAACAAACTTTCCCGATGATATTGATGATTTTAATGGACGAACGAACACTCTTGTAGTAAACTCCGCTTCCGATTCTGATTATGTTAAAAGCTTCACTTTGACTACTACTGTAAAATATGTCAGCGACTCTGCAGACTATAGCCAGTCGACAGTATCTTTTGATTTCAGCACTTCTGGTGCTGCTACAACTACAAATATAAAAATGATAGAGGTTAAGATAACCGATAACCTGAACAACGAAGAGATCGCAGCATTCAGAAGCTTTGCAACAAATATCGGCGGATATAAACTTCTTCAGAGGACATTCAACTGATGAGAAAAGCTTTCACACTCATTGAACTCATATTTGTTATTGTTATATTGGGTATTATAGCGGTCATAGGAAGCGGAATATTTATAAGGATTTACGAAAGCTACATAACAAGCAGGGCTATCAACGAGCTGGAAACAAAAACTGAACTGGTTTTGAGCCAGCTTGCAAAAAGACTTTCATATAGAATAAAAGAGGCCACGATCGCCAGAAAACAGCCAAATGATTCAAACATTACGGCTCTGTCTATGGCAGACCAGAACTATCAGATACTCGAATGGATTGGTTATGATAACGACGGATTCAGAGGTGAATGGGATGGAACAAAATACCAGCCGGGCTGGAGCGGCTTTATAGATCTCGATAGTAATGAAACCAATAAAACAAAAATAAAAACCCCTGGCAGTAAATTAAGTTATGCTAACAGCATAATATCTCAACTTTCAAACGGCGCAGCGGATCTAAATAACACTGGTGCAGCAATAATTTTTAAAGGTTTGCCTCTCGGTTTTGATATAAACAATTATGGATGGAATGAAAATCCCAATTACGGAACCATAGGAAATCATAATTATGTTCTGCGGGTTAAACAAGCTGCAGGACAAGAAGATGTTTTGGAATTTACGGAAAATCTGGGTTCAAAGGATATTGTTGAACAGTACTATCTGGTCTGGAGTGCCTACGCTGTTGTTCCCGAAAACGGAAATCTTTATCTTTATTCCAATTACAGACCATGGTTTGCGGAAAGATATAATGATGGAAATAGAAATCTATTAGCTGAAAATGTTTCTGTTTTCAAATTTAGGCAGATAGACAAAGTGATTAGATTGAAGCTCTGTCTTTTCAAAAATATAACAGACGATTATAATATTTCATTTTGCAAAGAGAAGGTGGTGTTTTAATGAGAAAGGGTTTCAGTCTGATTACAGCTATTATTTTGCTTGTTGCTATTGCAACCCTTATGGCTCTTATGCTCTCATTTTCATCACAGACCGCTAAACAGACAGGAGATATCTATCTTAAAGAAGAAGCCGAACTTCTGGCGAAAAGTGCAACCGAATTTGCTTTACTGGCAATTTCAGGACATGATCATAATTCAAGTTGCGTAGAAAATATAAATATGAGATATCCGGCTGTAAATCCCAGATATGATATAAATATGACTCTGTACTATATCGGAAACAATATGCCGTGCAACTCCTCAAATGAACTTGCAGACAATATTGCCACCGCTGATTCAAATGGAACTGTTATCATTGATACTGTTGTTACAAATACTGACTCGGATGAACCGATAAGATTTCACAGAAGAACAATACAAAAACCATGATACCACACGGTTTTAAAATCTCTTTATATGTGCCTTTTAAGTATATTTTGATAAAATAGCAAAAATTTTCAAAAAGGATGTCTTAATGGATTACTTTCATATTACCGGCAGAAAAGTCGAATTGACCGAACCGATTAAAAACTATATTGAAAGTGCAATTGACTCTCTTGGCAAATATGCTCTGGATATTACCGGTGCAAATGTTGTGGTCTCTGGAGACGAGAGAAACGGGAAAAAAGGCTTTACGGTTGAATTTACGATAAATCTTGCAAAAAAAGGTACTGTTGTTATAAAACAGAAAGATAAAGATATCTATGCGGCAACAGACCTTGCACTCGAGAGAGCCAGAAAAGTTCTTAGAAGATATGCTGACAAGATAAAAGACCATAAGAATATGAGTCTTGAAGAGATTATGGCTATGCCTATGATTGAAGATGAACTGAAAGAGTCTTTAGGATTCACGGAAGAGATAGTGCCTCATAATCTCGATATTGATAAACCCGTCGAAATAGAAGAGGCTTTGGAAGTTTTGAAAAACAGCAAAAAATATTTCATCGTTTTTGAAGACAGAGAAGGAAAAACAAGAGTTCTTTACAAAAGAACAGATGGAAAATTCGGTCTTTATTGATAACAGGTAGAGGCAGAAGGGCTAAGAAAACCTTTTGCCTTCACCTTTTACTTAATCAATCTTTTTGCCTCTTCTATTATATCCTTATCCTCAACTATATCGATCCATCTAAAGCTTTTTCCGCTCTGGTTTTTACCACTTAATATATCACCGCCTTTTCTGAATTTCAGATCTAGCTCTGCTATCTCAAAACCGCTTTTTACTTTCGCAAAAGAGCGCAGTCTTTCACTTTTTTTATTGTTGGTATATAAAAAACAGTATCCTTTGAGTCCGGTTCTGCTCACTCTTCCTCTTAGCTGATGAAGAGTCGCCAAACCCAGATTTTCGGCACCTACTATAACAACGGTACTGAGTCTTGGCAATGAAATCCCTACCTCTATCACAGTTGTAGCAAGCAGTATATCTCCCTTTTCTCTAAACTCTACAAGAATACGCTCTTTTTCTCTATCTTTTCCATGGGTACTATAAACATTTTCAAAATGTTTTTTCCAAAACTCCTGTGCCTCCTCTAAAGATTTGTACCTGAAATTTTCACTCTCTTCTACAAGCGGATAGACTATCAAAACCTGCCGTTTCTGTTCGATCTCACTTTTGATATGCAAAAGCAGACTCCCAAACTCATCTTTTGTTATGATTTTTGTATCTATATCCTTTTTGAAAGGCGTCTCTTTTATCAGTGTGATATCCACCAGAGCTGAATCTATCAAAGCCTGGGTGCGGGGAATGGGAGTGGCTGAAAACTGAAGAAAATGGGGTCTTTTTTTACCAAAGGAAACCATTTTTTCAAGAGCGTGTCTTTGAGAGGTTCCAAATCTATGCTGTTCATCTGTCATGACCAAAACGGCTTCAGGAAGCTTTTGATATAAAAGGGCGTGAGTTCCAATGATAAAATGATACTCCTCAAGATTTTTTGGCTTGTTTGAACCCGTTACAAGAGTACACTTTATCTTTGAAGGTATAAATTTCAAAGCCTCTTCATACAACTGGTTTGCCAAAACGGTAGTAGGCGCCATAAGCAAAGCCCGCTCGGGAAACGCCATAAAAGCTGCGGCAAACATTACTATACTTTTACCGCATCCCACATCGCCTACTATTACTCTCTTTGCCGCCACCTCTTTTTTCAAGTCATTTTCTATATCTTTGATGGCACTTTTCTGATCTGCAGTAAGTTCAAAGGGAAGATTTTTTATAAAATCCTCCGAAGAGCAGTTCAATCTCTTTAAAGCCGGAAAAAATACTCTTTTTTTTCCAAGCTCTTTTAAATGGTTGTAAATTTCCGCAAATTTTAATGCTTCAAGGTATGATTTCGGGAAAGTACGATTTTTTGTAAAATTTTTATAAAATTGAAGTGAGGGATTATGAATATCTTCAAGCCTTGCTGCATAAGTTTCAGGCAAACCCTCCGCTAAAAGGGCGTTTTTTGTTATGTATTTTTTGCAAAGATTTCTAAAAATATCCGCTCTCAGCGCTGTTTTGTATACGGGGACTATTTGTCCGGAGAATGAAACCTTTTTAGGATGAAGCATCTGTAATTTTCCGCTTCCATATACAACTTTTCCGTATAAACTTAATACCGCTCCTGGGAAAAAAAGTTTCTTATGATACGCCTGATATCTGAAAAAAAGAATCTCCAGATCTTTTTCGAAATTCTTTGCGTATGCAAAAATTTTCATATATTTTGGGGTAATAGCTACATCTTTAACTGTAACCTCAACAAAATTCTCTATACCTATAACAGGAAATTTTTGGGGAATGAGATTGAGATATTTTACGGGAGCTATCAAAGAGAGTTCTATGATGTTTTTAGCTCCCGCCTTTTTGAATTTCTCCAGATCTCTCGTTTCAATAAAATTTTTCATAAATACTCTTGATATAAAGAGCTACTTTGTAACAATTGAAAGTGTCAATATGTTTATTTCCGGATGTTTTTTGATAAAACTGTTAAGCTCTTCGAGACTTAAAGCCTCTATTTTTTCAAGCTCTTTTTTATAATATCCCAGAGGTTTGCCCTTATAGTATTCCATAAATGCTCTGCTCAATCTTTGTGAAAGAGTCTCGTTTCTAAGCGGCTCACTTCCTAGCAGAAATTTCTTTGCAGCATCCAGCTCTTTTTGTGTGGCACCTTTTTCCACAAACTCGGCTATAACCTCTTTTACAACTTCTATAGCATCGTTTTGGTTATCTGTTTTCGTCTGAAGATATCCGCTGAAATAACTGTGGGATTTGTTAACTCTGACGGTTGAATAGGCTGAATAAGCAAGTCCTCTTTTTACCCTCACCTCTTCCATCATTCTGCTTCCAAATCCGCTGCTGCCAAGTATAAAAGATGCAACTCTTGCTTTATAGTACTCTTTGTCATCTACTTTCATATAAAAAGGAGAGCCAAAATAGATATAGGCCTGGTCGGTATCTTTTTTCACCACCTTTTTCTCCGGTTTATCGGATGCTTCATAAAAGCCCAGAGATTCATTTTCTCCTATATCAAGACTCACTAGAAGTTCTGAGAGCTTTTTTTGTGCCTCTTCTTTGCTTATATCTCCCCCAATAACCACAATCGCTCTTTTCAATACGATATGATCTTTTAAAAACTTTTCAACATCATCAAGCTTTATCTTCTCTATACTCTCTTTAGTTCCGTCCGCCCTGTGACCTATCGGTGTATTTTTAAAGAGCATCTCTTTGAGATTGGTGCTTGCTATATAGTCATAGTCGTTCTCTCTTCTTAAAAGCACACCCATTGTTACAGTTTTTACCCTTTCAAAAGCTTCGGGTGTCAGATTTGGATCTGAAAAAAGCTCTTTTATGATTTTTAAACCTTTGTCAAACTCTTCTTTGAGCGAACTCATCTCCAAAACAAGCGTCTCGGTTCCGATATTTACACCAAAATGTATGGCTCTTTCTTCAAGTTTTTTCGCAAACCCCACATTTCCAAGTTTTTTTGTACCCTGATTGAGCATTTTCGCACTGAATTTTGCAAGCCCAGGCAATTGGCCATCTTCTATACTGCCGCTCTTTTGAAATACAATCTGCATAGAAACTATCGGAAGATTTGTATCTTTTTCATAAATCACCGGTATTTTAACGCCTTTGACCTCTATACTCTCCAGCACTGCTCCCATTAAAACCCCTTGTATAAAAAATAAAATTGCAAAAAAATTTTTCATCCATTTCTCCGGCTTCTTAATAGTGTGGGTGTGAGTGTGAGTGGCAACTACCATCTATATACTCAAACCCTTTTGTTCTTCGCCCTCTTTCGACAAATCGGCGTAGGCTTCGCCAGCATATTCGCCTCGCCGTGCGAGCCTGAAAAAGCAAAGCAGTTTGCTCAATCTTCAGCCTTCAACCTTCATCCTTATTCGGTGAACTGGCGTCTGTCGGTGCAATCGCTCCACTCTGCACCGTTAGACAGCCGATAAGCAGCAAAGCTGCGTAGCAGTTTACGATTTCTTTACGCGCCTCTTTCTAATACATCTCCAAAATCTCATAGGCAGTGTTGCGTTTTGCGGGTATTTCTCCTATCTCTTTGATAAGTCTTATCATCTCTTCCTGATTCATCCTGTTTTGAGCCCCGGCAGCTTTGACAACATTTTCTTCCATCATTGTAGAACCGAGGTCATTGGCTCCAAATAGAAGAGCCATCTGCCCTATATAACTCCCCTGTGTCACCCAGGAAGACTGAATATTTTTAAAATTGTCCAAAAAGAGTCTGGAAACCGCCAACAGTCTCAGATATCTGTTTGATGAAGTTTTATATTTTACTATTCCATCTTTTTGGAGTTTTGTATGTAGCGGCTGAAAACTCCACATGATAAAAGCTCTAAACCCTCCTGTCTCATCCTGCAATTTTCTCAGTTTTTCCCAATGCTCAACTATCTCTTCATCGCTCTCCACCGTTCCGAACATCATCGTAGCGGTCGTTTTCATACCTATCTTGTGAGCCGTTCTGTGAATATCCAGCCATTCCTCGGAACTCAGTTTTTTGGGACTTATAATCTCTCTTACTCTGTCACTGAGGATCTCGGCACCTGCTCCCGGAATTGAACTCAGACCTTTGGCTTTTAGTCTTTGCAGAGTCTCCTCATAACTGATACGGGAAACTTTGGATATATAGTCAATTTCAACGGCACTGAATCCATGTATTGTAATCTGAGGATATTTTTTGTGAATATGCTCAACAAGCTCCTCATAATAGTCTATTTTCAGTTTGGGATGAACTCCTCCCTGAAAAAGAATCTGGGTACCTCCGATATCAATAAGTTCCTCTATCTTTTTGTCTATCTCTTCAAAACTGAGGATATATGCATCTTCATCTTTGCTATGGCGATAAAAGGCACAAAAATTGCAATCGACCCAGCACACATTGGTATAGTTTATATTTCTGTCAACTATAAAAGTGGTGATTTTTTTCGGATGTAGTTCTCTTTTTTTCTCCAACGCCTTTAACCCAAGTTCTTTCAGGTCCCCTTCTTTTATAAGTCTTACCGCCTCTTCTTTGCTAAGTCTCACTCTTCTCCTTTAAGTCATAACTCGTGATTGGTCAATAAAAATTATCAACTTAACTATCAACCTTCTGTTTCTCTTCTCTCTCCTTGGCGATTGCGTCCAAAACACCATTTACAAATTTTGGAGACTGGTCAGTACCCAGTTTTTTTGACAGCTCTATCGCTTCATTTATTGCTATCGCCTTGTCAAGATCGGTAAACATAAGTTCATATGCACCGAGCCTGAGTATCGCTCTTTCGATATGTCCTACTCTGTCTAGATCCCAGCTTTCAAGATGTTTTTTTATCTCTTTGTCTATCTCTTCCAAATGCTCAACTACGCCTTTAAACAAAGAAAGGGCAAATTCTCTCTGTCTGTTTCTTATCTTTTTCTCTTCCAAAATATCTTCTGCAAATTTTTTGATTTCCGGATTTCCCAGATCGTAAGCATATAAAAGACCTATAATAGCCTCTCTGGCCTGATGTCTTGTCGCCACTTTGTTCCTTTTATTCGTAATTTTAATTCGTGATTCTAATTCGTAATTCGTAATTCGTGAATCGTGATTGGTGGTTAGTGATCGGTTTCACCACACCCACACCCACACATTATTGGTGTTCGGCAAGAGATAACACTCTTTATATCTAACAGATTCCTCTGTAAAGATCTATCATCTCAATAAGCCCCGTCATCGCTTCAAAGCCCTTATTTCCCGCTTTGCTTCCGGCTCTTTCGATTGCCTGTTCTATCGTGTCTGTAGTCAAAACACCGAAAGTTACCGGTTTTTGATACTTTAGCGTGGTATTGGCTATCCCTTTTGTAGCTTCTGCAGCAACATAGTCAAAATGAGGAGTTGCTCCTCTTATGATAGCTCCAAGGCAGCAGACACCGTCATAATCACAGCTGCTTAGTATTTTATCCAGTACAAACGGAAGCTCAAACGCTCCCGGAACCAAAATAAGATCAATGTTTTCCTCTTTTCCTCCGTGTCTTAAAAATGCATCTTTTGCACCCTCTACCAGTCTATCTGTTATGATATGGTTAAACCTGCTCGAGATTATGGCAACTTTTTCATTACCTGTAAGTCTTAGTTTTCCTTCTATAACATTCATTTAAACTCCTATTGCATTTTCTATTTTTCTTATATCTTCAACACATCTTTTCAATTCATCCAATTTTAACATATTCGGCCCATCGCTCAGTGCATTTTCAGGATCGTAATGGGTTTCGAAAAAAAATCCATCAACACCTACCGCAGCTGCTGCACGTGAAAGAGGAGCGACAAACTCTCTTTTACCTCCACTCTTTCCCTGTGCTCCTCCGGGCATCTGAACAGAATGTGTTGCATCAAATATAACCGGCGCAAAATCTCTCATAACAACCAGACTTCTCATATCAACTACCAGATTGCCATATCCGAAAGTAGAACCTCTTTCAGTAAGCCAAATACCCGCTTTTTTACCTGTTTCATAATTTACATTTTCTCTCTCACCAATGTCCAATTTCCAATGTCCCACATCTCTGCTTTTCAATACTTTCAAAACACTGTATTTCATATCGGCAGGATTCATAAACTGCCCTTTCTTGATATTTACAACCCTATCTGTCTTAGCTGCTGCAACCAGTAGATCAGTCTGTCTGCAAAGAAATGCAGGTATCTGTAAAACATCGGCAACTTCGGCAACCTGCTCTACCTGAGAGGTTTCATGAACATCTGTTAATATCTTGTAACCGAACTCTTTTTTGACTTCGCCAAGGATTTCAAGTCCTTTTCTCAGACCAGGCCCTCTGTAGCTCTCTAAACTTGTCCTGTTGGCCTTATCATAACTTGCTTTGAAATAAAAATCTATATCTTCTGCTTCATCGAACTCTTTCAAATCAGCAGCAATTTTAAAAATCTGCTCTTTTGATTCTATCACACATGGGCCGGCTATCAATATCATCCAGTCTCCTCTTTTTCAAATAGTCTTATTATATCCAACTCAAGCTTTTATTTTGCCTTCTTTCGCCACAGCTATCCCGGCTATGACAATCAAAGCTATCCCGGTTGCGGTTACGATATCCGGAAGAAGATCACCCAAAAATAGATATCCCATAATTATGGAAAAAACTATATTCGAATAACTGACAGCCCCTGCAATTCCGGCTTTGGTAACTCCGTAAGCTTTTGTCATAAAAATCTGTGCAAAAGTTGCCAAAAATCCCATACAGACGATATAAACCCACATAATACCTTCAGGCATAACAAATCTTCCGAATACAAAGTCAAGCTCTTTTATCTGAACATATTCTGACAGTGCCATCAGTATCAGAGGGCCTACTGTTCCAACAAGCATAAAAGAGAGTACTATCGCTCTTGTATCGTAATATTTTTTTAGCTCTCTGATAGAGGTATACGCAAGAGCAGCCCCTACCCCGCTTAAAATCCCCAGAATATCATATCTATCAAAGCCTGTTCCGAAAGGTTTTGCAATAAAAACTATTCCCAAAAAACCCAAAAAAAGTGCCAGCCATCCTTTTAAACCCAACTTTTCTTTCAAAAAAAGATATGCAAAAAGTGCGGTAAATATAGGGGAGGTTTTAGAGTACGTCATAGCTTCACCAAGGGGAATATGAGCTATATTGTAAAAAAAACACAGAAGCGCCACAAACCCCATTAATCCTCTGAATATCAAAAGCCAGGGCTTTCCTCCTTCATGCTTCATAGGCTTGCCTAGCAGTGTTGCTGCAACTATAAAAACCCCGAAAATATTTCTGAAAAAAACCACCTCCAGAGAGCTCAGACTCTCACTTAAAAGCTTTGCAAAAACTCCCATCCCCGCAAAAAGAAAGGATGCTAAAAGCATATATAAAATACCCCTGTCAATTCTTGTCAAAAATCCCCCTCTTTTTTTCGTGACTCTTAATTTGCGATTCGTAATTCGTGACTCGTTATATTCACACCAACACTAACACCAACACTCACTCCCCAACTACTCTCTTCCTAACCAGTTTTCCGGTAATATCTCCAAACAGCACTACATCTTTGAGAAGCGCTTTTTTCGTTATACCGTCACTATCCATTACGATAAAAAGCTCTCCTTTTTTACTTGCGAAAATCTTCTGATTTAGAGTGACAGTAAGATATTTTCCTTCTATATTGCCCATGAGTCTGCGCAGTTTCTGTAGTTTTTTACCTTTTGGAATCTCTACATCGACTCTGCCGTCTTTTCTGTTTCCGCCCACGGCAAAAAATGTGTAGTGCTCTTTTTTCTCTTTTTCAAAATATTTTTTAAGATTAAAATATAGGCTAAGCACATCCTCTTTGGCATAATATTTTAAAACCTCTTTTACATCTTTGTCTGTTTTGCCGTTTTTTATATAGATTGTCCTAAGATATATCTTTCTGTTTTCATGGTCAAATTTATATAATTTGGACTCATATTTATTACTAGTTATTTTCTCTTTTTTATATACAAGCGGTACCAATATACCGTCTATAACTTTTCCTCTACTTTCATATATCTCGACTCTTCCTCCGCTCAAAACCTTTGCAAATCCTGTAGCTTTTGCCACAACGCGAATTCGATATATACGGTCTTTTTTTTCAAAAAAAGCCTTAGAATTGCCCACTTTCCCAAACAGACCGTACCCTACACGGTATTCAGCCTCGATTATCTGTGCACTCAAAGAGAGAGATAAAAAAATTATTACTGCAACAAGTCTCATAAAAGCCCCCAAGAAGGATGTTTTTAAAATATTTTTGTTAAAATAGTTATTGATTCAATTAATTATAAAATGTTATTATAGTAAATTATAACAGCAAAAAAGGTATAAATTGTGAAACTGTTTTTGACAATATTTCTATTTTTCGCGACACTCTTTGCAGCGGATATAAATACCACTCTACTTTCGGAGACCAATGCTACAAAAATATATGAATCTTTAATGCAAAATATAGAAAAAAGCTCCTCACCGGAAGCAAAGCTTCAAAAAACTCTGGTTTTGAAAATCAAAAAAATTCCATATGAAAGTTTGA
The DNA here is from genome assembly GCF_015100395.1 of Nitrosophilus alvini. Classification (NCBI taxonomy): domain Bacteria; kingdom Pseudomonadati; phylum Campylobacterota; class Epsilonproteobacteria; order Nautiliales; family Nitratiruptoraceae; genus Nitrosophilus; species Nitrosophilus alvini. Next base: position 360,235 of record NZ_AP022847.1, on the reverse strand, counting down.
AAATACCTGATTTTTCAAAACTGAAAATCAGAAATCAAAACGAGTTTATAGAAAATTTTTACAAACTTATAGAGATCAGAGCAAAACAGAAAAAACTGTCCAATGAGATCAAAAATTTTAAAAAAGAGATTGAAAATATCAAAAAAGAGATCTCTTCAAAAGATACAAATGCAACAGATCTGTTGACTCTTCAGCTTGAATACGCTTACCATTACAAAAAACTTCAGCAAATAAAAAAAGATATAGAGTATATCGACAAAAACTTTTACTTCTGGCTTGAATATATACTCAAAAAACTCGAAAATATAAAATTTGACGCAAAAAAAGCAAAAAGCAGCATCAGCTATTACAATAAAAAAATATCGTATATCGACAAGCAGCTCGACAAACTGGAAATCGAAAAACAAAGATGGGAACTTTTAGGAAACAAAACAAATCTAGAATCGACCAAAAAACAGATAGCCACATACCTCAAACAAAAGGATATCTATCTCAAAAGAGTTATAAAAAAAGAGCTTATTCTCTTTTTCGATGCGCTAAAGAAAAAAGATGACCCTATTTTCAAATATTCTGCAGATATAGAATTGACTGCAGCAAAATTATCAACACTTGGCAAAGAGATGGAGGAGGCGCTTGCCGAAGGTTTAAATTATGCTATTAAAATCTATCTGGGAGAGACCCAGGCCTATATACATCAAACAAAAGAGCTCGTAAAGAAATTTTTGCAAAAAAACACTCTTTTTGATGTTCCTCTCTACAAATTTGCCTTGGCACTGGGAACTTTTCTTATTTTTCTTGTTTTCAGAAAAATTTTTACTCTCGTCATAATAAAAAGCCTCAAACAGATTGTAGCAAAGACTAAAACAAGCATCGACGACCGTATGCTGGCCATAGTTTCGGAACCTCTCAAATTCGCTTTCATAATAATCGGTTTCTATCTGGCAGTAAAAATAATGGGTATTGAGACTGAAGCTGTTTATAAAATCGTAAGAACTATGGTTATATTTTCTATATTCTGGCTTTTTTACGATTCGGTGCTGGTTTTTGACAAAGCGATATATAACTTTGCAAAAAAATTCGGCAGAGACCTTTACAGAGAGATAGGCAGTTTCTTCGTAAAAACGATAAAGATATTTATAGTAGCCGTAGGTCTTGTAGCTATTCTGCAGGAATGGAATATCAATGTGAGCGCTTTTATCGCCTCTTTGGGTCTTGGGGGCCTTGCATTCGCTCTTGCCGCCAAAGATACGGCCGCAAATCTTTTCGGAGGGCTTACCATACTTGCAGACAAATCACTCAAAATAGACGACTGGATAAAAGTAGGAGATGTTGAGGGAACTGTCGAAGATATAGGGCTTAGAACAACAAAAGTAAGAACATTTGAAAAATCTTTAGTAACGGTTCCAAACCAGATAATTGCGAATAATCCTATAGAGAATTTTTCGAGACGAAATATCAGACGAATAAAGATGCGCATAGGCCTTACATACGACACTTCTGAAAAAACGATGCAAAACATCCTGAAAGATATAAGAAATATGTTAAAATCCCATCCGGGAATTGATAAAAACGCTACAATGCTTATAAATTTCGACCGATTTGAAGACAGCAGTCTCTCTATTTTCATATATACTTTTACTAATACGGCAGTATGGGCCGAGTATATGAATATAAGAGAAGACGTAAATCTGAAGATTATGAAAATTGTAGAAGATAACGGCGCCGAGTTTGCATTCCCAAGCCAATCAATCTATGTAGAAAAACTACCAGAGGAAAAATGAAAAAAATAGCAATAGTAGGAAAACCCAATGTGGGCAAAAGCTCGCTTTTTAACAGAATACTCAAAAGAAGAGACGCCATCATTTCAGAAGTTGCCGGCACAACAAGAGATATCAAAAAAAGAGTTGTAACTATCGGCGAAAAAGAGGCAGAACTTATTGATACAGGCGGTATCGAAGACAGAGATGAACTTTTTGAAAAAGTAAAAGAGAAGGCTTTAAAGAGTGCCGAAGAGGCAGATATCATTCTTTACATGGTAGACGGGCGGGTTGTACCGGATGAAAATGACAAAAAACTGTTCCGATCACTCCAAAAACTCGGTAAAGATATTGCGCTTGTAATAAATAAAATAGATAATGACAGGCTTGAAGAAAATGTATGGGAGTTTTACTCTTTCGGTGCAAAAAATATATTTCCTATTTCCGTATCACACAACAGAAAAGTAAAAAAACTGCTCGACTGGATAGAACAAAAACTTCCGAAAGAAAAAAAACTTGTTCTCGAAGAGGATGAGCTCGACTTCGACTCTTTTCTCGAAGAGTTTGAAACACCTCGAAAAGAAGAGGAATCAAACCTGATAAATGTAGCTATAATAGGGCGTGTAAATGTAGGCAAAAGTTCTCTTCTAAACGCTCTTTTAAAAGAGGAAAGAGCCGTGGTAAGCGATATTGCCGGTACAACGATCGACCCTATCGACGAAGCGGTTGTCTACAACGACAAAATCATAACATTTATAGATACAGCCGGCATCAGAAGAAGAGGAAAAATCCTGGGCATTGAAAAATATGCTCTGAATAGAACTGAAAAAATGTTGGAACGTGCTGATATCGCCCTATTGGTTCTGGATGCAAGCGAGGGTTTTGCAGAACAGGACGAAAAGATCGCCGGTCTCGTAGACAAATACAAGCTTGGATGCATTATAGTTCTCAACAAATGGGATAAAGCTGAAAAAAGTTATGAAGAAGCCGTCAAAGAAGTAAGGAGCAGATTCAAATTCTTAAGCTATGCACCGATAGTAACCGTTTCTGCAAAAACCAAAAAAAGAGTACACAAACTTTTTGACCTAGTTTTGAAAATCTATAAAAACTACTCGCAATGGATACCAACTTCCCAATTGAATCGTGTTATCAAAGAAGCGGTACAAAGACATGCGATTCCGGGGTATTACGGCAAATCTGTAAATATACTTTTTGCAACACAGTTTGATACAAAACCTCCCAAAATCGCACTGATTATGAACAGACCCGAAGGGCTGCACTTCAGTTATAAAAGATACCTGATAAACAAACTGAGAGAAAATTTCGACCTTGAAGGAACACCTGTGATTTTGGTTCCTAGAAAAAGAGGCGAGCGAGAAGAGATAGAAGAAGAGAGTCATCAGTGAGTGTGAGTGTGGGTGTGAGTGAAACCAGTCACTAACCACCAATCACGAATCACGAATTACGAAAAAAGGGAGCAGATGCGGATAGTAAGTGGAATGAGACCTACTGGAAAATTACATCTTGGACACTACCTTGGTGTTTTGAAGAACTGGGTAAAACTTCAAAATGAAAACGACTGTTTTTTCTTTGTAGCAGACTGGCATGCACTTTCAACAAGTTATGAGGACAAACTCAATCTCAAAAAGCTCACTAAAGAGCTTGTCAAAGACTGGATTGCAGCTGGAATAGATCCTGAAAAAAGTGTTCTATTTGTACAAAGTGATATAAAAGAGCATGCGGAACTTTACGTACTTTTAAATATGATAACGCCACTTGGATGGCTTGAGAGAAACCCTACTTATAAAGATCAGCTTCAGCAACTGGAAGGAAAAGATATCCATACGGCAGGTTTCCTCACATATCCTGTTTTGCAGACATCAGACATTATTCTTTACGATGCGCAAGCAGTTCCGATAGGCGAAGATCAAAGACCACATATTGAGATCGCAAGAGAGATAGTCAGACGTTTTCACCATCTCTTTGAGTGTGAAGTTTTTACAGAACCCAAAGAGCTGCTCAGTCCTACTCCTAGACTTCAGGGACTTGACGGCAGAAAAATGAGCAAAAGCTATAACAATGCCATATACCTTACCGATACAAAAGAGGAGATATGGAGTAAACTGAGAACTGCCAAAACAGATCCTCAAAGAGTCAAGAGAACAGACCCTGGAGATCCTGAAGTCTGCCTTGTATACGACTACCACAAAGAGTTCAGCGATGAAGAGATGGTTCAAAAAGTAGCCGAGGGCTGCAAAACTGCGGCTATAGGTTGCGTAGATTGCAAAAAAATGTGTCTTGAATCCATCGAGAGAGTACTGGAACCAATTAGAGAGAGAAGAGAAAAACTGGATGAGGAGTATATCGACTCTGTCATAGAAAATGGAAACAAAAAGGCAAAAATTGTAGCTTCCAAAAAGATGGAAGCAGTCAACAGGGCTGTTTTTGAAATAAAGTGTAATATTGAGAATTGAAAAGGTTTTAACCTTTTTGCATTTTGACATTTTTTTCCAAACAAACTGCAAGGATATCCAATGAAAAGATATATGGGTCCCAGAAAGGTACTGAAGATATATATAGATAACGAAGATACTTATAAGTCAAATCCACTATGGGAGGAGATACTTAAAAGTGCAAAAAAATCAGGTATTGCAGGGGCCACCGTATACAAAGCAGCAGCCGGAATGGGTGCACACTCGACGATTCAGACTTTTAATGTATGGAGTATGAGCCAAAAACTTCCCGTAGTTATAGAGATGATAGACAAAGAGGACAAAATTATGAGTTTCTTAAGAAGTATCGAACACATGATTGAGGAAGGACTCGTTACACTCTCGGATGTTGACGTGATAATGTATAAACATCCAAAGCTTTAAGGAGACCAATGAACTTCCAGATAATACTCGCAGTAGGCATCGGAGGCTTTTTCGGTGCCATCAGCCGTTTTGTCCTATCGACCTGGATTCAGAAACTTAGCGGTTCATTTTTTCCATTTGGTACTTTAAGCGTAAATATTTTGGGAAGTTTTATTATAGGATTTCTGGCAATGTATTTTGAAAATGTGATTTCACCGACACAAAAAGCTCTTGTAATAACAGGGTTTCTGGGTGCGCTCACAACATTTTCTACGTTCAGCTTTGAGACTGTAATGATGCTACAAAGCTCTATGTACAGCAGAGCTTTGTGGAATATCCTTTTAAACGTAACTTTTTGTATAGCGGCAACTGTTGCGGGAATAATCATTTTTAAAAAAATATACGGTTAGGATTTTATCTTTTTTTGATACCAGACTGTTATAACAACAACTACGGATACAGTGAAAACAACAGAAAAAATTTCCCACAATAAAGTATTCATACCATAATTCTTTATTCTTTTTTGTAAATTTGTAAATATGATACTATAATTCTATCACAATGATAAGTAATAAAACGGGGAAAAGATGTCTGAAATATCAAAACAAACATTTATGATGCCGCCTCTTATATATACTGAAGACAATAAACCCAGACACACAGGATTTGAAATAGAATTCAGCGGACTCAAACCAAAAGAGACTGCGGCACTTATAGTACAGACATTTGGCGGCTATATGCACACTGTATCAGATTATATTATAGAAGTCAGAGATACTCCTTATGGCACATTCAGTGTATATCTTGACTACACTTATTTAAGGACTATGGAATTCAAAAAATCTCTTCTTAAACTGGGTTTTGATGAAGATGAAAAAGAACTTAGTGAATTTGTAGAGGATTTTTTAGTATCCATATCCGAAACAGTTGTTCCTTATGAGATAACTACTCCACCGATCCCTTTCAATGATATTCAAAAAATAGAAGTCCTGAAAGAAGCTATGAGAAAAAAAGGAGCACTTGGGACAAAAGCATCTCTGTTCTACGCATTTGGTATGCATATAAACATTCAGACTCCCTCTTTTAAAGCCGGTATTATACTTGATATTTTAAGAGCTTTTATTATTCTGTATGAGTGGATAAAAGAAAAGAGCGAAGTTGACCTTACAAGAAAACTTACATTTTACATAGCACCTTTTAAAAGAGATTATATGCTACTTATTCTGGATAAAGATTACAATCCCGGCATTTCAAGGCTTATAGATGATTATATATTTTACAACCCCACAAGAAAAAGAGCGCTTGATTTGCTTCCGCTCTTTGCCTATTTGGACAGGGATAGAGTATTTTCCATCGATGAGTTAAAAAATCAAAAAATATTACCAAGACCGGCTTTTCATTACAGACTGCCAAACTCTCGTATAGACGAAAAGGAGTGGAGTATAGCAAAAGAGTGGAACTACTGGGTAGAAGTTGAAAAGCTGGCATTCAATAAAGAAAAATTGGCCTTTATGTCAGCAGAGTACAGAAGTTTTCTGGACTCCCCGCTTTATCTGCTGACACCTTTATGGGTAAAAAAGGTAGACGAGTGGCTTGTCGCGTAGCAGTAACTGGCTCTGACAGGGGAAGCGCCATAGCATGGAGTTTTATAAAATTTTTGCTGAGACTTCACAAAACCAGACCTTTTTTCGTTTCACCCTCAAATTTTAAAGAGACTATCGATTTCGATGCACTCGTAATTTCTGGCGGCATAGATATTTCACCCTCTGTTTACGGCAAAAAAACAGAAATTGCAAAAACTGACCCAAAACGCGATGCAATGGAGATGAAACTGCTTGAGAATGCACTAAAAAGAAATATACCTGTTCTGGGTATTTGCAGAGGAATGCAGATGATAAATGTCTTTTACGGCGGAACACTCCATCTTGAGATACATGAGCTTGATCTGAACCGTCCACATCCCAAAACTCCTCTTCCAAAAAAGAAAATTTTCATAAACCCCCATACAAAATTAAGAGAGATCCTAAAGGTAGATGAGTGCAGTGTAAATGCACTCCACCATCAGGCTATAGAAAAGATTGCTCCAAAACTTATAGCTGCTGCACATGATGAAAACGGTATAACCCAGGCTATAGAACACCAAAACGAGAGATTTGTTATGGGAGTTCAATGGCATCCTGAGTTCCTGCCCTACTCGCCTCTTCAACGCCGTATTTTCAAAGCTTTTGTTAAAAATATAAAAGATTTATACAATAAATAGGAAAAATTCATTATACTTTTACATCTTTAATTAAGAATAACGGAGTTGTTTATGCTTGATCTGAAACTTTTGGAAAAAAATTTTGAAGAGGTGGCTTCAAGACTGAAAACAAAAAAAGTGGATGAAAACCTTCTAAAAAAGTTGAAAGATCTTTTCAAAAAATATAAAGAAAAAAAACAGCACATGGAACATCTAAGAGCCGAACAGAACAAAATGAGCAAGCTTTTCGGCGAATATAAAAGAGAAGGAAAAGATATAAGTGAGCTTAAAGCTAAAGTGGACGAGAACAAAAAACTCATATCACAAGCACAGGAAGAGGTAAGAGAGATAGAAAACAAACTTATAACACTTACAATGCAAATTCCTAACATTCCCGATCCGGATGTGCCGATTGGCGAAGATGAAGATGACAATGTGGAGATAAAAAGAGTCCTTGAGCCTAAAAAGTTTGATTTCAAACCGAAAGAACACTGGGAACTGGGAGAAAATCTAGACTGGATAGATTTTGAAAGGGGGGTCAAACTTGCAAAGAGCCGATTCAGTGTTTTAAAAAAAGAGGCTGCGAAAATTGAACGTGCCCTCATTAACTATATGCTCGATTTCAACGCTAAAAGAGGATTTGAAGAGGTGTGCGTACCGTTTCTTGCAAACAGAGATACACTCACAGGCACCGGACAGCTTCCCAAATTTGAAGATGATCTTTTTAAAATAGAAAATGAGGATCTGTATCTCATACCTACTGCAGAAGTCCCTCTTACAAACCTTTTCAGAGATGAAATAATACAAGATCTCAGTAAACCTCTGAAACTTACAGCCTACACTCCCTGTTTCAGAAAAGAGGCAGGAAGCGGAGGAAGAGACGTAAGAGGCATGATAAGACAGCATCAGTTCGACAAGGTGGAAATGGTAGCCATCACAAAACCAGAAGAGAGCGACAAAGTCTTCGAAGAGATGGTGGCGTGCGCAAGCGATCTTCTAACTTCTTTAGGACTTCCGCACAGGCTAGTAATGCTGTGTACCGGGGATCTGGGATTTAGCGCAGCAAAAACGATAGACCTGGAAGTCTGGCTTCCCGGTCAGGGGAAATACCGCGAAATAAGCTCTGTTTCCAACACAAGAGACTTTCAGGCAAGACGTGCCAAAATAAGATACAAAGAGGGTAAAAAAAACCTCCTTGTCCATACCCTCAACGGCTCAAGTCTCGCGGTTGGAAGAACTCTAATAGCTATTATGGAAAACTACCAGACAAAAGAGGGACATATAGAGATACCAAAAGTATTGAGAAAATATTTATAAAAGTATTTTAAACACTTTTTTATTGAATCTGTATCTTTTTTAATCACTATTCTTATTGCTATTTATAAAATTTTTATATAAAATAAAATGTCATGACAATTTTGTGACCGGAATAGACCGGTACAATAGCATTCAAGGTTATGAGATGTACAAAAAAACAGCTAAGAAGAGAAAAAGAGAGAACAAGTCTACAGAATTCACACAGTTTCTCGAGTCTGCCGAACTGAAAAAACTAAATTCCAAAGAAGCGGAAATAATATATAGATACTCCAAACTATGCAACTTTCCGCCATTACACGCTCTTAAAAACAAAAAAACCTTCGAAAAAGTCATTTCTAAATATGTTCATAACGAATACGGATACAGCGATGCTATGGTTGAAGATATAAGAAAAAAACTGGGATTTGAACCTGAACATTTTATAGAACTTTCCATTACTCACGATATCGGTATTGGCAGAAAGGGAAAAATCAAAATTGATGAGGAGCTCATTTTTACAATTTCCTTATTTAAAAAAGACGAAAAGTTTATGCTTTGGAAAATCGACAAATTTTTAAACACTAAAAAAATAAAAGACAAAATGCCGGTTACAATATACCTTGAACCGGAAAAAGGAAAAGGAGTATATAAATTCGATTCTGTAATAGAACAGGTTATCAGAGCCGAGCACTGCTATTTGAAAATTCCTCAATCGCTTGAATTGGAAAAAATAAAAAGAAGAAGAGATAAAAGAATCGATACCGATATAGAAGCCGTTGTCCAGAACATAGAAAAAATTCCTCACTCAAAGCCTTTATACAAATACAGAATATGCAATATATCTAAAGGGGGAATTCAACTCTGTATACACAAAAAAGGACCAAAAGATTTTGTGTTTTCCATAGGAGAGAAAATACTTATAAAGTTTTCTTTGAACAATATAAGTGTCGAAGTCGAGGGTGAAGAAGTCTATAGAATCTCAAATAAATCACTAGGTGTAAAATTTACTAAAATGGACGAGGAATCGAGAGTAGCTATAGAAAAGTTTCTGCTACAAAAAGGTATAAAATAGAGTTTTGTAGGAGGCAAAAAAGCCTCTCTACAGTTTTATATATTTTCTTGCGGCCTCTCTTTTGTTTTTAAAACCTCTTTCATAGAAAGATAGCTGTTTAAAGCATTTACATACGCTTTTGCGCTTGCTATCATAGTATCTATACTTAAACCGTGACCTATAACCGCCGGTTTTGTTTGATCAAATACCACTTTTACGACAACCTTCGCTAAAGCATCTTTGCCTTTGCTGACAGCTTCGACTTTATAGTCATTCAATGTGCCGTTATAACCGCTTATTCTGTCAATGGTTTTAAATATGGCATCTATGGTACCATCACCTATTCCCGCATCAGTTTTTTGCTCTCCTTCATGCTCTATGGTAACTGCTGCACTGGGTACACCTTCACTGCAGTCGCTTATCTGAAGTCTTACAAGTTTGAAAGTTTCCGGAACACTCGTTATTTCGCTCGTTACAAGCATCCTTATGTCGTCATCGACTATCTCTTTCTTTTTATCCGCAAGCATTTTAAATCTCTCAAATGCTTTATTAAGCTCATCTTCGTTCAAATCAAACCCTAGAGCTTTTATCTTCTCCTTAAAAGCGTGACGTCCTGAATGTTTGCCTAAAACTATAGCATTCGTATCCAGTCCTATATCTTCGGCTCTCATTATTTCATACGTCTCTTTATGCTTTAAAACACCGTCCTGATGGATACCGCTCTCATGTGCAAAAGCGTTCTTGCCCACTATCGCCTTGTTTGGCTGGGGCTCGATACCGGTAATAGTAGCTACTAGACGACTTGCAGGATATATCTCTTTGGTATTGATATTTGTATCTATATCTTTAAATATATCCTTTCTCGTTTTTATAGCCATCACTATCTCTTCCAAAGCGGCATTTCCGGCTCTCTCTCCTAGACCGTTTATCGTACACTCTACCTGCCTAGCACCGTTTAGAACACTGTATAACGAATTTGCAACCGCAAGGCCCAAATCATTATGACAATGCACGGATATTACCGCTTTTTCGCCAATAAAGCCGGATAGCTCTTTTATCATCTCTCCCATCTCATGCGGAAGTCTGTATCCTACGGTATCGGGTATATTTATAGTTCCGGCTCCCGCTTCTATAACGGCGGATATTATCTCTTTCAAAAAGCCCATTTCACTTCTGCCGGCATCTTCACAGCTAAACTCAACGTCATCGACAAATGTCTTTGCATATTTTACAGCATCAACAGCCCTTCTTATCACTTCATCCGGACTCATTCTGAGTTTATATTCCATATGTATAGGGCTGGTGGCTATAAAAGTGTGTATCCTCTTTAGTTTCGCTGCACTTACCGCTTCACCGGCAGCTTTTATATCTTTTTCGACTGCTCTTGCAAGTGAGCAGACCCTGCTTTTTTCAACTATATTAGAAATTCTGCTAATAGCCTCAAAATCACCCGGACTAGCCGCTGCAAAACCGGCTTCTATGATATCTACTCCAAGTTTTTCCAACTGCTTGGCAATCTGAATTTTCTCTTCGGTATTCATAGAAGCGCCTGGACTCTGTTCACCGTCTCTTAGTGTAGTATCAAAAATTTTTACTATATCTTTATCTGTGTTCATTTTCTTTCCTTGTATCAAAAATATTTTAAATGGATTATTCTGTTTTGTCTGTATAAAAAAGTCAAAAGTGGATTAGAGGGGCAGCAGGAGGTTTTTGATTTCGATTTTAGGCAAAAATTTTCTTGATTTTATTATTCCTATATCATAGTCATTTTTCACTTTTCACCTCTCAATTCAATGTTGAACTAAATTGTACTATATTTTTCTCTTTTTTCGCAAGAGCACGAAAAAGAGTGCCCTGAAAGGACCATAAAAAAGATAGACTGTTATCAAAATCGCTATTCCTTCGGTAGGATATAGATAAAGCAAGGAAAAAGCCACAATCATCAAAATAAGTATTTTAAGAACATTTGCTTTTTTCAGATCCACTTTTTTAAAACTGGGATATCTTATATTGCTTACCATCAGAAGCGAGACAAAAAGCGTTGAAATCATAATGTAGACAGAATACTCTTTTAAAACAGAGTATTCCTGAAACATCAGTATCCATACAGCTATGAAAACAGCCGCTGTAGGAATAGGCACTCCCACAAAAACAGACGGCTCACTCTGCGGTGCCATAACGTTAAACCTTGCAAGTCTTATTGCACCAAAGACCACAAACATCGCAGAGACCAAAGAGCCAAAGCGGCCGTATTCATGACCGCAACAAAAATAAAGAAGCATTGCAGGCGCCGCTCCGAATGCAATGATATCCGCCAAAGAATCAAACTCTACCCCGAACTTGCTCGTAGTATGCGTGAGTCTGGCAATTCTGCCGTCAAGTCCGTCAAAAATAAGTGATAGGAATATTAACCATGCCGCTTTCTCAAACTCTCCTTTTGAAGCGGCTATCATGCTTATCACTCCGATAAAAGCACTCGATGCTGTAAAAAGATTGGGAAGAACGTATATCAACTGAAAATTGGTCTTGCTCAATTTGTTTCCTACTCTTTTATATATCCTATGACTTTCTCACCGGCTGTTACTCTATCTCCCACCGCCAGCCTTATTTCACTTTGCAGAGGAAGAGATATTTTCGCTCTGCATGCACCGGCAAATCCGATTCTCTCTCCCCTAAAAAAAGAGCCGCTCTTTTTTTCGTACAGAGAAAAACCGACTACACCGCATACATCGGATAAGATCTCCATCTTGATTTTTCTCTTTTCATCTATATTCAAATTAACATATATTTTTTCATTAAGCCTGGATGATAATCTTTTTTTTATATCAAGAAAAGCACCATGAATATGAACGGAGTCTTTGGCATCTCCTGCTATAGGAGACCTAATGACAGAAACATCTTTTATGGATGAAATTATGGTTACCGTAATTTCGTCACTGCCATAGTCTATACTCTCAATCACTCCGTCAACTGGAGAAAGTATCCCTTTTTCGTCAAATTCCTCCGGTATACGCTCAGGATCGCGGTAGAGATAAAGAGTCGCAGCAAAAAGGGATAAAAATATGAGTTTAAGCAAAAACGACTCAAAAAAGAGCATAACAAAGAGCGCTGTACCTCCCGTTGCGGCACTCTTATATATTCCTTCTTTTGCCACTATACCAAAAGGAGCTTTTATCACTTCTCTTCTCCTTCATTCTCCTCTGCTGTTTCAATCTCTTCTTTATTTTTATTTTTTGCCTGTTCTCTGGCTTTTTCAAGTTCACCATTCTCTTCAGACTCTACAAGCTTTGATTTGATTCCCTTTTCCTCTTCATACTCTTTTATTATCTTACGTACCACCTCTCCTTCAATAACCTCTTTTTCGAAAAGGACTTTTACTATCCTTTCAATGGCCTCTTTGTATTCGATGAGTCTATGTTTTACATGTTTGTAGCGCTCGTCAAGAAGTTTTTTGATATATTCGTCAACCTCTTCGGCCATCTTTTCGCTGTACTCTTTTATCTGTCCGAAACCGCCTCCCAAAAACATATTTTTCTGTTTTTCAAGAACCATCAGGCCGGCAACTTCACTCATACCGTACATACTGACCATAGCTTTTACGATATCGGTGGCTCTCTCAAGATCGTTTGCCGCACCAGTCGATATCTCTTTTATAAATACCTCTTCGGCTGCCCGTCCACCAAGCAGTACATCGATCTCAGCTATAAGTTCATGCTTTTGCATAAGGTATTTGTTCTCTTCGGGAGTATTGAGTGTATAACCGAGAGCTGCAAGACCTCTTGGGATAATCGATACTTTTGTAACTTTTCTAGCACCCGGTGTTGTCTCAGCCATAAGAGCATGTCCACACTCGTGATACGCAACAATTTTTTTCTCTTTTGTGGATATTCTTCTGCTTTTCTTCTCAAGACCGGCAATTGCTCTTTCAACCGCCTCTATAAAATCTTCCTGTTCTACTTTTTTCTTGCTTTTTCTACCCGCAAGAAGAGCAGCTTCATTTACAATATTTGCCAGATCGGCACCAGCAAGACCTGCCGTCAATTTTGCAATCTCCTCAAGATCCACATCATCAGCCATTTTTATATGTCTGACATGAACTTTCAGTATATCAAGCCTTCCTTTGAAATCCGGTTTATCAACAAGAACCTGTCTGTCAAATCTACCCGGTCTCAAGAGTGCCGGATCTAGAACTTCCGGCCTGTTTGTAGCAGCTAAAACAATAACAGGCGATTCTGCGCTGTCAAATCCATCCATTTCCGCAAGAAGCTGATTGAGTGTCTGCTCTCTTTCATCATTGCCGCCAATTGGTCCTGCGGCTGCCCTGCTTTTTCCTATCGCATCTATCTCATCTATAAAGATTATAGAGGGTGCCTCTTTCTTTGCCTGTTCAAAAAGATCTCTTACCCTGGCAGCTCCCACCCCTACAAACATCTCAATAAAACTAGATCCGCTCATGGCAAAAAAAGGAACATCTGCTTCACCGGCAACAGCTTTTGCAAGAAGCGTTTTACCTGTTCCCGGAGGTCCCACCAAAAGAACACCTTTTGGAATTTTTGCCCCAAGTCTTATATATCTCTCGGGATGTTTTAAAAACTCTACTATCTCCTGTACTTCCTCTTTTGCCTCTTCCACACCGGCAACATCATCAAATTTGACCTTCGGTTTCTCTGCATTTAGAAGTTTTTTGGCACTGCCCATTCCAAGGATCCCGCCGCCTACACTCTTCTGCATTCTACTTGCGAGGAACATCCATATAGCGAAAAAGATAAATATAGGTATAACCCAGCCAAATATAACCTCTGTGAGCCAATTACTTTCACTGTAACCGCCGTAATCTACCCCGTTTTTCTCAAGAAGAGGGATAAGAGTGTTGTCTTCGGGCACCCTGTTTGCTATATATATTATTTTATAACCGTTTTGTTCAGCTATAGCTTTTATTGTCCTTTGTCCTATTGCAACATATCTTACCTGCCCCTCTTTTATTAGCTGTTTCAACTCCGAATAACTAACCTCTTTTGTTTTCTGAATAGGAGCACCTACCATATGTGTAGTGGCTCCCTCCCCCATATTCCCGCCAGTTGGAGCCAGAATAGATTTGAAAAGAAGTATTACAATTATAGAAAAAATTGCAAAAGTTATAAGCGGATTTTTATTGAAAAAGTTATCCTGTTTATTTTTTTTGTCTCTTTTTTTGTCACCCATTTTTACCTCTCTTTAACTTTCTTGAGTAGAATCGTCACCCACTCCTCATCTTTTATTATTTTTATAGTCTGCATATCAAGATATTTTTCCAATACTTTATCTTTATACTTTTCAACAATTCCGGAAAGTATCAAAAATCCGTCATCTTTCAATGCCTTTTTCAGATCTTTGGAAATATATATCAAAATATCCGCGACTATATTGGCTATTACTATATCATACTTTTCCTTTGCAGCCCCTGCCGAACCTACCCATGCATCACCAAATTCAACTTGGTTTAATCTAAAATTTTTCTTTGCCTCTTTTATTGCTATTTCATCAGTATCGCAAATATCTGGCAAAGCCCCTTTTTTTGCAGCAGCGATAGAGAGTATTCCACTACCGCATCCCACATCAAGCACTCTGTCCCCTTTTTTGACTATCTCGTCCAAAAGTTTAAGGCAATTTAGAGTACTTGGATGATGCCCCGATCCAAAAGCCAGTGCCGGATCAATGATAATATCTATCTTATCTTTTTTCCCTTCATACCAGGTTGGATGTATATAAAATTCTCCCACATTAACCGGAGTTATGCTTTTTTTATAACTCTCTATCCAGTCTCTGTTCTCTTTTTTTTCCTCTCTTATCTCAACATCAATCTTTTGACCAAAAATCTCTTCAAGAATTTTCGTATACTCTTTTGTCTTTTCGATGATTTCGGTCAGTGGCTCTTCACTTCTCAAAATCAAAGCGTTGTCTTTTTCTTCGATACCGTTATAAAAACGATCCATCAAAAAGCTCTCTATCTCATCTTTATGAGAAGATGGAATTATAGTGACTTCATAATAGTATTTTTTCATTCAAACCTTTCTCACAATCAACTGCGCACCAGTTCAAAAGCCTCTTTCAAATCGATTGTTCCTTCATAAAAGGCTTTTCCGACTATCACACCTGCAACTTTTCCTGTTTCAAGCAGTTTTCTTATATCCTCTATATCTCTAACTCCTCCGCTGGCAATAGTCTCTATACCGCTGGCTTCCGCTATGCTAACGGTAAACTCCACATTTACCCCGCTTAGAGTTCCGTCCCGGCCCACATCGGTACATATTATCGCTTCCACACCGCTGTCGGCAAATGCACGTGCCAAATCTGTTGCTTTCATTGTACTGGTTTTTGCCCAGCCTTCTACTGCAACATATCCGTCGATAGCATCTATACCCACAACAATTGGATATTTTTTTGCCATCTCTTTTACAAAACCGGGGTTTTTGACAGCAACAGAGCCCAAGATAACCCTCTGTATTCCCATATCTATATATCTTTTAATGGTATCTTCATCTCTTATACCACCGCCAAGCTGCATTTTCAAAGAGCAGTTTTTTCTTATCTTTTCGATCTGTTCCAGATTCTTCGGCTCTCCGGCAAATGCACCGTTAAGATCGACTAAATGAAGCCACTTCGAACCCATCTCTTCAAATCTTCGGGCAAGCTCCCAGGGTTCGTCACTGTATATTTTTGCACTTTGCATAAGCCCTTTTGTAAGTCTTACGGCTTTTCCGTCTTTCAGATCTATTGCAGGAAATATCTCCATTTAAATCTCCGTAAAATTTTTCAATATCTTAAGCCCGTTATCGTGTGATTTTTCAGGATGGGGCTGAAGTCCGAAAATGTTTTCTCTTTGAACAGCACTTACAAATTCATATCCGTAAATCGTTTTTCCTATAACAAACTCCTCCTCGCATACCGCGTGGTAACTGTGAACAAAATATAGATAGAAAGCTTTCGGCATATCTTTAAAAAGAGGAGTGTCTTTTTGTACAAAAAGCTCGTTCCATCCCATATGCGGAACTTTAAGTCTGTGTTCGAATCTGTTTCTGTCAAATGGCACCACTTCACCCGGGATCAATCCAAGACCGACATGTTCACCAAATTCATAGCTTTTGTCAAACAGTAGCTGCATACCGAGACATATACCAAGTAGAGGTTTTCCGCTTTTGACAAACTCTTTGATCGCCTCATCCATGCCGTACTCTTTGAGATGTTCAACTGCATCTCCAAAAGCCCCTACTCCGGGAAGTATGATTTTGTCATAATTTTTCAGTTTTTCGGCATCTTTTTCAATATTCGACTTTGCGCCTATTTTTATAAAGGCGTTTTTGACACTTGCAAGATTACCCATATTGTAATCTACAATAGCTATCCGCATCTATTTCCTTTAATCAATTAATAATTAATTTTAAATTTTAAGTGTGAAATGTGGGTTCTAAGTTACAGATCAATCCCCCTCTCCTCTAAGCCCTTCTGTAGACTTGAGATAAAAGGAGAGTCCAATAAGAAGCATTGTTACAGCGCCTACAAGATAAACAGCATAGATTATCTTTTCTGGTCCGATCAAAGCAAACTTAAATACCAGCATAAGCGCTTCTATAGATAGTGCTATGATAATAGAACCCAAAAATCGTATCATAGTTTTATGTATATCACTAGACTCTTTTCTTTTTCTGTGTCCAAGAACCTCTTCTTCGAAAATCGTTTTGACAAGATCAAAAATAGCTAAAGAAAGAGTAAGCAAAATGGTAGATTCAAACATCTCTTTTATATCGAGCTTTGCTATGGCAAAACCGTGAATTGCAAGACTCTGAATTCCATTGAAAAAAAGCAAAAACGCCACACTTAGTAAAGCAACAGAAAAAGCTGCATATGCAGCTTTGCTAAAAGCTCCAAAAAGCGAATCAATAGAAGTAGGATGGGCTATTTTAAGTATGTCTTTAAGCGAAATATCTATACATACCACATAATGCAGCTTTTTCTTGTCATCATATATAGGATAGGCCGCAGTTACGGTAAGGTCATTTGTGAGCAAGGAGGGGTATGGATCTGTCAAAATACATCTCTTTTCCCTTACCGCCCTGTAATAATAAGCTCTCATACTTCTGTTTATCCCCTTACCCTTACGATATTCCGGATTTTTGGAAATCGCTTCGATTATCTGCACACCTTTTGCATCAAGTATATATAACGCCTCAAAATTCTCTATCTCTTTTTTTATCTTCTTAAGTCCGGCCACTATCATTTCAAGCTGAGGATCCGGCAGATAGTTCGGAATATTTCTACTCAATATGTAACATAAATATGCTCTTGCCCTCGTTCTGATTTCTGAAAATTCCTGTATCTCTTTAACTACCATTATTTCCCTTTTGGTAAACTATCTGCTCTATTTCATCTTTAAAAACTCTGCTGTAACTTTTGCCCTGTGGAATTTTATCAAACATTTCGCCAAGATAGGAAACATAATCTTCATAAGAGATGTTTCCTTTTAAAAGTTCATATTTTAGATAGAGCCAATAGGTATTTAAAACATCGCTCTCGCAATACTCTTTTATCTTTCGAAATTCGCCTCTGTAGTAAAGTTCAGCCACCTGATCGCCGCTAATGTCGAATTTTCCCGGAATTCCGGCCATCTGGCAGACAAGGTCAAGTTTAAGTCCCCTTACCGCTCCGAAGTGCCCCAGTACTTCCATTAAATCTGTATGAAACTGTTCGCTGTAACGCTGGCGATAATTTTCCCATTTTGTTTTGTTGAGTATTTGATTGTCCGTTTCAAAATATGAAGGACAGGAAAGATTGTATTTTAAAGCTCTCAGAAGCAACATGGGAATATCAAAACTTCTACCATTGAAACTTACCAGTTTCGGATTGTGCCTGTCTATAAAGCGCAGGAAGTTTTCTATCATCTCTTTTTCGTTTTCACCCTCGATGGAGCTCACTTTTTTAAATTTTCCGAAATCATCAGCAATAACTGCAGATATGGCTACCACTTTATGAAAAGGAAGCGGCAGAAAAGTCGTTCCACTTTTTGCTTCATAATCAGCAACAGCCTTTTGCGTCGCTAAAAAATCTTCTTCGATATCCTTAACATCAAAATTTTGTCTTAAAAGATCGATATCAGGTATGGTTTCACAATCAAAAACGCAAATCATAAATAATACCTTTTTGGTCATTAACAATAAAGAAATATAAATCTTTTCATTCATATTATACCTAATATGATAAAATACGGGAAAAAATATTGAGCAGGTTAATGAATATCGCAATAGTCAGACTAAGCGCCCTTGGTGATATTGTCCACAGTATGATTGTACTGCAGTTTATAAAGAGACATTTTCCAAACAGCAATATTACCTGGATAACCGATAAAAGATTTGAAGAGATTTTAAAGCATAATCCTCACCTTGACAGAGTTGCATCAGTTGATATAAAAAATATGAAAAACAACTTTTCGCTTAAACTGCTCAAAAACAGCGTATCATATTTGAAAAATCTAGGCAGCTTCGATATGGTCCTTGACATTCAGGGACTCATAAAATCGGCTCTTATTGCAAAATTTTTGGGAAAAAAAAGATATGGCTTGGAAATTGGCTGCATAAGAGAAAATCTGGCTTCCTTTCTTTACACAAATAAGATTATCGTGCCATGCGAAAACAATGTTATAGACAGAAACATGGGATTCGTATCGAAAGCTCTCGGGTTTGAATATACAAAAAATGAAATTGACAAAAAAGAGCCTTATCTCTTTTTTGATCCCAAAAAAGAGTATAAACATATAGATTGTCTTCTGGAAAAAAAGAGAAAAAACATACTTCTCATAGCAGGTTCGAGCCGCGAAAACAAAAACTATCCTGCCGATAAGTTCGCGAATGTAGCAAAAGCTTTGAACGAAAATATACTGCTTTTATGGGGAAACGAAGAGGAAAAGAGGAAAGCCGAACAGATTGCCCTCAAATCAAATGCAAAAGTGCTTCCGAAGCTCTCTTTGAACGACCTGAAATATCTCATCTCCAAAACAGATCTGGTTATAGGAGGAGATACGGGACCTACACATATTGCGTGGGCCATGAACAAGCCCTCGGTCGTGATATTTGGATATACTCCCACAACACTGATGTATCAGACACCCATAAACATTGCGGTAAAGTCAAACTCAAAACCTGATCTGTGCAGATTTGATAAAAAAGATGACTCGATAAAAAATATAAAAGAAGCCCAGATAATAGAAAAAGCGAAGGAACTTCTTTGAAAGAAAAATTCTATCTTGCACTTTTTAACGCTTTTCAATTTATTGTCAGGTATACGCCCAGATTCATCCAGAATGTTCTGTTTGATTTTCTGGCATGGACAGTGTACAAACTGGATAAAAAACACAGAAAAATAATCAGAATCAATCTTGACTTTGCATTCGGTGACGAACTTGACAGCAAAAAGAAAAAAGAAATTACGAAAAAATGCTATAAAAACATAGTCTATAACCTTGCCGATTTTGTAAGAAATCAAGGAATCTCAAAAGAACAACTCTCAAAAAAAGTAAACTTTGAAAACAGGGAAATTCTGGACCGGGCTCTTAAAAAAGGCGAAAAAGTTATACTCATCACAGCCCACTACGGCAACTGGGAGCTTCTGCCTCTATCGATCGCGGCTTTTTTCGGTCCTTTAACCGGAGTGGGGAGAGCTCTTGATTCAAAAACTATGAATGAAATACTCAAAAGAAACAGAGAACAGTACGATATCAGGATGCTTGATAAAAAAGGGGCTATGAAAGGCCTTATAAATGCTTTGAAAAACGGCAGGATGGTTGGATTGCTTGTAGACCAAAACACTGCCGAAAGCGAAGGCGTTTTAATAGATTTTTTCGGCAAAAAGGCTCGCCATACACCGAGTGCCGCTTTGCTATCAAGAAGATTTAATGCTAAAATTATACCTGCATTTATAAAAACGGAAGATTACAAAAATTATACTATCACCTTTTATGAGCCTATAATCACTCCCAAAACGGACAATGCAGATGAAGACATCCTGAAATCCGTACAAATGCAGGCAAATATCACTGAAAAAGTGATACGCCAAAAACCTGATGAGTGGTTCTGGTTCCATAAAAGATGGAAAAACCAATACGAAGAGATTTATCGTAATTTGTAATTAAAAACCACGATTCACGAATTTAAGTTTAAGTGTGAGTGTGAGTGTGGGTATAACCATTCACGATTCACGAATCACGAGTTACAAACAAAAAGGAAGAGAATGAAACTAAGCATCATAGGTACAGGATATGTGGGACTGGTCACAGGAACGTGCTTTGCTGAAATGGGAAACAGTGTAATATGTGTAGATATTGACAAAAATAAGATAGAAAAACTCAAAAACGGAATTATCCCCATCTATGAACCGGGACTCTCTGAAATGGTTGAGAGAAACTATCAAAAGGGTACTCTAAATTTCACTACCGATATCAAAGAAGCTCTTGAAAAAAGCGATATAGTCTTTATTGCAGTTGGAACTCCGCAGGGAGAAGACGGCAGCGCAGATCTGCAGTATGTACTCGCTGTTGCAAAAGATATCGGTAGACATATGAACCATCCTGTTATAGTCGTAGACAAATCAACCGTTCCGGTCGGAACCGCCGACAAAGTGCGAGAAACGATAAAAAAAGAGTTAGACAAAAGAGTTGAAAACAAAGAGATAACTCCCGGCGAATACGAAGATCTTCTTCAGTTCGATGTAGTCAGCAACCCTGAATTTCTAAAAGAGGGCGATGCGATAGCAGACTTTATGAAACCGGACCGGGTCGTTATAGGTGCAGACAATCACAAATCAATGGGCGTTTTAAAAGAACTCTATGCTCCTTTTACTAGAAATCATGAGAGATTTATCGGTATGGACATCAAAAGTGCCGAAATGACAAAATACGCTGCAAATGCAATGCTTGCAACAAAAATATCCTTTATGAACGAAATTGCCCGTATATGCGAAGCGGTAGGCGCAGATGTAAACAAAGTAAGGGTGGGGATCGGCAGCGACAGCAGAATCGGCTACAGCTTTATATATCCTGGCTGCGGATACGGCGGAAGCTGTTTTCCGAAAGACGTAAAAGCTTTGGAAAAAATTGCCCTAGACAACGGTGTAAAGCCCAAAATAATCAGGGCAGTCGAAGAGGTCAACAAAGAACAAAAACTTATACTGTCTCAAAAGGTTATCAACAGATTCGGGGAAGATTTAAGCGATAAAGTTTTCGCCGTCTGGGGACTGAGCTTTAAACCGGAAACAGATGATATGAGAGAAGCTCCCTCTATCACAATAATAAATGAGCTTACCAAAAGAGGAGCCAAAATCAAAGCATACGACCCCAAAGCGATGGAAGAAGCAAAAAACTTCTATCTAAAAGATAATAAAAACATAGAATATACCGAAAATAAATACGATACACTGAACAAAGCCGATGCTATGCTTCTCATAACCGAATGGAAAGAGTTTAGAAGCCCGGACTTTTACGAAATAAAAAAAAGACTCAAAAATCCGATCATTTTTGACGGCAGAAACCAATATAACAAAGACAAACTCGAAGAGCTTGGCTTCGAGTATCATCAGATTGGAGTTGGTTCGTAATTCGTGACTCGTAAATCGTGATTGGTAAATTGAAGTTGGTTATGATTAAAAGGGTATTAGTGAAAGAACATAAAGATTTGGATGTATGGAATCTCTCTATGGATTTAGTGGAAAAGATATACAAACTTTGTCAGACATTTCCAAAAGAAGAGACATACGGATTAACTTTGCAAATAAAAAGAGCTACAATCTCAATTCCAAGCAATATCGCAGAAGGCGCTTCAAGACAGAGCAATAAAGAATTCATTCAGTTTCTATTTATTTCGCTAGGTTCATTATCCGAACTTGAAACACAATTATTACTGGCAAAAAGGCTCTGTTTTGTTGAAAATATAGATGAGACAATCGAAGATATTGTCAGAATCAAAAAAATGCTCTATGGGCTTATAAATTTTATAAAGGCGAAATAAATGGACAAAAACCATTCACGAATCACGAATCACGAATCACGAAAAAAAATTCTTATAACCGGTACAGCCGGATTTATAGGCTTTCATCTTGCAACTAGACTTCTTGAAAGAGGTGATGAGGTAGTAGGTATAGACAATATCAACGACTACTACGACATCAGAGTAAAATACGGAAGATTGAAAGAGTTGGGTTTTGAAGAGAACGATTTCGAATATGGTAAAAAATACAGAAGTAAAAAATATCCGAACCACACATTTTACAAGATTGATTTGGAAGATAAAGAGGCGATTGATAAACTGTTTATTGAAGAAAAGTTTGACAGAGTATGCAATTTGGCCGCACAGGCAGGAGTACGATACTCTCTAACCAACCCTGATGCATACATCCAAAGCAATATCGTAGGATTTTTAAATATACTCGAAGCCTGCAGACACAATGATATAGAACATCTAGCCTATGCCAGCAGTTCCAGTGTATACGGACTAAACGAGAAGATGCCATTCAGCGTCGAAGACAACGTGGACCATCCCATCAGCTTGTATGCTGCAAGCAAAAAGTCAAATGAACTGATGGCACATACATACAGCCATCTATACAACATTCCTACAACGGGTCTTAGATTTTTTACCGTATATGGCCCATGGGGAAGACCGGATATGGCACTTTTTCTGTTCACCAAAGCGATCATAGAAAATAGACCCATAGATGTATTTAATTATGGCAAAATGAAAAGAGATTTTACATATATAGATGATATCGTGGAAGGTGTGGTCAGGGTTATTGACAATCCCGCAAAGCCAAATCCCGAGTGGAGCGGCAAAAAGCCAAATCCGGCTTCCAGCAAAGCACCTTACAGAGTCTATAACATAGGCAATGGCGCTCCGGTGGAGCTGATGGATTTTATCAAAGCGATAGAGAAGGCTTTGGGCAAAGAGGCAAAGAAAAATATGCTCCCGATTCAACCCGGAGACGTACCTGCCACATGGGCAGATACCAGCGCTTTGGAAAGAGATTTGGGATATAAGCCTGGAACTCCTATAGAGTACGGAGTCGAGCAGTTTGTCAAATGGTATAGAGAGTTTTATGGAGTCTGATTGGAAAAGCTATCTGTAGTTATTATCACTTTTAACAGCGAAAAATATATAAAAGAGGCCGTAGAATCAGCCTCTTTTGCTGATGAAGTATTGGTACTTGACAGCGGTTCAAGCGACAATACCGCAAAAATTGCAAAAGAGCTCGGTGCTAGAGTGGAGTATCAAAAGTGGCTAGGCTTCGGAAAACAGAAACAAAAAGCAGTGGATTTGGCCAAAAACAGATGGGTTTTCGTGCTTGACAGCGATGAGAGAATAACTGAAAATCTGCAAAAAGAGATAAAAGAGATTTTAAAAAATCCGAAGTTTGAAGCCTACGAAGTTCCAAGATTAAACTACTTTTTTGGCAAACCGATAAAACACTGCGGACTCTATCCTGATAAAACTATAAGACTTTTCGACAAAGAAAAAGCGAGATTCACTTCCGACGAAGTTCATGAAAAAGTAGTAACCGAGAGCAAAACTGGCTCTTTAAAAAACCATATGCTACATCTTGCATATGATAGCGTAGAAGAGTTTATAGATAAGCAGAACCGATACTCATCTCTTGGGGCAAAACCAAACAGAATAAAAGCAGTCATAAATCCCCCCTGGACTTTTTTTAAGATCTTTTTTTTAAAACTCGGTTTTCTTGACGGCTGGCACGGTTACCTGATAGCAAAACTCTACAGCCAATATACATTTTGGAAATATATTAAAAAGGGAGGCGCGTAAAGAAATCGTGAACTGCTTCACGATTTTAGCGCCGCACGGCGAGGCGAATATGCGGGCGAAGCCGGCATAGCCTACGACAGTTTACCGATAGATTGCACGGCGATGGCGATGTGCAGAGCGAAGCGATTGCACCGCCAGACGCCAGTTTATAGAATAACAAAGTTGAAGGATAAAGATATCTTGGAAAAAACAGAAAAGATAAAAGTATTACACACAGAGTGGTCAGATGGATGGGGCGGACAGGAAATCAGAATCATAAACGAAATGCTTTCTGTCAGAGAAAGAGGGGTTGAGGTCTTGCTAGTTTGTAGAGATCACGCCAAAATAAAAGAGCAAGCTATTAAATACGGTATCAAAGTATATAGCTTGCCTTTTAGAGGGAATACCGACTTAAAGACTCTTTTTGGTCTGATAAAAATCATAAAAGATGAAAAGATTGACATAGTAAACACCCACAGCGGAAAAGATACCTGGGTGGGAGGATTTGCCGCTAAAATTGCCGGAGCAAAATTTATAAGAACCCGCCATCTTTCAAACAGAATAAACCCTTCAAGACTAAATTTCATAAACGAAATGGCCGATTTTATCATAACGACTGGTGAGGGCGTAAGAGAAGATATGATACGTTTCAACCGTATAAAGCCCAAGCGTATAGCCTCGATACCCACAGGGATTGATGAAAAGATATTTGATCCCGATAAATTCGACAAAGAAAAAAACAGAGAGTTTTTCGGGATAAAAAAAGATCAGATCGCTATAGGAATACTTGCGGTTCTAAGAGGCTTCAAAAGACACGATCTCTTTTTAGAGATGGCAAAAGAGATATCTAAAAAATATCCCCAAACCGTTTTTTTGATAGCGGGAGATGGTCCAGGAAAACATAGAATAAAAAAAATGGTAAAAGAGATGGGACTTAAAGAAAGAGTCAAAATGTTGGGACATGTAAACAAGCCTGCAAAATTTTTATCGACTCTTGATATTTTTACTCTCACTTCCGATTCAAACGAAGGGGTACCACAATCGGTTATGCAGGCACTTATGATGAAACTTCCGGTAATAGCTACAGATGTGGGAAGTACTAAAGATCTGTGGCACAATGACAACTTTATGCTGATTGAGCCTAAAAATATGAAAAGTTTGGTTCAAAACGTAGAAAAAATGATACAAAATCCACAGCTTAGAGAAAATTACGCCAAAAACGCAAGGGATTTTGTGGTGAAAAATTTTTCAAAAAAGGTTATGACAGATAAAATTATAGATATCTATCAAAACCTTCTTAACTGATATGCTCCCACTTTAAAGGGGTTCCTTTTTCAAGATCAGTTGCCGCTCTTTTGCCTAAAATATCTTTTAAATACTTTGGATGAAGCCCGTATCCCGGTCTTACCGAACGGATATTTTTCTCAGTCAAAATTTCACCCTCTCTAATATTTTCCGCTACAAAGAGACTTCTTGAAAACTCTCTGCTTTTTCTCTTTTTATCACTCATAGAATAATCCACTTTTCCAAGAAGCTTTTCGGTATCTCTTACAGCCTTAACCATCTCTTTGAATTCATCTATATCCAGACTGAATGCGGCATCCGGTCCTCCCATACTCTTATCCAAAATAAAGTGTTTTTCAATGACCTTTGCACCCAATGTCACAGCAGCGACAGGGGCTGTAATACCCAGAGTATGGTCTGAAAATCCTGCTATTACGCCAAAAGTTTCGGACAGATTCGGGATTGTTTCAAGGTTCGCATCCTCCAGAGGTGCAGGATATGCAGAAGTACATTTTAAAAGAACAATTTTGTCATTTCCAACTCTTCTGCAGGCATTTACTGCCTCTTCAATATCACAAAGAGTCGCGATACCTGTGGATATGATCATAGGCTTTCCTTTTGAGGCCGCATACTCTATAAGAGGAATGTCTGTTATCTCAAAAGAGGCAATTTTGTAAGCAGGAACGTTCATCTTTTCAAGAAAGTCGACAGCACTTTTGTCAAAAGGGGAAGAAAAAAGAGTAATTCCTATCGAATCGGCATATTTTTTTAGCTCTGGCTGCCACTCCCAAGGTGTGTATGCTTCTTCATAGAGTTCATATAGGGTCTTTCCATCCCAGATGGTTCCTTGTTTTATCTGAAAATATTCATTATCGCACTTTAAAGTTATTGTATCGGGAGTGTAAGTTTGCAGTTTTACCGCATCCGCTCCGGCTTCGTACGCCGCCTTTATCATCTCTTTTGCTATCTCAAAACTTTGATTATGGTTGGCGGAAACTTCGGCAATTATATATACCGGACTGTCATTTGAAACAGTTTTGTTATCTATTCTTATCATTTTTTAGCCTTTTTAAAACAAATGTTGGAATGCTTTTGTAAAGAGTCTCTTCAACTTTTTTAAAACCGCTTTTTTCAAAGCTCTTTATCGAAGCGATATTCTCTTTTTTTATATACGCGTAGATATCGAAATCGCCTACTCTGTTTCGAAACGACTCTACACTTTTTGAAATTATGTCGCTTGCGTATCCACAACCTCTCACTATCGAAGCCAATGATATACTGATAAAATAGTCGTTTTCACTTTTTTCAAATCTAATCTGTCCAAGGACTGTTCCATCTTTTTCAACGATCAGAAAAAGCGTATTTTCGTCTTTTAATTTTTTCAAAAACCACTCTTTATGTCTCTCAAAAGGTATTTTTTCACTGCTGAAAGAGTTTTTTCTGACTATCTCATCGTTCGATATCTCAAAAACGGCGTTTATATCCTTTTCCTCGGCCTCTCTTATCGAAAAATTTTCAAACATTTTACATATGATAGCTTTCGTAACTTTTTCTACTTTTCCAATACGAAGAGTTTTCATCCTTTCCAAAAAGGCTATTCTCAAAGTTTTGTCAAATATCAGGTTTTCAAAACCTCTTTTTATATCATCTGTTTCGTTTTCAACGCACATTGCATACCCGTTTTCACTCAGATATTCATATATCTTTTCCTGATTGTCCGCCAACTTCAAAGCCAAAAAAGGAAGCCTCATATATAAAGCCTCTATACTCGTCGTTCCGCAAGATATCACTGCAATATCCGCTTTGTTCATTAGCTCGGCCATATTCTTTGCATCCGTAATTATTCGGTAACTTTTGTTGCTTTTCTTTGCAAACTTTTGCAGTTCGGGCAAATACTCATTTGCAGCACCCACCACAATATCGGCATGAAATTTGAAACCTTTGCTCTCCTCCAAAGCCTTCATCACTTCAAGCGTTACATTTTTTGGATCCGCACCGCCCAGAGTTACTAGTATTCTGACATTTTGCAGATCGATATGTTTTTTATCTCTGATCTCAATCTCTCTAAACTCTTTTCTGATAAGCGCATATTCTACCCCGCAAAGCAAATAAGCAGATGAGGGAACTAGATTTTTATAATCCTCTTTTTTTGCATATATATTTTGATTTAACAAAATATCGCAAAAATGTTTTTGATATGTATCATCAAATGAGAAAACCAAAATACCGGATCTTTTTTTTATTTCTCTTTCATACTCTTCGTCTATTCCATAATGGTCGAATACAATAAAAGAGGCATTCTTTTGTTTGATAATACGGCTTACTTCATCTATCTCTTGCCTTTTATCGCTACTTTGCAACTCAATAAGCTCAAATCCGCTGTTTTTGATCTTGAAATTTATATTTCCTGGCAAAGATCTTGAAAGATATATAACATTAAAACTTTTTTCTTTTAATTCCTTTACCAAAACAAGCGTTCTTGTTATATGCCCGGTGCCTATATTTTTGGAGCTATCCGCTCTAATCAAAATAGTTTTCATACTTTTTTCTGTTCTATATGCCTGTTTATTTCATATATATGTGGATTTTTTTTCAAAACCTCGAGCAACTCTTCATAACTAAAATCCGTTTTGCATTTTAAAAATCTGTATATCTCTTTTATCGCTTCGAAATCAGCCTCTTCATCCAACGTTAGGCGATATTTTGAATTGTCATCTTTGTCTTTGAAGCTGCATATTTTGAATTCATTTTTGTGCGTCGTATGAATATAGGTCGTTACATGCTCTTTTTCGTAATCCAAGGTAGCATTTTCATAAGCTTTTTTAAGTGCGTCAAAACCGAAAATTTCTATGTCGAATCCTCTTGGAAATGTTCGCTCTATTGTATTTGAGAGATAGTCACATTTTTCTATCTTAAATTCATCTATCATTTTTTTCAAAATATTTTGATCGATCAGAGGACAATCCGATGTAAGTCTTATTATCGTATCACTTTTCTTTGCACCAAAATTCAAAGCCGCTTTGTAGTATCTCTCAAGTACATTGTGCGTATCGCCCCTGAAATATTTCAAGCCTCTTCTTTCACAAAGTTTCACTATAGGTTTTTCGCTTCCGTCATTTGTAGTGGCAATAATTATATTTTTTTCAAAACTTTTTAATCTATCTATCATAATTTCTAAAACAGTTTTGCCGCATAGCGGCAGCATTACTTTTCCAAGGAGCCTTGTTGAAGTCATACGAGCTTGAATGATAATGAATAGATTATTTTCTATTTTCATTGACCAACTTTTTTAGAGTTTTTATTACATACTCTTGCTCCTCTCTTTCCAAAGAGGGATACATAGGTAAAGACAATGCCTCTTTATAGTATCTGTCCATTTTTGGAGTCTCCTCTTTGCCATATCCCAAAGAACGGTAATACGGCTGTTTGTTTATAGGGATATAATGTAGCTGTAGCCCGATGCTCTTCTCTCTCATTTTGTAAAAGAGTTCCGCTTTGGTAATGAAGAGTTTTTCAAAATCTATTCTAACTACATATAGATGGTAAGATGAGCGGCCGTTGTATCCGTATAGCGGCTTTATGAATTCCTCTTTTTCGAACTCTTCATCATACTTCAAAGCTATATCTCTTCTTCTTTTTATGAAAGTATCCAGCTTTTCAAACTGAGAGATTCCAAGTGCACACTGCATATCGGTGATGCGGTAGTTGAATCCCAAAAGCTGCTGTTCGTAGTACCAAGGATTGAGGTTGCCTTTTTCGTCATATGCCATATTCTTATCTAAAAACCTATTTTCATCTTTTGTTATTCCATGGTTTCTAAGCAGAAGAAGTTTTTCATATATCCTTTCATCATTCGTTGTTATCGCTCCGCCCTCTCCTGTTGTCAAATGCTTTACAGGATGAAAAGAAAGAATCGAACAGTCACTATTTTTGCAGCTTCCGGCTTTTATTTCTTTATATTCCGCCCCTATAGAATGGGCGCAATCTTCCAAAATCTTTATACCGTATTTCTCTTTTAAAACTTTTAGTTTTTCCTGTTCTACGGGATTACCGCTAAAATGTACCACATATAAAGCTTTTATAGAAGGGTCATTTTTTAGTATCTCTTCGCAAAGCTCAAAATCTATATTTCCGTCATCTTTTATATCGACAAAAACTGGCTTTGCCCCCGCATATAAAATAGCGTTCGAAGTGGCAACGAATGAGTTTGGAGAGGTCAGCACCTTGTCCCCGGGATTTAAAATAGATAAAGACGCCAGATGAAGCGCAGCCGTACCGTTTGAGACCGCCACGGCATATTTTGCTCCGGTATATTCGTATATTTTTTCTTCAAACTCTTTGATTTTCGGTCCCTGAGTAATAAAAGGGGATTTCAAAACCTCTTTGACGGCTCGTCTGTCTTTTTTGTCTATATACTGCTTTCCATAAGGTATAAAATCCATCAAATATTTCCTATCATATCAAGAAGTTCATTTTCCGTAAGCCACCAGTCGTTTTTGTCGGAGCTGTACTCAAAACCCACTTCGACAGGCTCGCCTTTTTCACCCAAAGCATTTGTCTCAAACTCTACTTTGTGGGCAAACTGAATGGTCGGTTTTATAACATAATGATCTTTAAACTCCAATGTCAGATGGCTGTCATCTTTCGGGCACATCACCTCATGCAGTTTCTCTCCCGGTCTTATGCCTATGATCTTTATAGGCAGATCAGGAGCCATGGCCTTTGCAAGATCAATTACTCTCATAGAAGGAATTTTGGGTACGAATATCTCTCCCCCCTTCATCCTCTCAAAATTTTTAAGAACAAAGTTTACACCCTGTTCAAGTGTTATCCAAAATCTTGTCATTCTCTCATCTGTTATGGGTAGCTCTTTTGCACCGTTTTTTATAAGTTTTTTGAAAAAGGGAACAACGCTTCCTCGTGAGCCCACTACATTTCCGTATCTTACAACACCAAATCTCGTCTCTCTTTTTCCCACTATATTGTTTGCCGCAACAAACATCTTGTCGCTTGCAAGCTTAGTAGCTCCGTAGAGATTGATAGGATTTGCCGCTTTGTCGGTTGAAAGAGCCATAACCTTTTTTACATTGTTCGCAATAGCCGCCTGTATAACGTTCTCGGCCCCGTGGATATTTGTCTTTATGCACTCCATAGGATTGTATTCTGCAACCGGAACATGTTTAAGTGCCGCAGCATGGATAACGAAATCCACATCCTGCATAGCCGTCATCAGTCTCTCTTTATCTCTTACATCTCCTATGAAGTATCTCATACAAGGCTCGTTAAACTCCTGAGCCATCTCAAACTGTTTCAGTTCATCTCGCGAATAGATAATTATCTTATTTGGTTTATAGTTTTTCAGAAGTATCTCGGTATATTTTTTACCAAAGCTTCCTGTCCCGCCTGTTATTAGTATGTTTTTGTCGGTGAACATATTTATTCCTAATAAGTACTTTTATGTTAAAACTTTATTATTATATAATACCAATTTAATTTTTTGGAGAAATTATATGAAGATATTATTGATAAAGTTTAGAAATATTGGCGACGTTTTATTGATGACACCTTTGATAAAAAACTTAAAATTAATTTTTCCAAATTCGACTATAGATATAGTTATCAACAAAGAGAGCGAAACGATATTAAAAAATAATGTAAATATTAACAAACTTTTTTTGTATGATAGAAGTTTAATCAAAAAACAAAACTTATTAAACAAAATCAAATTTGAGATTGAATTTGCAAGAAACATAATTCGAAATAGATACGATTTAATAATCAATCTTACAGAAGGCGACAGAGGTACGATAATATCTTTGCTTACAAAAGCTAAAAAAAAGTTTGGTTATTTACCTAAAAACAAACTTTTAAAAGCATTAAGCCCATATAATAGATATAAAACACATTTTGAACAGATACATGCAGTAGAAAGAGATTTAAGCTTTTTAGAATTTTTAGATAAAAAACCGATTGAAAAAAGAATAGAAATTTACTTTTCAAAGCAGGATCTTGAAAAAACAAAAAAGTTTAAAAAAAACTTTATAGTTTTACATCCTGTTGCTAAATGGCAATATAAATTTTGGGAAATCGATAGGTTTGCAAAAATTATAGACTATTTAATTGAAAATAATCAAAAGGTGATTATTACAGGCAGTCCAAATCCAAAAGAGTTGGCTATAATTGACGAAATAATTTCTATTGCTAAACACAAACCTGTCAATCTTGCCGGACAACTGACACTTAAAGAGACAGCGGCCCTTTATTCCAAAGCCAAGTTATTTATAGGGTTAGATACAGCACCAATGCATATGGCAGCTGCAGTAGATATTCCTGTTATAACTCTTTTTGGTCTCTCTGATCCGGTTGTATGGGGTCCTTGGGAAAATAGTTTGCAAACATCATGCTATAAAGACATAAGAAAAACACAATATTGCGGTAAACATGTAGTAATACAATATGAAAGCAATAAAATAATTTACCAAAAAGGCATAAAAAAAAGTGAAGCAATGTTGAAAATAACTCCAGAAGATGTAATCAAGGAAATAAAGAAAAAAATATGAATATTTTTTACAATCATACCTTAGAATTAAAATTTTCTTCTGCACAAACTCTTCAGGTGATTAAAGATTATTGTTACCTTTCAAAACTTGGATATAAAATATACTTATATGGCAAGTTTGTTTCAATAAAAGATTTAAAAAATATAAACGAATTTATTCAAAATTACAATGTTCATATATTTGTAAATAAAATGCAATTTTGGAAAACATTTTTTACTACAAAACAAAAGTTTGTAATAACTAGACATCACAAAAAGTTAAAAGAAACTCTCTTTTTAAAAAAGTTTGTAAATTTTAAAAATATTCATGAAATGCATGAAGAATCTTTTTTTTATATATTCAAACCCAAGTATTCAAAAAAGTACTTTGAAAAACTCTTAAATAGTTCTGATGGAATAATATTTACTAACTATTCACAAGTAGAGTTTTTTAAAAAGGAATTTGGATATTATCCAAAATTTAAATATACAGTTCTTCCTAATGGAGTAGAAATTGAAAAATTTAAAAATGTTAAAATGTGCCAAAATAGAGTATTGACATACACCGGACAATTTAACAAATGGAAAAATGTCGAACTTATATTTGCAGCTTTAAAGTTGCTTCCAAAAGAGTATAAACTTAGAATTGCTGGTGGACAAAGCAAAAAAGATGTTGAATATATCAATTTTTTAGTAAAAAAATATAATCTTGAAGGAAGAATAGACTACAGGGGTTTTGTTGATAATAATGAAATTCCAAAAATTTTAGAGTGCTCTAATATATTGCTCGTTCCTCTAGGAGACAATGTTCAATCAAAATACTTAACTTCACCTATGAAACTTTTTGAATATATGGCTACAAATATTCCTATAGTAACTTTGAACCACCCAAGTGTTACAAATATAGTTAAAGAGTGCAAAAATATTTTTTTATCGAAAAACAACCCAAAAGATTTTGCCTATAAAATAATTGTAGCAACTAATAAAAAACCGGTAAAACAGAGTGATTGCATTAATAAATACACATATGAAGCAAGGAGCATAAATGCTGACAACTTCTTTAAAAAATTATAATTTTTGGTTCAAATTTTTAATATTTATTTTTATTATCTCTCTTCCACTGACAGAGGCTGTTAAAAATATCTCTCTTAGCATTTTATTTTTGCTTTTTTTATATGAATTGTTTTTGAAAAAAATCTATCTTAAGTTTAATATTGTTGATATTTTTATACTACTGCATTTGTTAGTAGCCTTTACTGGAATATTATTTGGAGTAAATACACAAGAAACTTTAAAACAGTTTCCAAACTTACTATTTATAACTTTTATTTATTTCTTTTTTAGATGGTTGCCGTATAAAAAATTTGAGATTTCAGAAAAATTTATTTTTAATACAATTTTTATTTCTTTCATCATTGCTGGACTATATGGATTTTATGAATATTTTATCGAACATTATAGGTATATGTCTTTAAACTCAGTTGGTTCCGTAAACAGATCTGCTACATATGCAATGTTTATTTTCGTCATTTCATTTGGCTATTGGCTATATAATAAAAACAACCTTGCTTTAGTTACATTTATATTTACAATAGTCTTTATATTTCTTACCGGAAGCCGAATGGCAATATATACACTTCCTATAATGATAATTTTCCTATTATATGTTTTCAATAGAATCACAATAAAAAATATTTTAATATCAATTATTGCTATAGCACTTCTTGCAATGATTTTTTTATATTTCTTTCCTGATAGTAGAGTCGCAATTAAAATAAAAAAAGGATTTAATGATCCAGCAAGAATACAAATATGGATAAGTTGTATATATATTTGGCTTTCACATAATATTTTTTTTGGAATAGGTATGGGAAATTCCATCTTTTTCTCTACAAAAACATTTTTTGGGAAAAATGCTATAGAAGGATATATAAATAATGCACATAACACATATTTGGATATGCTTTTAGAAAGAGGATTATTTGGACTCTTTACCTATTTAGGTTTTCTTTTATCAGCTTTATATAAATTTTGGGAAACAAAAGATTTCTATCTATCTAAAATCAGTATGGCTTTGATTGTTTCATCCTTAATAATGTCATTTATGAATATTACTTTTAGATATGAATTTGCTATGCTTTTTGTTATAATTTTAGGACTTACTTTAAATAAAATAGAATATGAAAAAAATTAGTTTCATACGCCAAAAATATACTCCATATGGAGGAGCCGAAAGGTATCTTGAGAGAGTTGCGAATGTTTTAAAAGAAAAAAATATCGATTATGAAATCATACATGCAGATTTTCCAAAATGGCTTCCATCCTGGCTTAAAGCTCTTCTTTTTAACAAACAGGTATGCGGCAAAAAAGAGAAAAAATTCTATTTCTCGCTCGATCGCATCATCTGCCCCGATATCTACAGAGCGGGTGACGGAGTACATAAAGCCTTCTTAAAGTCCAAAGGTATATCTTTAAATCCCCTGCATTTAACATATCTTTATCTTGAAAAAAAATGTTTCCGTAACGCAAAAAAGATAATTGCAAACTCCAAACAGGTAAAAAATCAGATTGTTGAGTATTACAAAATCGACGCTGATAAAATAGCGGTTATTTATAACGGTATAGAGATAAAAGAGTTTGACAAAGAACAATCAAAAATGAAAATCGGCCAAGAATTTGGAATAAAAGAAGATTCAAAAATCATTCTTTTTGCCGGAAGCGGTTTTGAAAGAAAAGGAGTGGCAGAGTTTTTGCAGATATTGGCGCTTTTAAACAGCGACTATCACGCTTTTATACTGGGCAAAGAGAAAAAAATATCTAAATATAAACAGATGGCAAAGGCTATGGGACTTGAGGGAAAAGTGACTTTTACAGGCCCAAGAAATGATATAGACCACTTCTATGCAGCTTCGGATATATTTCTGTTTCCTACACGATACGAACCATTTTCAAACGTAGTTTTGGAAGCGATGAGTTTTGAAAATGTGGTATTTACAACAGCACAAAACGGTGCGGCAGAAATACTTCCAAAAGAGCTTGTAATGAAAAATCCAAAAGATCTTTCGGTAGTCAAAAAGATAGATACCCTTTTGCAAAATAATGATAAACTTGTCAAAATACAAAAAGAGATGAGAGAGATTTCAAAAGAGTACACCATAGAAAAAAATGTCCAAAAAACTTTAGAGGTTATCTATGAACTCATCTAACCCTTCAGCCGTCAACCTTCGACCTTCCACCTTCGACCTTCCACCTTCAACCTTGCTTATAGAACTTCCCACATGGCTGGGTGATACCATCATGGCGACTCCCGCCATTCAAAACCTCATAAAAACTTTGAATCCCGGAGAAATAACCCTGGTCGGAAGCTATGTATCAACAGAAGCTTTAAAAAACTATCCCAAAGTCAAAAGAGTCTTTGTGGACGATACAAAAAAGAGCAAAAACCGCCTTTTTGCCGCCTATAAACTTGCAAAAGAGATAGGTACGCATGATATTGCCGTCACTTTTAGAAGCCACTTTTTCTCTAAACTTCTTCTGTTTTTAACCGGCTCAAAAAAACGCTATCAATATAACCCTTCAGCCTTCAAACTTCTTCCTTCTACCTCTCTTCATCAGGTAGAAAAATACAACACATTTATCAACAAGATTTTAAATACAAACCTGCCGGCAGGCGACCTGAAACTCTATTTTCCCAAAATTCCCCCTTCAACCTTCAACCTTCGACCTCTGCTTGGAATAAACCCAGGTGCCACCTACGGAAGCGCAAAGAGATGGTATCCTGACAGATTTGCAAAAACAGCAGCCGCACTCTCAGATAAGTACAATATACTGATATTCGGTGGGCCGGGTGAAGTTAAAATAGCAAAAGATATAGAAAATGAACTTTTAAAACTGGGAGTAAAAAACTATAAAAATCTTGCAGGAAAGACAAACATTGCAAAGCTTATATCGAGTATCGCCGCTCTTGATCTTTTCATCACAAACGACAGCGGTCCTATGCATATCGCAGCCGCCTACAAAGTGCCAACAGTGGCAATATTCGGCCCCACCGACTACACTTCCACATCCCAGTGGAAAAATCCGAAAAGCAAAGTAATCTCACTGAACCTAGAATGCGCCCCCTGTATGAAAAGGGTATGCCCGCTGAAACATCATGAATGTATGAAAGGAATATCCGCACAAATGGTTATAGAAGCGGCAAAAGAGCTGACCGGATAGTTTTATCCCTGTATCAAAAAGCCTCGTCTACCGCTGCACAGATAATATGTCCTATCAAAATATGCATCTCCTGAATACGGGCAGTTTCATTTGAAGGCACTACTATATTTGCATCGCAAAGAGATGCCATTTTGCCTCCCTCTTTTCCGCTAAGTCCTATCGTCTTGCATCCCATCGTTTTTGCCACTTCAAGACCTCTGAGGACATTTTCGCTGTTTCCGCTTGTAGATATTCCTATACAGAGGTCGCCATTTTGTGCCAGAGCCTCAACCTGTCTTGCGAACACCTGTTCATACCCGTAGTCATTGGCAATGGCGGTAAGCGCAGAAGTATCCGTAGTAAGCGCAATAGCAGGCAAACCTTTTCTTTCCTTTTTGAACCTACCGGTAAGCTCCGCTGCTATATGCTGTGCATCTGCAGCACTGCCACCGTTTCCGAAAATCAGTATCTTTTTACCGTTTTTCAAAGTCTCGACTGTTATTATACATGCGGTATATATATGAAACTTCATATCCTCTATCACTTTTGCAGCAGTCTCAAGGTGGGAATGCAGATCCCTTTCGACTATTTCCATCATTTGCAGTTCCTTTTTTGTAAGTGTTAGTGTTGGTGATAGTTTCTATCTCCTATAAACTATCAACCATAAATTAAAAACTAATTTTTTCTTACTTTTTCTATAATTCCTGTAGTGCTTTTTCCCTCTACAAAATCTATAAGCTTAACCTCTTTTGCAATGTCACTTCCCACAACTTCCTTGTCTTTGTAGTCTCCCCCTTTTACAAGAACATCGGGTTTTACTCTCTTTATCAGTTCATAAGGAGTGTCTTCGTCAAATATAACAACATAGTCAACTGCTTCAAGCGCTGCAAGCAGATATGCACGGTCATACTGCTCATTTACCGGTCTATTTTCTCCTTTGAGTCTTTTGACAGAATTATCAGAATTGAGTCCTACTATCAAAACGTCACCCAAAGCTTTCGCTTTTTCGAGATATTTGACATGCCCTATATGCAATATATCAAAACAGCCGTTTGTAAAGACAACTTTTTTTCCTTTCTCTTTCAATAAACCGGCAATTTTTTCTATCTCATCGAAACTTTTTATATGGCTGTCGCTGCTGCTTTTGTGCAAAGAACTCTCATACTCCTCTATCTCCTCTATCGTTGCTGTAGCGCATCCCACTTTTCCCACAACAACTCCGGCTGCCAGGTTTGCAAATCTTGCAGCCTCTTTCAAACCCTTTCCGACAGATACAGCAAATCCCAAAGCTGCCAAAACAGTATCACCGGCCCCGGTCACATCATATACCTCACGTGCCGCGGTCGGAATCTTTGTCATTTCATCTTCAAATATGGCCATTCCCTCTTCAGATAGAGTAATAATCACATTATCAAGTTTTAGTTCGTTTTTCAGTTTGAATCCCGCTTTTCTCAGACTCTCTTCATCTTTTATATCTATGCCTGTCGCAAGGGAAGCCTCTTTTTTATTTGGAGTTATCAAAGTGGCACCGGTATATTTCGAGTAGTCAGTGCCTTTTGGATCGACAAAAACCTTTACGCCGGCATCTCTTGCCGCATCTATTATCTCTTTTGTAACATTTTCGGTCAAAATCCCTTTACCGTAATCGGAAAGCAGTATCAAATCAAAATCATCTATGTTTCTCTTGACACTCCCCACAAGCTCTTTTTGTGAATTTTCATTTATATCCTCTTTGCTCTCTTTGTCAAATCTCACAATCTGCTGATGCGAAGCGATAACTCTTGTTTTTTTGCTTGTTTTTCTTCCATCTTCTTTTATAAGCACAAGCTTTTTGACACCTCTGTCTGAGAGTCTCTTCTCGAGCCACTCTCCGTTTTCATCATCACCTACCACACTCGCAACGTTTACATCCGCC
This sequence comes from Nitrosophilus alvini, assembly GCF_015100395.1. Classification (NCBI taxonomy): domain Bacteria; kingdom Pseudomonadati; phylum Campylobacterota; class Epsilonproteobacteria; order Nautiliales; family Nitratiruptoraceae; genus Nitrosophilus; species Nitrosophilus alvini. Next base: position 322,290 of record NZ_AP022847.1, on the reverse strand, counting down.
CCGAATGCCAACAGGTTATTTAGAACATTACCAGCACCCCCCAAAACGAGGCTTTCATTTTTGATATCCACAACCTGGACCGGAGCTTCGGGAGAGATCCTCTCACACCTGCCCCATAGGTAATGATCTATCATCAGATCCCCAACAACGAGGATTTTTGGTTTTGATTTTTTCAAAATTTCCATCTATTTTATCTCTTCTTCAAAAATCTTTTTTATATACGGGATATCCGCTTTTATACCTTCTTCCAAAGTGTATCTTGGCTCATATCCCAAAAACTCGCGAGTCGGCTCTATATCGGCTTCGGTAAAAAACTGATACTGTTTTACGTATGGATTTGGGATATATTCACAAGGCATATCGGTACCGAGCTCTTGCTGCAAAATATCGACAATATCCTGAAAGCTCCTGGCCAGTCCCGTTCCCACATTATATACACCACTCTTTTTTGGATTGCAGGCAAGTATATTTGCCTGAATGACATCCTCTACAAAGATAAAGTCTCTTTTTATTTTGTCGCTACCAACAAAAAGTTTCGGATTTTGGCCGCTCAGTATTTGCAGACCAAACTGAAGTACCATTGAAGCTGTTTTGTTTTTAAAGTATTCTCTCGGACCGTATACATTAAAATATCTAAGTCCTACAATCGGCAAATCTATCTTTTTCATATAGTCATAGGCCAAATGATCCATTGCAAGTTTGCTAAACCCGTATATATTGGCAGGAGCCTCCGTTCCTACTTTATGTGGAGCCGGAAGTTTCCCGTATGTTGCGCCACTGGAAGCATATACCATAACGGCTCTCATTTCGGCTGCCATATCCAAAAGATCTTTAAAGGCATTTACATTTGTATCTATCATGATTTTCTGATCTTGAACCGTAGTGTCACTGATAGCAGCTTCATGGAATATATAATCAAACCGAAAATCAAGAAGCCTTTTTAAATCCTCTTTATTATTGATATCACCGCTTATTATTTCACCCTTGAAACCAAGAAGATTTTTAAAATGACCGAAACTTTTAAGATTGCCGTTTGAAAACCTCTCTTCCGTTCTGAAAAGATCAAAAACGACGACTTTTGCTTCCGGATAATTTTCCTGAAAATAAAAAGCCAGATTGCTTCCTATAAACCCCGCTCCACCGGTTATCAAAATGGTTTTATTGTTAAAGTCTATTTCACCGTATTTCATATAAGCTTCCTTTCGGCCTTCTATACTTTAATAATTGAAATTGTATCCAAAATCGAATTAACTTTGAATTTCGCTGAAGTGTCGATATCCCCAATCAATATGGTATTTTCTATCCCCGCTCTGTGTGCAGCTTCGATATCCCTCTCTTTATCGCCGATCATCCATGATTTTTTAAGGTCTATATCAAAATCTTCGGCAGCTTTTTTTATCATACCAGGTTCCGGTTTTCTGCATATGCAACCATCTTCCGGTTTATGAGGGCAAAAATAGACTCCATCGATTTTTACCCCTTTTTTTTCAAACTCTCCAAGCATCCATTCTGTCAGCTTTTCAAAATCTTTTTGAGTATAGTAGCATCTCCCTATTCCGGATTGGTTTGTTACGATAATTAACAGATATCCCAATTTCCTAAAATGCTTCAACGCTTTGAAAACACCTTTGGAAAACTCGAAATCCTCTTTTTTATATACATAGCTCTTATCTATATTTATAACCCCGTCTCTATCTAAAAAAACCGCTTTTCTCACTGTTTCTCCATCTTTTTTTAATTGATTTTGCCTTAATCTTTCTTACTTTGATTTTAAAATTTCAACAAATTTAGATATTGAAATAGTTAAGAAAAATTATCTACGATAAAGAATTCTTTACCTATAATTAGGACGTAATTAATCCAAATTGTACAAAAATTTTGTACAAAACAATCAAGGAGACACAATGAAAAAATTGGCAATCGTTGGACTAATCGCCGCTGGCGCAATGTCACTAATGGCAGCTGACGGAGCAGCTCTTTACAAAAAATGTGCCGGATGCCACGGTGCTAAAGGTGAGAAAAAAGCTCTTGGAAAATCTGCGCCTATCGGTGGATGGGATGTTGCAAAGCTTGTTGAAGACCTAAAAGGATATAAAGCTGGAACTAGAAATGTTTACGGAATGGGCGCTCTTATGAAGGGACAGGTTGCATCTTATAGTGATGCAGATATTCAGGCTGTAGCTGAATATATCCACGGTCTTAAGTAATTTTTCCCCGGGCTTTCTGCCCGGAAAACCTCTTTAAAAATATTAATCAGGCATTATCCTTTTATCTTTTCTTCTTTTTTCAAGTGCTTTTTTCTTTTTTTCTTCCATCATAACAGCATCTTTAAGTTCCTCTTCCCCGTCAAATCTCGCACCGTCAAGAAACTTACCATAATCATCAAACTGACCGGTTCTAAGTCCCCACAAAAGCGCAGCCAGCCCCAACGCCCCCAACAGGGTGGAAACGACAAGCATCATAACAACTACGCCACTACTCATAATTTTCCTTTAAATTCGTAATTCATTATTCGTGATTTGTGATTCGTGATTCGTGATTCGTAATTGGCAATCAGTATTCACTCACACTCACACTAACTCTCTTTATCCTGATCGAATTTCCCACTACAAGCAAGGAACTCAGCGACATAGAAATAGCTGCTATCAGAGGATTCACAAAACCCGCTACAGCCAAAGGCAAAGCTATTGAGTTATATATCAAAGAGAGAGCAAGATTTTGTTTCACAAATTTATAGACTCTTCTGCTTATAACATAAGCATTATAAAGGGTCTTGGGCTCTTCGTCAAGAAGGACAACATCACTTACACTTATTGCGATATCCGCTCCGCTGCCCATAGCTATGGATATATCACTCAAAGACAAAGCCACTGTGTCATTTATACCATCTCCTGCCATCACTATGATATGCCCTTCTTTACGAAACTCCTCTATCTTCATAGCTTTTTCCTGCGGCAGAAGTTTTGCGTAAAACTCCTCTATACCAACCTCTTTTGCAACTCTTTTTGCAGCTTTTTCATTGTCTCCTGTAAGCATTACAACTCTAATGCCTATCTCTTTTATTTTCTTTACAGCTTCTGCAGCTCCGCTTCTTGGTGTGTCTCTAAGTTCAAACAGGGCACACACTTTATCATCTATGGCAAAAATAAAAACGGAATCTTCCCCTTCATACTCAAATTTTATACCCTTTTCTTTAAGTAGTTCCGGATTTCCTCCTATTAGTCTCTTTCCTTTATATTCCGCTACTACTCCTTTTGCTTCTATAGATTCTATATTTTCCAGCTCCAGCGTTTTTACTCCTTCATCCTTTATAAAATCCGCAACTCCCCGGCTTATAGGATGATTTGAAGTCAAAACAAGCGAGTAAAGAAACGAGCGGTCAAACTCTTTCAAAAATGAGGCGTCAACAACTTTCGGTTTTCCTTCGGTAATCGTTCCGGTTTTATCCAAAACAAGCATATCACTTTTAGCCATTGTCTCAATAAAACCGGCTTCTTTAAATAAAATCCCGTGTTTTGCCGCCCAATTTATCCCCACAAGTGTAGCCATAGGAGTGGCCAGACTCAATGCGCATGGGCATGCTATTACAATGGCTGAAATTGCAACAATCAACGCTTTTTCAAAAGAGCCTGTATATATATACCATGCTATAAGAGTCAATACCGCTATACTCAAAACCGTTACGGAAAAATATCTCGATATCCGGTTTACAAGTTTCTCAATACGAGGTTTTTTGGTGATAGAGTCTTCAAGAAGTGTTATTATATTTGAAAGTAAAGAGGTATTGAAATCTTTTTTGGCTTCATATCTAACTACGCCATCAAGGCATATTGAACCGCTAAGAACCTCGTCACCCTCTTTTTTAAAAACAGGTTCGCTCTCTCCTGTAAGCGAGCTTTCATCAAAAGATGCCGAACCAGTAACTATAGTCCCATCTATCGCAACTTTTTCGCCCGGCTTTAACTCTATCAAATCCCCCGGGCGAACGGCTTCTATACTTACAAGAGCTTTTTCATTGTCTTTTATCACAGTTACTTCCGTGGGAACAGTTCCCAGGAGCTTATCTATGGTATCTACAGCATTCTTCTTACTTAAAACTTCAAGATATTTGCCAACCAGCACGAAAGTTACTATCATGGTAACAGAGTCAAAATATACTTCTCCTGTTCTCGTTATCATTGCATAGATAGAGTAAACGTATGCAAGTGTCGCACCGGTCGCTACAAGAAGATCCATAGTAACAAAACCGTTTTTAAGACCGTAATATGCACCCCTAAAATATACCCATCCGCTATAGAAAAGGGCGGGAGTCGCGAGTATAAATTCTGCAACATTCAATATATCTTTAATATCGCGATTCATACCCGTGAAAAAGCCTACATATTTAGCAATAGCAATCCACATTATGTTCATTGTGGCAAAAACTGCAACTAATATCCTGGCATAATAGTCCCGTCTTGCTTTAACGGCTCTCTCTTCTTGCAGTTGTGCATCGTAAGGATAGGCATTGTAACCGATTGATCTTATTTTTCTTATAATTTCAGAGAGTTTTATTTCATCAGGATCCCAGACAATTTTTGCTTTGTTGTTTGAGTAGTTTATCGAAGCTTCTATGATACCGGGAGTCTGATGCAAAACTTTTTCATTTAGCCATACACAAGCTGCACAGTGAATTCCTTCTATAATAAGATTGATTTCATTTAGTCCCTCTTTGCTTTTTTTGACATATTTTTTTTCAAAACCATCAAGATCAAACTTTTCCAGATCATCCTTTTCTGTAGCCGCAACAGCAGGTTCTAGTTTGTTATCCCCGAGTTTGTCATAGAAAGTATCAAGTCCCTCCTCTTTGAGAAGATGATATACCCCCTGGCACCCTTTGCAGCAAAAATATCTTTTTTCGCCGCCTAAATCATCTTCTATCATAACTTTTTCATCAAACTCCAGATGGCAATGGTCACATTTGATTTTCGACAACTATTTTCCTTTTGATTCGTAATTGGTGACTCGTGATTCGTGATTCGTAACTCGTGATTGGCGATTGGTGATCCGTATTCGCCCACACCCACACTAACACTAACATTCATAATCTTTCGGCTTTTCTAAAAGCTCCCTCTTTTTTGTCCTTGAAAATCTTATCGTATGGCAATACAAGGCCGTGCATAGCTATAAAAACTCCCGGCTGGGGATCCAAAATCAGTTTTGAGAGCGCAAGGGAAAAATTTGCAGCCGCTTCGGTTGGATCCATGCCAAACGGTATCATTGAACCGGTAAATATGATACATCTATCTTTTACTCTTTTTGATACATATGCGGCACTTTTATCCATAGTATCGGTACCATGTACTACAATGACCAAATCATTGTCTCTTTTTTCTATTTCATCTGCAATTTGCTCTCTGTCGCTCTCATTCATTTCAAGACTGTCTTTAAAAATAATCCCTTCCAGAATATAGTCTATGTTATCCTTATAGCAGGAGAGTATTTTCTCGACAGCGATATTGCTCTTTGGAACGATTAGTCTGCCTGTTTTCGGTTCATATATCTTATTAAACGTACCGCCGGTATTCAAAATCAAAATCTCTTTCAACATCCGCTCCATTTTTATATAACTGTTTAATATTATTGTAGTGGAATTATATTAAAATAACGGATAATTTTTGAGGTGTTTTATGGAAAATATAATAATTTATGTTACGATTTTGTTACTTTTGGAACTTTATGAGGCATCCTGGCAGAAAGGCACAAATTTTGCCGAAATTTTTTCAAATATCTACAACAGATACCAGAAAGGTATTTTTCAGTTCTTTTTATCACATCCCAGTTTCTATTTTGTTCTTTTCGTAAGCATAAAATATAATATCTATAATTTCTGGATGATGACTATACTGTTTTTGAAATTTCTTGATATTGTCTTTAAACTCTCAATTATAGGCAAACTTGAAAAAGGTGAAAAGATTTGGGAAATTCTGCCTGTTCCCGCAGAAACACAAGTAAATCCCGCTATGTTTTATATCGGAGCGATTGTATATCCAGTGATGCTTTATGCAGCGTTTGTTTCGTGATTGGTGATTGGTGAGCAGTTTGCTCAACCTTCAACCTTCGTCCTTCTTCCTTATTCTTTCGTCCTTATTCGGTGAACTGGCGTCTGGCGGTGCAATCGCTCCGCTCTGCACATCGCCATCGCCGTGCATTCTATAGGTAAACTGGCGTAGGCTATGCAGGCTTCGCCCGCATATTCGCCTCGCCGTGCGAGCCTGAAAAAGCAAAGCAGTTTGCTTTTTCTTTACGGCTCTCCCTTCAACCTTCGTCCTTCAGCCTTCTTCGGTAAACTGGCGTAGGCTATGCAGGCTTCGCCCGCATATTCGCCTCGCCGTGCGAGCCTGAAAAAGCAAAGCAGTTTGCTTTTTCTTTACGGCTCTCCCTTGACATACTGTAGCTGTTTATAATAAAATAACACCATAAATCAAAACCTGATGCTCTTTTTTATATCTACCATCACATTCTTCACTGCAAGAAATTCTAAAAATCACAAGAGGACGCAATGAGCGAAAACACACAGCAAAAATCCAAAAGTAGAACGCATATCCCGGTGGAGGGGTATACAATCGAAGAACTTCGAACCAAAACACTCGATGAACTTGTCGAAATAGCAAGCCAATTGGGAATAGAAAACCCGCAGGAATACAAAAGACAGGATTTGATGTTTGAAATACTCAAATCCCAGGTAAGCAAAGGCGGTTATATACTTTTTACCGGTATTTTGGAAATCACTCCGGAAGGCTACGGTTTTTTAAGAGCTATAAATGCAAACTTCAGCGACACGGTTAATGATGCATATGTAAGCAGTACGCAAATCAGAAGATTTGCACTCAGAACCGGTGATATCGTTACGGGACAGGTAAGGCCTCCGAAAGATCAGGAGAGATACTACGCACTTCTTAAAATTGAAGCAATAAACTATCTTCCACCGGAAGAGAGCAAAAAAAGACCGCTTTTTGACAATCTTACACCACTTTATCCGACTGAAAAATTAAAACTCGAATATGACCCTATGAGGCTTACAGGACGTGTACTGGATCTTTTTACACCAATCGGCAAAGGCCAAAGAGCACTTATAGTGGCACCGCCAAGAAGCGGTAAAACCGAACTTATGAAAGAGCTTGCCCACGGTATCGCAAAAAACCATCCGGAAGTGGAGCTTATAGTTCTTTTGGTGGATGAAAGGCCGGAAGAAGTTACCGATATGGAAAGAAGCGTCAAAGGCGAAGTATACAGTTCGACTTTTGATATGCCTGCAAAAAACCACGTGCGCGTTGCCGAACTTGTCATAGAAAAGGCGAAAAGACGTGTAGAGATGGGGAAGGATGTGGTTATTCTTCTTGATTCCATTACAAGACTTGCCCGTGCGTACAACACAGTTACACCTTCGAGCGGAAAGGTACTATCAGGCGGTGTGGATGCAAACGCACTTCATAAACCAAAAAGATTTTTTGGTGCCGCAAGGAACATAGAAGAAGGCGGAAGCCTTACTATCATATCCACAGCACTTATCGATACCGGAAGCAGAATGGACGAGGTTATCTTTGAAGAGTTCAAAGGAACCGGTAACAGCGAAATTGTTCTTGACAGAAGAATAGCAGACAGAAGAATCTATCCGGCCATCGATATCCTAAAATCCGGAACAAGAAAAGAAGAACTCCTCATCGATCCAAATACCCTGCAAAAAGTCTGGGCTCTAAGAAATGCTATGCAGCAGATGGATGAAATCGAAGCACTCAAATTCCTGTACTCCAAAATGCTTAAAACTAAAAACAACGAAGAGTTTCTTTCGATAATGAATGAAGGAGCGTAGCTCCTTTTTACTCGTTAATTATCACTCTTTGTCGATAGTAAAGGATATATGTGAAAGCCGGAGTTTTTGACAGCGGAATCGGAGGACTCACCGTCGTAAAAAGCCTCATCAGACACAAAATATTTGAGGAGATCGTCTATTTTGGAGATACCGCCCGGGTTCCGTATGGAATAAAAGACAAAAACACCATCATCAGATACTCTTTGGAGGCTCTGGAGTTTTTCAAAAATTTCGACATAGATATTCTTATTACCGCTTGCAACTCGGTTAGTGCATATGCCATACCGGAACTGAGAGAAAATGCTTCTTATCCTGTAGTAGGTGTCATTGAACCGGGAGTTATAGCTCTGGAACGATATGATATAAAAAAAGATGAAAAGATTTTGATTATTGGCACAAAAGCCACTATTTCAAGTGGTAAGTATCAAAGGCTTTTGAAAGAAAAAGGCTATAAAAACATCCTTGCCAAACCGACAGGACTCTTTGTCCCTATCGTCGAAGAGGGGATATTTGAAGGCGCAGTACTTGACAGTTCGATAACCCACTATTTCAATGACATCGAAAAACCTTCAGCGGTAATTTTGGGCTGCACCCATTTCCCTCTGATTGCCGATAAAATAGGCAATTATTTTGATAATAATACTTTTTTGATACATTCCGGAGAAGCAATAGTCGAATATCTGCAGGAAAACTTCGACTGTAATGGAAATTTCAACGAAACGAAGCTTTCGCTGTTCGCCTCTGAAAATCCCGATTATCTTAAAAATGTGGCAAAAAAATGGCTTGGAAAAAATTGTGTATAATAGTGTAACGATTTATGTTTATCCGTTCACGAGTCATAAGCCACGAATCACGAATCAAAAAGGATAAAAGTGTCTGAAGTTTTAGCGCTGAAATACCGTCCGAAACGTTTTGAAGACCTCATCGGACAAAACTCTATATCACAGACTCTCTCTCTTGCACTCGATTCGAAACATCTCTCACATGCATACCTCTTTTCAGGACTAAGAGGCAGCGGAAAAACATCTACGGCAAGAATTTTCTCAAAAGCTCTAATTTGCGAAAACGGACCTACAAGCAAGCCTTGCGAAGTTTGCGAACATTGCAAAGCGGCAAATGAAAACAGGCATATAGATATAATTGAAATGGATGCTGCAAGCAGCAGGAAAATAGATGACATAAGAGATTTGATAGAACAGACAAAATACAAACCGGCATCAGCAAGATATAAAATATTTATCATAGACGAAGTCCATATGCTGACACGCGAAGCATTCAACGCTCTTTTGAAAACTCTTGAAGAGCCGCCCGAATTTGTAAAGTTTATCCTTGCAACAACTGATCCTTTAAAATTGCCTCCCACGATTTTGAGTAGAACACAGCATTTCAGATTTAAAAAAATTTCTGATACAGATATCGTAAATCATCTGACGCATATACTAAATCTCGAAAAAGTGGATTTTGAACCGGAGGCCCTGCAGATACTTGCCAGAAGCGGCTCTGGTTCACTCAGAGATACTCTCACACTGCTTGACCAGGCTATTATCTACTCCAAAGGGGTTGTAAGTGTTCAGACTGTTACTGATATGCTGGGGCTTGTTGACCCTAAAGTAATTGAAAGAATTTATGAAAATATTCTCTCAAGAGACAAAAAAGCGATAAAAGAGAGTGTAGAAACGCTTAGGGACTACGAAGCCGATATGATCATAGATCAGATGATTATTTTTTTAAAAGAGAGACTTTTTGAAGAGGATATCCGGTTTACTCCTATCATTCATGAGAGATTTTTCAGAATACTCAGCGATGCGAAATCTCTTCTTTCGATCAATGCAGATGAAAATTTTGTTTTGACTTTGACTCTTTTGAAAATGAGCGAATCTCTCAAAATAAAAGAGATAGAAGAGCTGATAGAGAGTTTTCAAAACGAGTATGATTTGCCACCTGTGTTGCCTGACACCAAAGATGAGCCAAAAAACAGGCATGTTTCTCCACCTAGACCCCAGTCATCCAAACAGATTTCACCCCAAGCGCTTTTTGAAAAGCTGAAAGAAAAACTGTATGACAGAAATTACGAACTTGGCAAATGCTTTGAAGAGAGCATAAAGTTTATCTCTTTTGAAAATTCCGTTTTGACCTGGGAAAGCGATGCAAAAGGCGAGTGCAGAGAAAAACTGAAAATCTCATATGGAATCATTCGCCATTTCGTTCAGGAAATCTTCGGAATCGATACGAAGATATCCAAAAAAGACCCTGTAAAAAAAAAGAGTGAAGAGCAAAAAATTGAAGCAAATGCCCAGTGCAGCTCTATGATAGAAGAGATAGAAGGAGGAGGAAGCTGTGTAAGCGCACAAGCCGGGCTTGCCGCAAAAGAGATAGATTCCCGGGATATTTTGCAAGAGCCGATGGTTCAAAAAGCAAAAGAGCTTTTTGACGCAAAAAAGATAGTTGTAAAGTCAAAAGTCTGAGAAAATCGATAGATTAGATTTTCTCACTCTCTGCCTGACTCCACAAACTCTTCGTAGTTTCCTCTGAAATCAACAATATTCCCATCATCACCTATATGAATAATCCTGTTTGCAAAAGCATCTATCAGCTCTCTGTCGTGAGTTACGCAGACAACTCCGCCGTCGTATCTGTGCAAAGCTTCTCCGAGAGCAACGATAGCTTCAAGATCAAGATGGTTATCCGGTTCGTCAAGAACAAGAAAATTGGACTTTTCCATCATGATTTTGCCAAGCATCATTCGATGTTTTTCGCCGCCGCTGCAGTTTTGTATATTTTTTTCCTGCTCTTCACCGCTAAATAGCATTCGCCCCAAACACTTTCTTATCTCATCTATATGCCATTTGTGATCAAAGTTTTGTATCCAGTCATATAGTTTCATATCCCCCGTTATTATATCCGTGGTGTTCTGCGGAAAATAGCTCACACTCACCGTTTCGCCCCACTTGACGCTTCCGCTGTCGGGCTCTAGATTTCCCATAATGATCTCAAGAAGTGTAGTTTTACCTGCTCCGTTGTTTCCTATAACAGCTATTTTATCCCCTTTTTCAAACTTAAAAGCAAAATTTTCAAATACTTTTCTTTCGCCATAGCTTTTTGAGATATCGTTTACCTCAAGTATCTCTTTGCCAAGCTCTCTGTGCGTCCTGAAAACTATGCTGGGATCTCTTCTGCTTGATATCTTTATCTCTTCGAGATTCAGTTTTTCGAGCTGTTTTTGTCTGCTTGTAGCCTGTTTCGCTTTTGAAGCGTTTGCACTGAAACGTCTGATGAAATTTTCCAGCTCCTCTTTTTCTTTGAGTTTCTTGTTTCTTTCCGCTTCTGCCTGTTTTGCCAACAGGTTTGCAGCTATATACCATTCGTCATAGTTTCCGGTAAATTCCCTGATAGTTTTAAAGTCCAGGTCAAGTATATGCGTCACAACCGCATTTAGAAAATGCCTGTCATGAGAGATAACAACCATAGTACCCTCATGCCTTTTGAGCTCGTTTTCAAGCCAAGCTATCGTCTCGATATCAAGATTGTTGGTAGGCTCATCGAGCAGAAGAATATCGGGCTTCAAAAAAAGCACCTGCGCCAGCAGTATTTTGAACTTGTCGCCTCCGGTAAGAGAGCTCATAAGGTCATTGTGCCGTGAAGTAGGAAAACCGAGGGCTTCAAGTAGTTTTTCTATATGCACCTCACTCTCGTATGTGGGGTCTTCTTCCGCGCATATCATCTCAAGCTCTGCAAGGCGGTTATTTACCTCATCACTTTCAAAATCACCCTCCATATAAAGCTTCTCTTTCTCTTTTTGCGCCTCATATAGTCTCTTGTTGCCGAAAAGTACTGCATCTTTTAGAGTGAAGTCTTCAAAAGCGTATTGATTTTGGCCGAGAACTCCGAGTTTCAATCCAGGCTGTATCTGTACTTCACCATCCGTAGGCTCAATCTGCCCTGCCAAAATTTTCAGAAAAGTACTCTTTCCTGCTCCATTGGCACCTATGAGACCATATCTTTTGCCTTTGTCCAGTTTTATATTAATATTGTCAAACAAAACTTTTTTGCCGTATCTTTGAGTCAGTTTTTGTGTCGTAAGCATTAACACCCTTTCTTTTTTATACTATTTGCATCTTCTATCTTAAACCTCTTTTCGTTTTTGGCTATCTTTTTCTTCGAAGCCTCATAAAGGTCTATATCCATTACGGAAGAGAGCCTGAGAAGAAAATGAAGGACATCAGCCATCTCTTCTCCTATCTCTTCTCTTTCCTCTTTACTAAACTCTGAAGCATTTTTTTCACACCATAGAAAATGCTCCATAAGTTCTGACGCTTCTATGCTTATAGCCATTGAGAGATTTTTAGGAGAATGATACTTTTGCCAATTCCTCTTTTCTATAAATTCGTCCAAAAGCTTCTGAAGCTCATATATGTTCCCTTTCATGAAAGCAGCCTTT